>CANSLW010000271.1 GCA_947647815.1 uncultured Dorea sp. | reverse complement strand
CTTCCGTTTCCTTGTCGTAGTACTCTCCGCAGTAGCGGAACGGGTTGTCGTCTTGCTCGTTTTTTAAGAAAAGTTAACTGTGCAATTAAAATCCTTTGCCAGTATACAGAAAATCAGAATGGTCCTTCCTCTAAGTGCTGTTTTGCATATAAAAGGAAAGACCATTCTGATTTTTTGACTTTTAAAGGATTTTAAATCGTTACTTTAAATTTCCATGATATTTTTCTTCGCAGTATTTGCATCTGTAGATTTCTTTCTCCGGGTCTGTGAGTACGAATACATGATCAAGTCCCTGCTCGATAGATGTGATGCATCTTGGGTTCTTACAACGGATAATATTCGTAATCTGATTCGGAAGATGGAGACAGGCTTTGTCTACAATCTTAGAATCCTTAATGATATTAATCGTTATATTATGATCGATAAAACCAAGGACATCCAGATCGATAAAATCAATCGGGCACTCAATCTTCATTATATCTTTTTTGCCCATCTTATTGCTTCTTGCATTTTTGATGATGGCAACACAACAGTCCAATTTATCCAGATGGAGGTATTTATAGATATCCATGCTGCGTCCTGCCTGGATGTGGTCTAATACAAATCCTTCTTCAATACTTCCAACATTCAGAGTATTCTTTACCATAGTGTGTTCCTCCTTATACTTCTATTTCCAACAGTGTCAGGATGAGCGCCATCCGGATATAAACTCCGTATTTCGTCTGTTTGAAATAAGCGGCTCTTGGATCAGAATCCACTTCTACGGAGATCTCATTGACACGCGGCAATGGATGAAGAACATACATGTCCTTTGGAGCCAGCGCCATCTTTTTGGAATCCAGGATGTAGAAATCTTTCATCCGCA
Organism: uncultured Dorea sp.; assembly: GCA_947647815.1. Taxonomy (GTDB): domain Bacteria; phylum Bacillota; class Clostridia; order Lachnospirales; family Lachnospiraceae; genus Sporofaciens. The sequence continues at coordinate 1,787 of CANSLW010000271.1, read as the reverse complement.
CATAATCTTCTTCATTGAAAAAACGTTCCTTTTGCACACGGGTCATGTAGAGAAGGTCCAGTTTGGGCAGGGCATTCTCAAGCCGTACAACTTCTTCGTATGGGATATTCCCCTTATCCAATACATCAGAACGTATGTAACCGGGAAGTCTTAATTCTTCCGGAGAGATTAGAATAAACTTGATTCCAGGATATCTGACCAGTGCATGGATTAATGAGTGGACAGTTCTGCCGAACTTTAAGTCCCCGCACAGGCCGATTGTCATATTATTTAAGCGTCCTTTCAGGTTGCGGATCGTCAACATGTCTGTCAATGTCTGTGTAGGGTGTTGATGTCCGCCATCACCGGCATTGATAACAGGGATGGAAGAATGCTGGCATGCGACCATCGGCGCGCCTTCTTTTGGGTGGCGCATGGCGCAGATATCAGCATAGCAGGAGATGGTACGAATCGTATCCGATACACTCTCACCCTTTGCAGCAGAACTGGATTCTGCGGAAGAGAATCCTAATACATTTCCCCCAAGATTCAACATGGCAGCTTCATGGCTCAGCCGTGTCCGTGTGCTTGGTTCGTAGAAAAGTGTTGCAAGTTTCTTCCCTTCACAGGCATGTGCATACTTGGCAGGATTGGCTTCAATGTCAACTGCCAGATTCATCAGCTGCTCTAATTCCTCTACAGAAAAATCAAGAGGACTCATCAAATGTCTCATAAAAACCTCCTTATGATAGTAAAAGTGTTAAAAAATATATCAATCATTAACGAATCCGCTAAATGGCGAATTCGGAATGATATCAGAGTAGGACGGTGTGTCTTTTATATAAATCGTATCTTCTATATAAAAAGAATATGGGATAAAATCAAGAGTGAATAAAATAAGAATAAATAAAATAGGAATAAATAAATCAAGAACAGAAGAATTTTCAAAAATAATAGTTATAGAATAAATAATCTGACTAAATATCCATGGAATAAAAAAAATGAGATATAATCGGTTAGTCATTATGTGGTATCCTCCTGCTTTGAAAATCTTTCATATATCATATAACAAATATAGGAGATTTTCAATGTCTGTTTGTGGATTTTATATGGAAAATGTATTATAATACCAATATTACGGCAGAAGGAGAAGGTTACATGGCTAAGATAGAGGAATTGAGAAACCGTCTGGATAAAGTGGATCAGGAGATTGTAAGATTATTTGAAGAGAGAATGCAGCTTGGAAAAGAATTGGGAGAGTGTAAGATCCAGGGCGGAATGAAGATTATAGACCGTCAAAGGGAACGTAACAAGTTACAAGACGTGGTAAGTAAAGCTTCTACAGATTTTAATAAGAAAGGAGTTCGTGAACTCTTTGAGCAGCTGATGTCCATGAACCGTAAAGTGCAGTACCAGCAGATGGTGGACGCAGGGGCGCTTGGACGTCTTCCGTTTATAGAAGTAGAGTCACTTGATGCGAAGAATTCAAGAATTGTATTTCCAGGTACGGAAGGAGCACATACCCAGGCGGCGATGCAGCATTATTTTGGTGAGGACTGCAATAGCTTCTATGTACGTACATTCAGGGATACGATGGAGTCCATAGAAGAGGGGGCGGCAGATTACGCGGTGCTTCCGATTGAGAATTCGACAGCCGGCGCGGTGGATGAGATGTATGACCTGTTGGTGGAATTTGAGAATTATATTGTGGGAGAGACGATTATGCCAATCACACATACTCTGGCAGGACTTCCGGGAACGCAGTTTTCAGAGATTGAGCGTGTGTATTCCAAAGGCGTGGCACTGAT
>CANSLW010000270.1 GCA_947647815.1 uncultured Dorea sp. | reverse complement strand
ATGGAGTCAATGCAAGACAGTTCCTAAACTTTCTGGGTGGGTTCTGCGATACGCTGTAAGAGCCTGACCATTTCTTCCGGTGTTTCCTTTGAACCATTTGACGACCATGAAATATAGAGATTATATAAAGCTCCGGCAAACGCCTGCAGGCCGTAATAGGTTTCGATCCCATCTTCAGGATGATACCAGGAGTCAATGATATATTGGCTGATTGCGGACAGAAGCAGATGGCCAAGACCGCTTTTAAACAGGCTGTCAAGGAATTCTTTATGCTTTTCGAAGTAGGAAAAGCAGTGATAAAGGTTGGCAGAATCATAGATCTGTCTGTCCAGCGACAGTCGGTGTGCTTCTTTTTGATAATCGATCAACGCTTCTTCCAGATATGAGGAGAAGATGTCTTCCTTAGACTGGTAATTCCGATAATAGGTCATTCTTGACACTCCGGCTCTTTCTGTCAGTTCGGAAACAGAAATGGCCGAAAGCGGTTTTTCTTTCAACAGCTGCATGAGAGCAGTGACGATACATTCTCTGGCTAATTGGTTTGCCTGGTTTTTTCTTTCTGTACCCATGAACAAAACCTCCTTTTTTGTAACAGTTGTGGGATAGGATATTGAATTTCCAGTTTTAAAGTGTTACAATTTGTCACACTTGATTATATACGATCAGGCTGTAAATTTCAAGGATTACATCGGGATAACCAGGAGGAATTGCGGTATGAAGACGGCTATTATGACAGACAGCAACAGTGGAATTTTAAAGAACGAGGCAGAGAAATTAGGGATATTTTTACTTCCAATGCCTGTGATTATCGATGGCGTGACTTGTTATGAGGGAGTAGATCTTACCCAGGAGGAGTTTTATGACAGTCTCACCGGCGGAAAGGATGTGTCGACTTCCCAGCCGTCACCCGGGGAAGTTATGGGGATGTGGGACGAGATTCTGGAAAAAGGGTATGATGAGATTGTGCATATTCCCATGTCCAGCGGTCTGAGTAATTCCTGCGAATCGGCAATCGGGCTTGCAGCCGATTATGACGGGAAAGTACAGGTGGTGGACAATCACAGGATTTCTATCACACTGCGGGAGTCTGTGCTGGAGGCAAGGGATTTGGCTGCGCAGGGGCTTCCCGCAAGGGAGATTAAAAAGGAGCTGGAAGAGAGGGCGTATGAGTCTGTGATTTACATAGCGGTTGATACGTTGGAATTTCTGAAAAAAGGAGGGAGAGTGACACCTGCCGCCGCAGCACTGGGAGCGGTGCTGAATATTAAGCCTGTGCTTACCATTCAGGGAGAACGTTTGGATGCCTTTGCCAAGGTGAGGGGAATGAAGAAGGGGAAGCATAAGATGCTGGAGGCGCTGAAAAATGATTTGACTGTCCGGTTTCAGGATGTAGATATGAGCCGTGTGGTGATTGGCGGAGCCGGAGCCGGGCTTAGCGCCGAAGAAGAGGAAGAATGGACGGATACACTGCGCAAAGAGTTTCCGCAGGCGGCTGTTTACTATAATCCGTTGTCTTTCAGTATTGGAACCCATACCGGCCCGGGGGCAGTGGGGACGGCCATTAGTATACGGCGGTAAACAGGATTGACCACCGCATCAGTAGATAAATACTGATTGAAAAAATGATTAGAATGCGGTAAGGTAATAGTATAAGGAATGATTGGAGTGTAATGGGAGAGGGGGCAGGAGATTCGAGTGAGAGGTAAGACGCAGATAGAAGCGGTTGTTCCAGAAGAGAGGTAATCAGTATGGGAATATATGTGAATCCTGGGAATACAGGTTTTCAGACAGCTGTAAATTCTCCAATATATGTAGATAAAACAGGACTGTTAATCTATACAAATGAAATCATGAATACAGAACAGCGGTTTCTGTGTGTCAGCCGGCCGCGCCGTTTTGGAAAATCCATGGCGGCAAACATGCTGGTGGCATATTATAGTAAAGGATGTGATTCTGCACAGTTATTTGCCGGCCGGAAGATTGAAAAAGAAGAATCCTATCAGGATAATCTCAATTGCCATAATGTAATCTTGCTGGATGTTCAGCAGTTCCTATTCCAGAAAGAGCATCTGGACATCTTTATTGATAAAATTCAGGAATCCGTAATGAAAGAATTAAGATTAGAGTATGGAAGTCTCTTCCATATAGACGAATACGGGCTTCCAGGTGTTTTAAAACAGATTTACGCCCAGACAGGTGAAGGGTTTATATTTTTGATAGATGAATGGGATTGTGTTTTCCGGATTGCGAAGGAGCGCAGTGATATACAAAAAAAGTATCTTGATTTTCTGCGGGGGCTGTTTAAAGGACAGAATTATGTGAAACTGGCTTATATGACGGGAATTCTCCCAATTAAAAAGTATGGAGAACACTCTGCAATTAATATATTTGATGAGTATTCCATGATTGCTGCGGGTGATTTGGCTGCATATTTCGGGTTTACCGAAGAAGAAGTCTGCAGTTTATGTAAAGAGAAAGGGATTGAATATGCTGAATTGCAAAAATGGTATGATGGGTATCTGTTGAACGGACAGCATATCTATAATCCCAAATCTGTTATTGATGTGATGAGAACGAGGCGACTAAAAAGTTATTGGACTGGGACGGAAACTTATGAGGCGTTAAAGGTTTATATTGACCAAAATTTTGACGGACTGAAAGAAACGGTTATAGAATTGCTTAATGATATACATTGTAAGACCGACCCTTCTACATCTCAGAATGATATGACGACATTCAAGACGAAGGACG
>CANSLW010000269.1 GCA_947647815.1 uncultured Dorea sp. | reverse complement strand
CTGCAGATAGCCAAGCAGTAACGAGACTACAAGTACAAGTATCGTAACTGGCGATAACTTAAGCATCTCCATGGAAAATCCGGCTGCTTCCATCTGAAGCCCCAGAACAGACGTATCCACAAATTGTCCGGTCACTGCCCAGGATATGGCGTAGACCGACGCAAGCCCCACGGCCAATCCAAATACATAAGTCATGACTGCAAGGATCTTTCCAAGCAGCATTGCGAGTGGACTTACGCTGACCATCAGAAGCTCTGCAAGCTTTGACGCCTTCTCTTCTATCACCTTCTGGATGATATAGGTCGAAACGAATGTACATAACATCATCAATAGTATAGAATATAACAACTGAACTCCAAACCTCTCATCAAAATCTGCCTCGTCCGCCTCAAGATAATCCGAAACACTCTGCACATCCGTATCATAAGAGCTCGTCAGGACAGCAAGCTGCTCTGGCCTGGCATTCTGCTGTGCATAGCGGGCTTCATTGAGAAGATCGGACAACAGGCCGATGCAGGAATCCAGTTCATTGTCCTGAAACTCCTTTTCCTCAAGGGTATATGCTCCAATTTGAAAATGCATCTTATCCATGTCTTTCTGAATATGCACGTATGCTTCTGACGGAGAAATCAGAGATTTATAAGTTTCTTCCGTCCATTCTGTATTTATAAATTCCGTATCTGCAAAGATATCATCTTCTTCCATAATACGGCTGAAATCCAACTCATATCCTGTATCATTCCTGACATAGACCGATGTAATATCTGAAACTTCCTCTTTCTCTCCGCCGCCCATAACCAGCGTCATCACCGGAATACTGACAGCCGTGGCAAGAAACAGAATCAACATGGAAATAATATTCGCCTTCCCTTTCAGCATCTGCGAGAGAGTAAAACGATAAACCTTTCCTGTTCCGGTAAAATCATTTCTGCTAATCTTCATGTGTATCACCTACTTTCTCCACAAATATCTCATGGAGAGACGGCTCGCGCAGGCTGAAAGTAACAATCGTAATCTCTTTCTCAATCAAAAGCCTTAAGAATGCATTCGCCTGTTCATCCCCGGACACCTTGATCTGATACTCACATTCCTTCGAAGAGACCAGCGTAAGCCCTGCCTGCCTGATAAGATCTGTCACGTCCGTCTCTGTCTTAAGAAGAAGATTAATACGGCCGTAGCTCTTCTTGATATCATTCAGATGGCCCTTAAGAACCGTCTTAGAACGATTCAGGATAATAATATCGGTACAGAACTCTTCCACTGTAGCCATCTGGTGGCTCGACATGATCAGATATTTTCCTTTGGCAATCTCATCCCGTATGATTCCTTTGAACAGATCCGTATTCACAGGGTCCAGGCCTGAGAGCGGTTCATCCAGGATCAAAAGATCTGGGTCAGGCAAAAGCGCCGTCATGAACTGAATCTTCTGCTGATTCCCCTTCGAGAGCTGATCTGCCTTCTTTGGCGCCTGCTTTTTTGCCCGTTTCCGCTTATTCTCTCCTTCTTCTGCTTTCGGGGTTGTCGGATACAGGTATTCCTCAACCTCTAACCGCTCCGCCCAGTAACGTATTCTCTTCTTTGCCTCTGCTTTTTTGATACCTCTAAGCCCTGCAAAATAGATTAATTGGTCCATCAATGTATACTTAGGATACAGCCCCCGCTCCTCGGCAAGATAACCCACATTGCAGGTCGCCGTATCAAGGGGTTTTCCGTTCCAGAGTACTTCCCCGCTGTCTCTTGAAAGCATATTCAGCATCATACGGATTGACGTTGTTTTTCCGGCTCCGTTGGTTCCAAGCAATGCGAAAACACCAGGCTCTTTCATCTCAAAACTTAAGCTCTCCACTACCGTTTTATCTCCGTATTTTTTTGACAAATTTCTTACTTCTAAACTCATCTGCTTTTCTCCTTTCTTCGGAACTGTAAAATAATATACAGTTCCTTCACTGACAACAGTATAGCATAACTTTATCAATTCTTTTTCTTTTTTGCGTGAATCGTTCGATTTCCGTCATCAAATGCAAAAAACAGGGAAACAACCTTCTCTGCCTGAGAGCTGTTTCCCTGTTACCTTTTACTTACTTATTCAATATTCTGTTTTTCTAATCTTATTTTTTACGATTCTTGAAATAATCATCATGTACCTGCTTAATCACTCCGCTTAATGCAAACAATGCAATGATGTTCGGAAGTACCATCAAAGAGTTGAAGCAGTCAGACATATTCCATACAAGGTCTACCTGTGCAAGAGAGCCAAGAACTACGCAAACCGCAACAAGTACTGAATAAACCTTTACAGCCTTTGGTCCGAACAGATACTTGATGTTCGCCTGACCAAAGAAATACCAGCCGATAATCGTTGAGAATGCGAAGAAGAGCATACAGATTGCGATAAAGATGTCTCCTCCTTTTCCATACAACGTAGAGTATGCATACTGGCTTAATGCAGCTCCTGTATTTCCTGATGGAATAGACTTGGTTGTGATGATAACAAGCGCTGTCAGGTTCAGGATTACGAATGTATCGATAAATACACCAGCCATAGCAACAAATCCCTGCTCTACCGGATGATTTACCTTCGCAACTGCATGTGCATGTGGTGTAGAACCCATACCAGCCTCATTAGAGAAGAGTCCACGTCCGACACCTCTTCTAAGAGCAATCATCATAGTCGCGCCTACCGCGCCGCCAGAGATTGCTGAAGGATCGAATGCACCTACAACGATTGCATGAAGAGCATATGGAATATTCTTAAAGTTTGCAATAATTACAATTAAAGAACCCAGAATA
>CANSLW010000268.1 GCA_947647815.1 uncultured Dorea sp. | reverse complement strand
CAGAGAATAATCCTTCATGCACTCATGCCATGTGCTGGTTACCGGAACTCTATACATCGTCTGCAGGCTGCCGCTTTCCATCGCTTTAACACCTATGTCGGGAATTCCCACCTCCGGCTGCAATTGTTTTGCACTCTCACGCTGACAGTCAGCTATGATCTCCGTCTTATTGGTAACCATGACACCCGCCCAGTCCGTCTCCTCCAGAATAATACGGACAAGCCTCTCCATGCTCTCCTTATCCTCAATTCCCCGAAGCAGCTGTGGAAGACATTTCTTGATAAGTTCCGAAGCCTGATGAAGCTGACGGCTCCTCTCAATATCCTGCTGGACGAACACATTGTTAAAGCTTGAGATAAAGAGCAGCATTCCAAACGCATTTAATACGATCATAGGCACTGAAACTTCCAGTATGGTATTAAGCGCCATCTGAACCGGCACAGTAAACCGAAGAAGCGATACCATATCGCAGATTTCCGCAAAACAGGCCAGCAAAAACAAATCTTTATACTTCCATTTCCCCCTCTGGAAATACGGATAAAATCCACCTCCAAGAAGCCCGAACAACATGGTTGAAAATGCAGACGCCATGGCGAATGCCTGCGGAAAAGAAAAGAAATACACATAAACCGCGCCTATTAAAGATGCATACAGCCCCACGATCGGACCTCCGAGAAGCCCTGCCGCCATCGCGCCTATCACACGTGTATTCAAACTGTAAGAGCCTATATCTATTCCTGTGTATGTAGATAAGATTACGACTCCTCCGAAGATACCCGATAGAAACACCTGACTTTTCAGGTTTCTGTGTTCCTGCGCTATAAGATCCTGAATCAGGCGGAATTTGGTGAGCAGGTTTGCAACCAATACCAGCAGGCTTATATTAAGAATCAATTCAAATACCAGAGTGTTATCCCGCATGTCTTCCTCCCGGTTGTTTTTTACTTCTATAAATGTAACATATCTTTCACAAAGTTTCAATTAGATACACCAGCGCACACTAAAATGGAGCCTCTGATACCTTATGATGTATCAGAGGCTCCGAAGAGAGTTATGTATGTTCAAATAGTGATTTGAAACCTTATTTAATTAATATGTAACTGTCTTTTTCTCATTATAGATATCCCGGTCTAACTCGCCAAGCTTACTTGCTACCAGCATACCTACCATAACGTCTACGTCTACGTTCATCAATGTACGGAACATTCCTGCAAACCAGTCGATACCAATCAATACCGCGATACTCTCAAGCGGAAGTCCTAAGGAAGACGCCAGGAAGGTATATACGATTACAGAACCGCCTGGTACGGAAATAGTACCCATACACATCAGACAAGATAATAGGATCGCCATACCCATCTGATATGCTGACATCTGAATGCCAGTGGACTGCGCCATAAAGAAGATTGCAGCGACATAACACTGAGCGGCTCCGCAGCTGTTCATGGACATTGTAATCGGTCCTGTAAAATCTGCAACCTTACGGCTTACACCAAACTTTGTAACCGCATCTTCCATTTTAGTCGGAAGACAGATAGCTCCTGAAGTCGTAGTAACTGCCATGATTGACATCTTCGCAAATTTCTTCGGCATCTTGGCAACATTAACTTTACACATAGCTGCCGTAAAAGGTCCGAACAGTAAGAACTGAATTGCATCACCAATCAAAAGCAGTCCTAAGAACTTAAGCATAAGAATAACAACCTTAAGTCCCGTTGAACCGGCAACATTCGCCAACAGACAGAAAATACCGATTGGTGCAATATGCATTACAGTCTTGATAATATTTGTAATAATCGCATTCAGTCCCTGCACCCAGTCAACCATAACACGGTTTCCGCTCTGCTTCGTATAAGCGCCCATCGCAATACCAAAAAATAACGCGAATACAATACAAGGAACCATAGCTCCTTCTGACATGGAATTAATTACATTCGTCGGAACAAATCCAAGAATCGTCTCCTGCAAAGATGCTGATTCTACCGCAGCATTTGCCACCTCTTCCGCACCACCAAGTTCAACTCCCAATCCCGGCTTAATAAGCATAGAAAGCGCCACTCCAAAACCTGCCGAAATCACTGTAAATGCAATGATCCATTTAAAAGTATGGAAGCCCATCTTTCCAACATCCTGTCCGTCTCCGCTTCCTACCGCCGCTGCCACCGCAGACATAACAAGAAGCACTACTGACATCTGAATCAAACGAAGAAAAATATCACCGATAAATTTTAAATTTGATGCCCATTCTCCCACTACTGCGCCGAAGATAATACCTCCAAAGGTAGCGATCAGAATCTGTGTTGTAAGAGATATCGAAAGTCCTTTTTTCTTTTCTTCCATTTGTTACCCCATCCTCCATTCACATTTTTCTCACTTATTCTTTGAGATGGCCATCTCTTATCTTTATAGATATTTTATTCTTTTTTCAGAAACAGACAAGAGATTTTGTATGAAATGTAGGATTTTCCGTTTGAAATGTTGTAATCAATGAACAAAAATAACTAATCTCATTTTATCCAAATATAAGAACGTTCCATGACATCTTTGGAAGAATCACTGTTAATCCCTGATCTTCTGCCACATCCATTTCTTTCATCACAACATTATCCGGCTGCTCGATTGTATTGCGTATCTCCATATCATCGCCGAATAATGCCAGATGTGTCTTTAATTTCTTATCGCCATATCCCTGTAACTCCACTGTAAATTCCGTATCTTCATCCTGGCTGCAGTTCAGCACAAATACACGCACTTCATCTTTCTCCTCGTCATAGACCACTGCAGATTCTACAATCGGTAATTCTCCAAAATCACTGGTATAAGTCGGTGC
>CANSLW010000267.1 GCA_947647815.1 uncultured Dorea sp. | reverse complement strand
ATTATTCGGGATTTTTGGAAATGAAGGCTGCCAGGGAGGAGATGGAGCTGGCATCGGAACGGAAGAGGCAGAGTGTACTGCGTATGGAGCTAGAATGGGCAAAGCGGGGATGCCGTGCCAGAAGTACGAAGCAGAGAGCGCGCTTAGAACGTCTGGAAGCGTTGAAAAACGGGACGGCTCCTGTCACGGATCAGGTGCTGGAACTTGACCAGGTGGAAACCAGAATGGGAAAGAAGACTGTGGAGCTTCATCATCTGAGCAAAGCATTCGGGGATAAGGAGATTGTTGAGGATCTGAATTACATTTTCCTGAAGAATCAGAAGGTAGGCATCATCGGACCGAACGGATGCGGAAAATCTACCCTGGTTAAGATGCTCGCCGGACTTATAGAGCCAGATTCCGGAACGATTGAGACGGGAGAGACTATACGGATTGGGTATTTTGCACAGGAAGAACAGCCTATGGACGAGGGGCAGCGGGTGATTGATTATGTGAAGGACATTGGAGAATATATCACGACATCAGAGGGACAGATCAGTGCGTCCAAGATGTTGGAGCGTTTCTTATTTACTCCGGATATGCAGTATTCACCTATTGGGAAATTATCAGGAGGTGAGAAACAGCGGCTGTATCTGTTGGGGGTTATCTTTCAGAATATCAATGTACTGCTTCTTGATGAGGCATCGAATAACCTGGATATTCCGACTCTGACCATATTGGAGGATTATCTGAATTCCTTTGTAGGAATCGTAGTTACGGTATCTCATGACCGGTATTTCTTAGATAATGTTGCAGACCGGATTCTGGCGTTTGAAGGCGACGGGAAATTGCGGCAGTATGAAGGCGGATATACGGATTATCTGGAAGCTGTGAACAGGCAGAATCTGGACGAAGTACGAAGCCGGGGGAAGAGCCAGGGGAAACCGGCTGCAGAACCAGGGAGAGCTTCAGGGGATGGAAAGGAGTGGAGACAGAACAGGCCGCAGAAGCTTAAGTTCACCTATAAAGAACAGAAAGAGTTCGAGACAATTGATGGGGACATCCAGGCGTTGGAGGCGGAGATTGTACGGTTAGAGCAAGAGATGGCAGCCAATGCGACGAACTCTATGAGACTGTCTCAGCTGATGGAAGAAAAAGAACTTAAGGAGACACAGTTAGAGGAGAAGATGGAGCGTTGGGTGTATCTTCAAGAACTGGCGGAGAAGATTGCGGAGCAGAATAATTAAAAGTTTGAGGCATGAAGAATATTATTAGATATAAGAATCTATGAAGGAATGGTAAAGACTAAGATGAATGAGCAGATATTAAAGCTTGAGCAGGCACAGAACCTGTTGCTTAAGAGGATAGACAGGATTGAAGAGACAGAGAAGATTACCTTGTGGGATGCCATAGACAGGGTGCTTGCTGAGGAGGTCGTCGCAGTCCATGACCAGCCGCCTTTTCCAAGGTCACCTCTTGACGGATATGCAGTACGAAGTGAAGACATAGGAGGTGCGTCAAAGGGTCAGCCAGTAAGGCTCTCTGTAATCGATGAAGTGGATGCAGGCTATGTGAGCGGAAAATGTGTATGTAAGGGAACTGCAATACGGATTATGACAGGCGCGCCGGTTCCGGATGGAGCGGACTGTGTCATCGGTCAGGAGGATACGGATTACGGGGAAGAAACTGTGGAAATCTATGAAGAGGTCAAAGCATATGAGAATTATTGCTTTGCAGGGGAGGATTACAAAAAAGGTACGAAAATTCTGGGAAAAGATACACAAATTGGCCCGGTTGAAGCTGGGATTCTTGCGAGTCTCGGCAGAGAGTATATATCTGTATACAGGAAACCAAAGATTGCTGTTCTGACAACGGGTGATGAACTTATGCTTCCTGGAGAAGCCTTAAAAGCCGGGAAGATCTATGATTCTAATCTGTATACGCTGGTGACAAGGCTTACATCACTGGGAATGGAAGTGACGCACAGTGGCCGCTCAGAGGATGAGCCGGCGGCGGCAGCAGAGTGGATACGAAAAGCGGCGAAAGAAGCAGACTTGATTGTCACAACAGGAGGAGTATCGGTAGGAAAGAAAGATATCATGCATGATGTGCTGAAATATCTGAATTGCGAACGAATTTTCTGGAAGATTGCCGTAAAACCCGGAATGCCGACTTTATGTGCACAATATCAGAATAAACTTTTAATCTGTCTGTCGGGAAATCCATTTGGAGCAACTGTAAATCTGGAACTTTTGGTTCGCCCTCTTCTTTCGAAGCTGTCTGGAAGAAAAGACTTGAATCTTCAGAAGCGAGAAGCAGTAACGGAAAGCGAATTCTCCAGAAAGAGTGTTGTAACCAGATATGTCCGTGCATATTATGAGGCTGGAAAAGTGAGAATCCCGGAAGGTTCTAACGCGTCAGGAATCTTGAGTTCCATGTGTGGCTGCAATTGCCTGATTGAGATTCCGGCAGGAACGATGAAGGTTGAGAAGGGAGATGAAGTAAGGGTGGTTCTATTGTAGAAGAGAATTCTGGACAGAGCGGTTCCTGGACAATCCTGCAGTACCAACAATCAGTTATGTGTTATGTTTTATAAGAAATAATTTTGCCTTATCAGTTTTAAACCATCATTCTGCGCCAATAAAAAGACATTCTATAACATTTTCGTTGTTTTCACAATAGGCGACTGGTAAAATAATTATTTCAGGAGGTGGTGACGTGATTTATATTGCAATCTGTGATGATGAACAATATATGTCAGATAAAATCAAAGAGATGATATCTGATTTTTTTCATAACAGAAACATAGAAATATCAATTTCCCAATTTTCCAGCGGCGACGTAATTTTCTTGCTATCTCCATCCCGTCCATCTTTCCCAT
>CANSLW010000266.1 GCA_947647815.1 uncultured Dorea sp. | reverse complement strand
ATTTTTTCCTTCTGTCTGGCGGATACATCCTGTCTGTGGCTGATGGTGGTTACGAATCTGCTGGACTATTTTCTGGGCGGCGGGCAGTATGTGCTGCTGTTTATCAGCAGGCTGATTGCGTTTCCTCTTGTGGAGTATCTGATTTGGCGCTATTTCAGAAAGCCTTATCTGGAACTGCAGGATGTAGTGGAAAAGGGGTGGGGGATTTTTTCCGGGATGACCATGCTGTATTATATCCTGCTGGCGGTAACCATGCGGAATGCAGCCAGCATTATGGGAAATCCTGAGAATATATTTCAATGTATCCTGATGCTGGCTCTGATGTTGTTTAATTATGCCACGATTTTTACGTCCCTTTACCGGCAGCTTATGCTTTACCGGAAACAGCAGAGCGAACGTATCTTACAGGAACAGAAGAACATGCTGAAAGCACAGCTTGAGAATCAGCAGCAGATACGAAGAATGAAGCACGATATGAAGGGATATTCCGCAACACTTCTGGGACTGCTTTCGGAAGGGAAGATAAAAGAAGCCGTGATATATCTGAAAGGTGTGGAGACGGAGATGGATACTCTTGAGGGGACGTTCTGCGCCAATCCTTATATTAATGCGGTATTTGTCCAGTATTCCGGGAAACTGGAAGAACTGGGGGCAGAATGTTCCATGGATATACAGGCCGGAGAGGAAGAACTGCCCTATATGGATTTGTGTCAGATTCTTTCCAATGGACTGGAAAATGCCTGTGACGAGCTGCGTAAGCTTGACCGGAAGAGCCGTAAGGTGTCTGTGGAAATGAAGTATCACAGGAATCATCTCATCATACGGATTCAGAACCGCTGCCGGGAGGAGTTGTACGTGGATAAGGGGAAAATCCCTGCTACGGACAAGGCAGAACCGGGCCATGGTTTCGGGCTTCCCACCATACAGGCGGCAGCAGGCAGGCTTGGCGGGGATATGATGTGTTATACAGAGGAGGGGAATTTTGTATTGGAAGTGATGGTTTCGCTTGTGCCGCTTCGGGAAAGAATAGAAATGGCAGGATGACGGTGATCTGTAAGCATCAGTTCATAATGGCTGGTGCTTTTTTTATATTTAAAACATGAACTAATAAGGGGTAAAAAGTTGAAAAATAGTTCATACTAAGGTATAATTACAAAAACAATACATGCAAGGAGGCATAGGAATGAGAAAGAGTAATAAGTATCTGGCGGCAACAATGGCCGCGGCATTAATGGTTAATCCATGTACGGTAAGCCAGCCGATGCATGAGGTACAGGCAGAGGAGATGAAAAGCGAAGAGACTGTGATCTTGCAGGAAACGGAGTCCTTTCAGACTGCAGAGAAGAGTGAGAATGCCGTCGGGACAGAGAAAATTGAATCAAAGGAAAACCACGAGCAGCAGGAGAAGCAGATGGCAGCAGAGGAATCAGGGGAGTCACAGGAGACAGTTGCCGTAACGGGCGTATCCGCCGCGAAAGGGACAGATGTAACAGCATTAAAGACACCGACAAAATTCAATGTAGAGGTACAGGTGAAAGCGCCGGAAGATACCGGTATCAGGGAAGTCCAATTATATTATGGCTGCACAGGGACGGATAAGAATATTTTATTTACGAAAACATACGAAGAAAATCAGTTGTGGTATCCGGGGGAAGCGGGAGAAGCGTGTGAAGTAGAAGTCGAATTGAACGAATACACAGGAACTGGAGAGTACATATTGCAGAGTGTTTCTGTTTATACAAGAGATAAGTGTACGGACTATTACTATGATGAAGAAAAGAAGGAATTTATGCTGTCAGGGCAGGACGGCGAGGTGTTACCTGGGTTTGCTTATGGAGGAGAGGCCGATTATACGGTGGCAGAGTCAGAGAAGGAAGATACAAGCTATCCGAGGGTAACGTCGGTAGAACGTGTGACGAGCGGGGATATCTACAGCAACACGATGATTCAGTATAAAGTAGGATATGAAGAAGAGGGATCTGGAATTAAAAGAATTGGATTAGTGTTTGCACGTGGTGGATGGGGAGAACTTGGAGGTGAAGAGCTTGAATATTCCGGTGAGATACTAGACAGTGGAACTGGAACCATTATAATCTCTTCTGAACATGAGTGGACTCCTGGTTTCTATGGATTGGATGAGATTTTAATAGAAGATAATAGCGGTAATTTCAGAAGTTATAAACAGGAAGGCATGGTGTGGGACTTTGTTGCGACAGATCAGAATGGAGAGGAGATAGATCGACTTCAATTTCTGGAAGACCAAGTCAGCCATGTTGTACAGACAGCACCATACGATGGCATAAGACTCAAGGGATTCAAGTTCGCGGCCGATATCGAAAAAGACAAACTGTCTGCTGGCGATGTCTTCGATGTAATCGCTACCGTGGCAAATGACACCGAAGAGGAGCAGACTGTAAATCCCGCCGCATGTAAGATTACATGGAGTAATCAGGACAGCGGCGCACTTTACGAAATAGCTGGACAAGGAGATTCCTACCAATTAGCTCCCGGCAAGGAAAGTGAAATCCTCTTTAGAGTATCAGTAAATCCATACGCAGAGACCGGGGAAAGACAGTTGCAGGAAGTCATCTTAAGCAGCCAGGAAAATGGAGAAGGAATCGGCTATTACAATAGCAATGACGGGAAATTAACAGGATATCTGTATCCGGCTGAGGATCGTATGGCCATTGTGGAATCTATAGACTACGATACAGAGATTAATTATACAGTCGCGGCATCCGAAAAGCCGGATGAAGAAGCTCCCTATATAGAAGGGATTTCTGTAACTACAAAGGATATCAAAGCACCGGGAACGGTAAGTTTCGATATTCATGTACCGGATGATGGGTTTTGTCATAAGGGATTCCTTTCTATTGATTCATTGAT
>CANSLW010000265.1 GCA_947647815.1 uncultured Dorea sp. | reverse complement strand
ACTCCATCGCCGTTACGAATATAATACATCTGAGTATCTGCTGAAGGGTTTACATATATTCCCATACTGTCAACACACTCCTTCCTGTTACCTTAAACCTTACTATAAATAGTCATTGATTGCAAGAAGCGGCAGAAAGAAAAGATTAGGAAAACAAAAGAATAATATATGAGAAATAAATACCACCTATAATCTTTGCCCAAAATGCTCACACTATGAATGAATACTATAAGCGAGGGCATATTTTCATGAAGAAATTAAGTGAATATCTATTTTTGTGGACACTCGGCGGATGCCTCTATTACTTTTTTGAAATATTTTTCCGTGGATTCTCCCACTGGTCCATGTTCATACTTGGCGGGATCTGTATGGTCTTTTTCGCGGTGCAGGGACAGATGGTGCACTGGGAAGACCCGCTGTGGATGCAGATACTCAGATGTATTATATTCGTAACGGCGATGGAGTTCATCACCGGAATCATCGTCAATAAATGGCTGCATATGGCGGTGTGGGACTATAGCAACCAGCCGTTCCAGATATTCGGACAGATCTGCCTGCCGTTTATGATTATATTTTCCGGATTATGCGCGCTTGGAATCCTTCTTAGCGGCTATCTCTCTTACTGGCTGTTCGGGGAAGAAAAGCCTCATTATCATGTTTTGTAGATAGAAGATCTTATTCGATTTTTAAAAGATTGATGAGCCTTTCTTTGAAAGGAATCCTTTTGACAGGAATGGTATATTGCAGTTCATAAGAAATTACGCCGTGTTCGATTGCATTCATAATTTGTTTGATTTCTTTTTGGATGCTAATGTCATCCGCATACCAGCCAAGAAATATATTGGATTCACCCCAGAATGACTGACTGTCTACACCGTAAAGAGCATACTTAGGAAGATCGGCGTTTTTGCGAAAAGAAGATACCGACTGAGACCGTATTTTATAGCAGCTGACAAGTTGTCTTCCATCCTGGCTTTTTATCATGATCCTGCCAGATGGAGGAGCGCTTTGGCTGCTTTCTGTATTTCTATGTCCTAAGATTAGATAATCTAAAGAGAGATTCAATACTTCTGCAAGCTGGATTACTTTTTCCATCTCAGGATATCCATTATTCTGTTCCCATTTTGATACCGCCTGGCGGCTGACATTTAATAAGTCTGCCAGTTCTTCCTGCGATATGTTTTTTTCTTTTCTGATTGCCCGAAGATTGTCTCCAAAACTCATAGTGTATGATCCTCCTTGTTTTGTATCAGTTGATTTTTTGACGATGAGCAGTATCTCTATTCATCGCAGATGTCTTATATTTCTATCAGATTATAAGATCTTTCGCCTCATATATCTACCAACCTGGCTTTGCAAATCAGCAACCTGAGGTTGCAACGCTGTATTTTGTATTCTATTCATCCGAGCTATACAATTTCTAAGTCTAATTCCTGGGCAGATATATTTATCATAGTACTTTGTTATGATAATATCAACACATATACAGTTGCCAGTTTGCGATTCGGCAAGTATACTAAATAGTAGATAGAATCGTTCTGTTTCATAGTTTGCTAGGCTGTGAAATCGGAGCAATAGAATTACCTTACGGAGGAAATAAGATGTCATTTACGATTTATGTAAGAATGAAAAAACCAGGCAGACAGATGCGAAAAGATCTGTCTCCTACATCCTTCATTCTTGACAGGAAGCCAAAGACCACGAGGGAACTGCTTTTGTCCCTGACGGAACTGGGAGTGAAGGATTATAATGCAAGGAAAGATACGGGGCAGATACTTCCCTTCCTGACAAAGGAGGAGATTGCAGACCAGGCAACACGGGGGAAAGTCTCTTTCGGCGTTCATGGCGGAAACGAAGCGAATCCGGAGAAAGCGGCAGAGAATACGATACAGTGCTTTGAGGACGGAATCTACCGTGTGTTTGCGGGGGACGAGGAGCTGACCGAATTGGATGCCAGGATTCCGTGGAAAGAAGATCTGATCTTTACATTTATACGGCTTACGATGTTATCCGGTTAAGATTACGCAGTATTGTGAAAAAAGACCATCTGTTTTTGGAATTATCGATAGTAGATTAGGAGGAGCGAAAATCATGGCGGAATTTACATATGAGACAAGAAGGAAGATCACCGAAGACTGGGTGAAGGAGTTTCAAGAGAGAGGACGGCATCTTTCCGAGAGGGATAAGAAACTGCTGCCGAATATCTATGGCAGCTATTATGCTATTTCCCGGGAAGTCTGTGGATCCATGCGAAATCTATTGACAGGCGGAAGATATCGGACATTAAGCGACTTGTACAGGAACGATTTTAAGGAACTAACGGACGTCTGCGTGCCAAAAGAGTATCAGGATGAATTCTATTATGCATTGGATGAGATGAACCAGTACCAGATGACGGCAGGATGGTATCGAAGGAGCCTTCGTTCAGAAAGCTATGCGCCGTTTGTGGAACAGAGCGTGAAACTTCTGCGAAGTTACGCGAAACTCACATTTTATGGATCCAGCCTCTCGGACATCCTGACCGGGAATACCCCTCCTGAAATCTACGACCATGCCAGGAACGAGTATTTCCCATATGCAGAGATACTGGCGGCACAGATTGACAGAGGGAATGAAACGGCAATTCAGGCGGTAGAGGACATTCTGCTTGGAGAAGGCAATACGGCGATGATCAGTTATGAGCTGATCCGCGGAATCGTCATGAGTAAGAATGAAGAATTGTATGGCCTTCTGGGGAAATTCCTTCTGGCGGCAAGGCTGCAGGAGGGTGCAAGACAGGCGGTCTGCGAGACCATGGATGCAGGACGCAAGGAAGCTTTCTTACACCTGTTTACAGTCATAGAGGAAAATGACCTGATACGCTTTACTTCGATATCTAATGGTTGAGCAGCTTTTTTCAAACCAGCTTCGA
>CANSLW010000264.1 GCA_947647815.1 uncultured Dorea sp. | reverse complement strand
GTGCACCATTCGTGGCAAAAGTTGAATTAAAACAACCAATCGTACAGGCTATTGCAGACGATGTCAAAGATGCAGCAAGTGTTGTATTAGTTGACTACCGTGGACTTACTGTTGCGCAGGATACAGAGCTTCGTAAGCAGTTAAGAGAAGCAGGAATCGTCTACAAAGTTTGTAAAAACACAATGATGAAGAGAGCTTTTGAAGGAACTGAGCTTGCAGCATTAGATGAGCACTTGGAAGGTCCAAGCGCAATCGCAATCTCAAAAGATGATGCGACAGCTCCGGCAAGAATCCTTTGCAAATTTGCAAAAGACGCAAAAGCCCTTGAATTAAAAGCTGGTGTGATTGAAGGCACGGTGTATGACAATGCCGGATTGATTGAATTATCTAAGGTTCCGTCAAGAGAAGAACTGTTATCCAAGCTGCTTGGAAGCCTGCAGTCACCTATCACCAATCTTGCGCGTGTTCTTAATCAGATCGCAGAGCAGGGCGGAGCAGAGAACTGTACGGCGGCTCCGGCAGAAGAAACAGCTGCTGAGGAGACAGCAGAGGCTCCGGCAGCAGAAGCAGAAGCGCCGGCAGCAGAGTAGTAACGAAGCGGCGGCAGGACGTCCGAAAAGATTACGGATGGACATCATGTATCGCAGGATACAGGTATCATAACAATAAAATAAAATGGAGGAAAATATAATGGCAAAATTAACAACAGCTGAATTTATTGATGCAATCAAAGAATTATCAGTATTAGAATTAAATGAGTTAGTAAAAGCATGTGAAGAAGAATTTGGTGTATCTGCAGCAGCAGGCGTAGTAGTAGCGGCAGCAGCAGAGGGTCCGGCAGAGGAAGAGAAGGATGAGTTCGATGTAGAATTAGTATCCGCTGGTTCTTCCAAGGTTAAGGTTATCAAGGTTGTTCGTGAGATTACAGGACTTGGCCTGAAAGAAGCTAAGGCAGTAGTTGATGAAGCACCGAAGGTAGTTAAGGAAGCAGTTTCCAAGGCAGAGGCTGAGGAGATCAAGGCTAAACTTGAGGCAGAAGGCGCAGAAGTAAACTTGAAATAAGACATCGTAAACCTTAAAGGATTAGGACCCCTCGGCATTTGCCGAGGGGTTTTCTACTTTTTTGAAAAAAGTTTTCAATATTTTCGTTGACAAGCTTTGATGCTTTGTGGTATAGTAAAAAATGCACTATTGTGGAAAGTTCTGCCATAATATCGCATGAAAATGGTGGGGATAGCGCTATTTTCAATGTTTTGCAGTGTTGGACTGTCTTTATCAGATAATATCAGTCAATCTCTGCATGGCTGAATGATTATCCAAAAAATAAATGAGGAGTGAAACGTCGATATGGAGAAAAACAGAATTCGTCCCATCAAAAGCGGAAAAAGTTCACGCATGAGTTATTCGAGACAAAAAGAAGTTCTTCAGATGCCTAACTTGATCGAAGTCCAGAAGGATTCCTACCAGTGGTTTCTGGACGAAGGTCTGAATGAAGTATTTGATGATATTTCCCCGATTATGGACTACAGCGGCCACCTGAGTCTGGAATTTGTTGATTTTACTTTGTGCGAGAAAGACGTGAAATACACAATTGAAGAGTGTAAAGAACGTGATGCCACTTACGCGGCGCCACTTAAGGTGAGAGTAAGACTTCATAACAAAGAAACAGATGAAATCAACGAGCATGAGATATTCATGGGGGATTTGCCGTTGATGACTAGTACGGGTACGTTTGTAATTAACGGGGCAGAGCGTGTTATCGTTAGTCAGCTGGTGCGTTCGCCAGGGATTTATTATGCGATTGCACATGACAAGTTAGGCAAGAAACTGTATTCCTCTACGGTGATTCCGAATCGTGGTGCATGGCTGGAATACGAGACGGACTCCAATGACGTTTTTTATGTACGTGTAGATAGAACAAGAAAGGTACCAATCACTGTGTTGATCCGCGCACTGGGAATAGGTACGAACCCTGAGATTGTTGAATTGTTCGGTGAAGAGCCGAAGATTGTTGCCAGCTTTGAGAAAGATGCGGCTACGAATTATCAGGAAGGTCTTCTGGAATTATATAAGAAGATTCGTCCGGGCGAACCTTTGGCAGTGGATAGCGCAGAGAGCCTGATTACGAGTATGTTCTTCGATCCGAGGCGTTATGATCTGGCAAAAGTAGGCAGATATAAGTTTAATAAGAAGCTTTCCCTTCGCAACCGTATTACCGGCCATGTTCTGGCTGAGAGTGTGGCAAGTCCGATTACCGGAGAGGTGATTGCAGAGGCGGGTGTTAAGGTTACGCGGGAACTGGCAGACCAGATACAGAATGCGGCTGTACCATATGTATGGATTGAGCGTCCGGAAGAAGAGCGTAGTATTAAGGTTCTTTCTAATATGATGGTTGATCTTGAAGCTGTCGTAGATGTAGATCCTAAAGAGGTCGGCGTGACCGAGCAGGTGTACTATCCTGTTCTTGCGGGAATTCTGGAAGAGACTGCCGGTGATATCGATGAATTGAAGGATGCTATTAAGAGGGATATACATGATCTGATCCCGAAGCATATTACGAAGGAAGACATTATTGCTTCTATTAATTATAATATACATCTGGAATATGGACTTGGAAATGATGATGATATCGATCATCTTGGCAATCGGCGTATCCGTTCTGTAGGTGAATTGCTGCAGAATCAGTACAGGATTGGTCTGTCCAGATTAGAGAGAGTTGTGCGTGAGAGAATGACAACCCAGGATTTAGAGGGAATCTCTCCGCAATCTCTGATTAATATTAAGCCTGTTACGGCGGCTGTTAAGGAGTTCTTTGGTTCTTCACAGCTGTCGCAGTTCATGGATCAGAACAACCCGTTGGGCGAGCTGACCCATAAGCGTCGTCTGTCTGCTGATGCGTACCGTCATTGATCTGTTCGCTGGCCGCGATCAGTTCATTGATCC
>CANSLW010000263.1 GCA_947647815.1 uncultured Dorea sp. | reverse complement strand
CGGGAACGCAGTTTTCAGAGATTGAGCGTGTGTATTCCAAAGGCGTGGCACTGATGCAGGCTTCAAGGTTTTTGAATGAACATAGTGAATGGCAGCAGATCAGTGTGGCAAATACGGCGATTGCGGCCAAGAAGATCAGAGATGAGCAGGATAAGAGCCAGGCGGCAGTGTGCAGCGCCTATGCGGCAAAGGTACATGGGCTTGAGGTTCTTGAAGATAATATCAATGATAATCCCAATAATTCAACCCGCTTTATCGTGGTTACCAACCAGAAGATTTTTTTAAAGGACGCTAAAAAGATTAGTATCTGCTTTGAAGTGCCTCATGAGAGTGGTTCGTTGTACCAGCTGCTTTCCCATTTTATATATAATGATCTGAACATGACCAGGATTGAATCAAGGCCGGTGGAAGGAAGGAACTGGGAATATCGTTTCTTTGTTGATTTTGACGGGAATCTGGCAGAGCCGGCGGTGAAGAATGCGATCAGAGGCCTTAGGGAAGAGAGCAGAAGCCTTAGAATCTTGGGGAATTATTAGTGGTGTATTTCATAAGGTTAGGAGAGCAGAATGAGAACAAACGAATTAATGTTGTATAAACATATGGAAGAAGGAAAGATTCTTCATGATATGACATTCCTTATGGAGAATTACAGAAATGATTATTATAATCAGGAAGACTTGAAGGGATTGTTGTTTGATTGTGTGAATGAGATTCTGGAGATGTCGGTGAACCATGGTTTTGAAGGGAATCTGTGGCATAACTATCTGACCTATCTTATGGCAAGCCATGAGAATGCCTATAGCACCTCCTGTGAGATTGTGGGAGCGGTAGAAGGCAGTATCAATGTGGCTGCCTTGCATGATTATGGGATTTTTAAAGAATTATTTGATTATGATTTTACAGAGCTTACGAACGTGCTTGATGCGGGCTGTTTCTCTATTATCCTGAATTATCAGGGGCTGAGCGGCCATGGAAAGATATTCAATCAAAGGATTAGGGACAGAATCTGTAAGTTGAGTCAGAACCTTGCAGAGGCAAAGGATACAGCAGAATTTAAAGAAATTATGACGCAGTTTTATAAAGAATTCGGTGTAGGGAAACTGGGACTTCACAAGGCATTCCGGATGGAGCATGTGAAGGATGAGGTTCAGATTGTTCCAATTACCAAGATTGCCCATGTGCATCTTAACGATCTGGTGGGATATGAGATTGCAAAGAAAAAACTAATTGATAATACAAAGGCATTCGTGGAGGGAAAGAGAGCAAATAACTGTCTGCTTTTTGGCGACGCCGGAACCGGTAAGTCTTCTTCAATCAAAGCAATCTTGAATCAGTATTATGATCAGGGACTTCGTATGATCGAGGTGTACAAGCATCAATTCCAGGACTTAAATGATATTATCGCACAGATTAAGAACAGAAATTATAAGTTTATTATTTACATGGATGACCTTTCCTTTGAAGAATTCGAGATTGAATATAAATATCTGAAAGCAGTCATCGAAGGCGGACTGGAGAAGAAGCCAGATAATATATTAATCTATGCAACATCTAACAGGAGACATCTAATCCGGGAAACATTCCGGGATAAGGCTGACAGAGATGAGGAACTGCACACAAACGATACGGTGCAGGAGAAGCTGTCGCTGGTGGCACGGTTTGGGGTGACTATTTATTTTGGAAAGCCAGAGAAGAAGGAATTCCAGGAGATTGTCCGGCAGCTTGCCAGGCGAAATGGAATTACCATGGCAGAAGATGAGCTGCTTCTGGAAGCAAATAAATGGGAACTTGGGCATGGAGGCTTATCCGGGCGGACAGCGCAGCAATTTATTGATTATCTGTTGGGATTGCAGACAACGTCTTTGGTATGATACAATAAAGGCATGAAAAGAAGGTGAAATTGTGGATATTAAAGAATATGAGAAGATTTTACGCGCAATACCGACTACCGGAGTCTTTGTTATCCGGGAAGATAACCATGAGCTTCTGTATTTTAATGAACGGGTGCGTGAGGTTTCGCCTCATGTGTGCATAGGGATGCCTTGTCATGAGATGGGAGACCATTCTTGTGTCAACTGTCCGGTTTTGACAATCGGGGATAAAAAGGAGAATCGGACACTGAGTTATAACAATCCTTTTGGTGATATTGTGGATATAGTGGCGGTCAGAACGACTTGGGAAGGGAAGATTCCGGCATTTATCATTACTGTGGCGCCTCATGTGCAGTCGATTAGTTATTCTTATCATAAGATATTGAGAGTCAATCTTACGCAGGACCGGTACGAGATAGTGAAGATGAGGTCGGAAGACCGTGTGATCGGATATGGAAATGACACTTTTTCGAGCTGGCTTGGTCAGTTTATCTATGACGGGGGAATCCATCCGGATGATATGAATAATTTTATATCATTTACACATCTGGATCATATGAAAGAAGCGTTGGATGCAGGCAAGGAGATATTGACCTGTTGTTATCGCAGGCGTGCAGGCGAAGATTACCGGTGGAATCTTATAGAAGTTGTGCCGGATGCCTTCTCGCCAGAGGGTGACCAGTTCATTTTCTTATATGTAAAGGATGTACATGACATATTACAGGAGAGCCTGGAGTTGGATGATGCAAGTATCCGTGTCCAGGAAGTTATCCGGACTCTGGGTGAGCAGAACTTTGGTATATATGGAATAGATCTTGATACGGGAGAAGCAAACCTTGTAAGAGAAAACGGACATACCCATACCGGATGGAAGTCTTGGACAATTCGATGGGATGAGATCATGAATTCTCGTCTGATTAAACAGATTCACCCTACAGACAGGGAGAAAGTCAGCAAGCGGTTTTCCCTGGAGGGGCTGCGGCAGATGAAAGAAACTTCCACACAGAAGGAAGATATGCTTTGCCAGTGGCGGGGAGAGGAAGAGCATGAGTACCGATGCCCGTTCTTTTCTATGAACTCCTCCTCCGATATCTCCGCAAAAGCT
>CANSLW010000262.1 GCA_947647815.1 uncultured Dorea sp. | reverse complement strand
CGGTAAATAATCGGAGGCTGCCTTGAATGCAGATATCCCAGCACATCACAGATCTGTTTGGCCCACTCAATCACCTTATCCTGAGGCTGTGCCCCTTCACTTTTTAGAGAATCGCTCAGAGGATTTCCTTCTATATAATCCATTACAATCAGAAATGTATCTTCGCAGTCAATCACATCGATAATACTCGGAAGATTCGGGTGGGTCAGCCTTTTTAGAATATCTGTCTCTGCAATCAGATTCTGCTTCACCACTTCATAATTAGACACACCGTCTTTTCTGATTTCCTTAATCGCCCATTGCTTGTTCGCCCTCTCATTCATTGCCAGATAGACGACGCTCATACCACCCTGACCGACCTTATTCAACACTTTATATTTTCCGTCTATTACGGAACCTATCTCCAGCATTTTCCCCACCTACTCACATGTTTTGATCAATACCACTGATATATTGTCATTCTCTTTTCTCTGCTTATTCAATTCCGTACAATACACTGCCGCATCCTGCATGGATTTTTCTGTTGTCAATTTAGAAGGATCCAATATCTTTCCAAACTCTTCGTCTGTAATCAGATGCCGGAATCCGTCCGAACATAACATAAACAGATCTCCCTCTTGAAATTCCCCCTGAAAAAAATCCGGAACCACAATACTACTTGCGCCCACACATTGAAGCAGCACATTCCTCTGAGGATGTGTCTTGGCTTCCTCTTTCGTCATTCTTCCCTCATCCATCTCCCTCTGTACAAAGGTCTGGTCTTTAGTCAAAAGCTTTACTTCCCCATTAAGCCGGTAAACCCGGGAATCTCCCACATTCACAATATAATATTGATTTTTCATTAACAGCAGCGCTGCAATCGTAGTCCCACAGGGGGAGTGGAACCCTTCTCCATACCCGGCAATCTTAAGATTCACCTGATCAATCAAGCGATTCCAACTTTTCTGCAGTTCGTTATAATCCAGTTCACGCATCTTTCCATCCTGGTCATAAATAAGAAAAGGAAATTCCTCTTCAAACCAACGAGAAAATGTCCTAACCAAAGCAGCGCTGGCAACCTCGCCTTTCGCGAGGCCGCCCATCCCGTCACAGATTGCGGAAATCATAACCTTTCCGCAATCTGTGGAAGCTTCTTTGACTAAGACAGAATCCTGATTCGTTTCTTTTTTAATTCCTACATCGCTATGTGCAATACTTAAAAACCTCATGGCCGTCTCCTGTTCCATATCTTTATATGACTAAGACAAATGGAATTCAAATTCTTCATCTGATAATTTTAATATTGACTGGTCTGATAATAAGGTTTCCTGATATCGGCTTAACTGTATGCCATTGACAAACGTAAAGTTTGTCGCACCCTGGTCAACTACAAAGTAATCAGAACCTTTTCTTAAAATCTCACAATGAACACGGCTTACGGAGGTATTGTCTGAGATGCAGTAATTTACTTTTTTTCTTTCTTTCCCAATCTTGAAATTAGATAAATTAATTACAATCTTTTCTCCGTTCTTCTTGCGGATCAGATAAGCATTTCCTCTTCCGCCGCTGAGCAGAGTCGTCTCTCCTGCCCCTGCATCCAGAAGTGTTGTCTCCCCTGCTCCTTCCGGTGTTGACAGATAAGGAACGGATGTAGGCGCCCCTCCTGACTGCATCCCTTGTCTCTGTGTATCAGAATGTGTCGACGGTACATATCTATCTGGAGATGATGGAACCATTGCTGATTTTTTCTTCTTTCCGGACATTACAATAATCACTACTACTATAATAATAATGATGATAATTACTGCTGCTGCAATTCCTCCGATTAAAATCATGTTAGGTCCTGATTTCTCCTCAAGGTTTGTAAGCGCCTGGTTCAAGTCATCTGTCGCACTCTGGATTTCCGCTGCAGAAGCTTCACTATTCTTGGCAACAGCTTCAGCCGTCCCAATACTGTCATTCAATGCATCCACACTTTCTTCTGTGTAAATACTAGTATCTTCATTCTTTGCTTCAGCAATTACAGATTGGAGTTCAGCAAGTATTGCAGAATTATCTGGCTCTGTTTCTTCTGTATTCTCCTCTACTGTCGGATCATCCGTTTTCTTGGGTTCCGGACTTAGCGCTGTACCCGCATCAATATAAGGAACTCCAAAAGTATCCATGGTCTTCTTGATAAAATTAATTCTTACCGCATAATTTTTCGTCTGTGTTCCGCTGCTGTTAACACCTACCACATTATTATTTGTATCCATCAGCGGCCCGCCTGAATTACCATTATTCAGAATTGCCGTATGTTCAAAAAGATCTTCTGATCCACTGTTCGTAATCTTAGAGATTGTACCATCGGTAACAGACACGTCGTCCTTTGTAAAATATTCCCTTGTTGTAATAGAGTCTCCTGGAAATCCCATTGCATAGACATCATCTTTGATTTCTACGGAATCACTGTCCCCCAGACTCAGCGGCTTTCTGTCATATACTTTTTCATTCAGCTTCATAAGCGCAAAGTCCATCACTTTACTCTGTACATTACCATGCACTGTCGCATCAACCATAATGTCCCTGCTAATATGTACACGCCGCTTAATATGCCCGTCATTTGCCTTCAGTTCCAGCCCCAAAGTCTCCTTTACATAATTCAGGAACTCTTCATCTGCTTCTACCACATGATAATTAGTCAAAACATATTCATCATTGACCAAAAAACAAGTTCCGAAGGTAAGCGGTGTATAGATCCCATTATCATCCTGGATTCCTAATGACATCGTCATAATACTTTCTCTTGGATCTTCTGCGGCGGTAAGAGTTGAGGTCTCTTCTTCCGCCATAACCGGCAAGGCCGTCATAATCATCAAGGAAACTGCTAATAATAGGGATAACAGATACCTTGCACTACTTTTTTTCGTTCTCATTGGTCATCCTCCTGCTCAATCGTACTCTCATTACTAATAAAATAATGATATTTGGCTTATATTATACCGCTCATTTTATTATAAATCAACTATAATCAGTAATTTAATTAGTAA
>CANSLW010000261.1 GCA_947647815.1 uncultured Dorea sp. | reverse complement strand
CCCAGATGTGATACTTTGAAGTTCTGGTTATAGAAACAGTAAAGAAGGAAATCCAGAAGATCCGGAACAACTGCTTCTGCGCCTTCGCCCTCCAGCAATTCTACCAGATGGTTATTGGCTGCCGGAAGGAATTTGACCAGGATTTCTCCCACTACACCGACGCGGGGTTTTTTAATATCAGTCATTTTAATATTGTGATCAAAATCTTCAATAATCTGCTTGCATAATTTCTTGAATCTGTGTCTGGAAGGATAACCCTGTGATAAGAAATCCTTACAAATGTTCAGCCATTTCTCGTGCATTGCATCAGTGGAGCCTTTTACTGCTTCGTAAGGGCGGATTCTGTAAACGCATTTCATAAAGATATCACCAAATACAACTGCATAGATACCACGAAGAGCCAGAGTAGGGCTGAGCCTAAAGCCTGGATTTCCTTCCAGTCCGCTTAGATTAAGCGATATTACCGGTATGTGTTCATAGCCGGCTTTCTTAAGCGCCCGGCGGATGAAACCAATATAATTGGAAGCACGGCATCCGCCGCCTGTCTGGGTGATGATGACGGCAATCTTATCCGTATCATATTTCCCTGACAGGATTGCATCCATAATCTGCCCTACCACGATAAGAGAAGGGTAGCATGCATCATTGTTGACGTATTTAAGGCCCATATCTACTGCCTGTTTGTTGTCATTGGGCAGAACCTCTATCCTGTAACCGGAAGCTTTAAAGGCAGGCTCTAACAAGCTAAAATGTATAGGCGACATCTGTGGGCAGAGGATGGTGTAATCCTTTCGCATTTCTTTGGTAAAGGATACCTTTGTAATGGCAGAAGACCGAATATTTCTCTGCTCATTTCGTTTTTCACGCACACGAATGGCGGCAAGCAGTGAGCGGATACGGATTCTTGCAGCTCCTAAGTTATTCACTTCATCAATCTTAAGAGAAGTGTAGATTTTGTCAGAATCGTTCAGGATGGATGCAACCTGATCTGTGGTGACGGCATCCAGCCCGCAGCCAAAAGAGTTCAGCTGAATCAAGTCCAGATTCTCTGTGGTCTTTACATAGTTTGCCGCTGCATACAGGCGGGAATGATACATCCACTGATCCATGACGTTCAGAGGGTGCTCCGCCGGATGCAGATGAGAGATAGAATCCTCCGTCAGCACGGCAATATTATAGGAATTAATCAATTCCGGGATACCGTGATTGACTTCCGGGTCAATGTGATAGGGACGTCCGGCAAGGACAATTCCACGGTTACCGGTCTTTTTAAGGTATTCTATTGTTTCTTCACCCTTTTTCATGATATCCGTACGGCATGATTCAAGTTCTGTCCACGCCGTATGTACGGCGGACTGAATCTCAGATGCCGGAATGGAGAACTTTTTAGAGAGTTCTTCCACCAGACGGTATGAGACGGTCTCTTCACTTTCCAAAGAAAGGAACGGATGAATGAAATCCACTTCTCCATTTACAATGGAGTCTATATTGTTTTTAATATTTTCCGGGTAAGAGGTAACAATCGGACAATTGTAGTGATTGTTAGCCTCTTTAAACTCATTTCGTTCATAGGGAATACTTGGATAGAAGATTCGTTCTATTCCCTGATTAATCAGCCACTGTACATGGCCGTGAGCCAGCTTCGCCGGATAACATTCGGATTCGCTGGGAATCGATTCAATGCCAAGCTCGTAAATCTTCCGGGTTGAAGCCGGTGATAGTATGACACGGAAGCCAAGAGTATGAAAGAATGTAAACCAGAACGGATAATTCTCGTACATATTCAAAACCCGGGGAATGCCGATAGTCCCCCTGCTTGCTTCAGATTCTGTAAGCGGCATATAGTCAAAATATCTTTGGAATTTGTATTCAAATAAATTCGGCAGTTTATTGTCGGATTTTTCTTTGCCAAGACCGCGTTCGCAGCGGTTACCGGTGATAAATTTTCTGCCGCCGCTGAAATGATTGATAGTCAGGCGGCAATTGTTAGTACAGCCTTTGCATTTTGCCATAGTGGTAGAGTATTCCAGCGATTCAATGTCTTCAATAGATAACATCGTAGTGCCTTCGCAGTCTGAGTAGCGTTCGCGGGCGATAAGCGCAGCGCCAAAAGCTCCCATGATTCCTGCGATATCAGGACGGATTGCTTCACATTCTGCGATTTTCTCAAAACTACGAAGAACTGCGTTGTTATAAAAAGTACCGCCTTGTACCACGATATGGCTTCCAAGTTCAGAAGCATTAGATACCTTGATAACCTTGAAGAGGGCATTCTTGATAACAGAATAGGCAAGTCCTGCCGAGATATCCGCAACTTCGGCGCCTTCTTTTTGTGCCTGCTTTACTTTGGAGTTCATGAATACCGTACAGCGTGTGCCAAGGTCGATTGGATTACGGGCAAATAATGCTTCGTGGGCAAAATCTTCCACAGAATAATTAAGTGACTTGGCAAAAGTTTCTATAAAAGAACCGCAGCCGGAAGAACATGCCTCGTTCAAAAGAACATTGTCTACGGTCTGATTCTTAATTTTGATGCATTTCATATCCTGGCCGCCGATATCCAGGATGCAGTCTACATCTGGCTCGAAAAAGGATGCGGCATAATAGTGGGAAACGGTCTCAACCTCGCCCTCATCCAGCAAAAGCGCGGACTTTATCAGAGCCTCTCCATAGCCGGTGGAACAGGAGTGTACGATCTGGACATCTTCTGGTAATTTGCTGTAGATATCTTTGATTGCACTGATGGTAGTCCCGAGAGGATCTCCTTCATTGTTGTGATAAAAGGAATATAATAAAGTGCCATCCTCGCCGACCAGCGCGGCTTTAGTCGTGGTAGAACCAGCGTCAATGCCAAGGAATGCCTTACCCTTGTAAGTTGCCAGATCCTTCATGGGAACCTGATGTCTTGCATGGCGCTTTTCAAATGCATGGAATTCGGCTTCTGTCTGAAACAGTGGTTCCATACGGTCTACTTCAAATTCCATGCATTTGAAAAGCGCCATGCAAGACATCAGGTTCCCATGA
>CANSLW010000260.1 GCA_947647815.1 uncultured Dorea sp. | reverse complement strand
CGTATTTGAAATGATCCTGCTGCAGGAAAGAGAGCCGTTCGCCGGGAGTGATGGCGACATCGCCCTTGCTTGGTTCTAACTGGCCGGAGAGAATTTTTAAAAATGTAGATTTTCCGGCGCCATTAGCGCCTATCAAGCCATAGCAGTTTCCTTCGGTGAATTTGATATTAACATCTTCAAATAAGGCTTTTTTGCCCACGCGTAATGTTATATTGCTTGTACTGATCATAGTGTCTTTCTATTCCTCCTAATAGCTGAATCTTATTTATGATGCTTTTTGATTTTAACTGTTGATACCGATATAATATGATATCAAGGTCAAAAGACATTTTGACCTCAACATCCTAATATCTTATCAAATATAGGAAGAAATATCAAGGTTAATAAAATTTTCAGCAAGATTTTGTTTTCCTATTAAAAAAAGAGGTATATAATAGCATATGAGAAAGTGGGGTTAGATTATGATTAAAGCAACAATGGTATTAGAAGGCGGAGCGACCAGAGGAGTATTTACTTCAGGTGTTCTGGATTATCTAATGGAGAAGGATCTGTATACTTCCCATGTGATAGGAGTATCAGCAGGTTCCTGTAATGGAGTGGATTATGTGTCAAGACAGCCGGGAAGAACCAGGGACTGTACGATTCATAAGGAGAAAGAATACAGCTATTACTATGGATTCCGGAAATTTATCCGGGAAAAAAGTCTAATGAATATGGATATGATATTTAATAAGTATCCCAATGAGATCTTTCCGTTTGATTATGATACGTATTTTGCATCCGGGATGGAATGTGAGATCGTAACGACGAACTGTGAGACCGGACAGGCAGAATATATGACAGAGAGAGAGGACAGAGAACGTTTAATGAAGATCTGCCGTGCTTCCTGCAGTATGCCGTTGGTATCACCTATTGTAAATGTAGACGGTATGCCGTATCTGGACGGAGGACTCGCAGATTCCATACCGGTTGGGAGGGCAATAGAGATAGGGAATAAGAAGATTATAGTGGTTCTGACCAGGAATCCGGGATACCGTAAAAAGCCAACTTCCCAGACAACGGCGAATCTGTACCGGAGAGCTTATAAGAAGTATCCGGATCTGGTACGGGTGATGATTCGCCGGAATTATGAGTACAATAGGCAGATCAGGCTGGTTGAGCAGCTTCAGAGGGAAGGAAAGATATTCGTGTTTTGTCCGCGGATACCCACGGTTTCACGGATTGAGAAGGATTATGATGCTTTGCAGCATTTCTATGAACATGGATATCAGCAGGCGAAGAAGAGATATCAGGAGCTTCTTTCGTATCTTCAGTAAATGGCCTCTGGCGCGAAAAATACTTGAAACATGTAGGAAAATGCGATATTATAGAGTCTATATTTTAGTTTAGCAGGAAGGAAGAGGACTATGAATCTGAAAATCGGTGTAATTAAGGGGGATGGAATCGGCCCGGAGATCGTGACAGAAGCTATGAAGGTATTAGATAAAGTTGCAGAAATTTACGGACATACCTGTGATTATACACAGCTGTTAATGGGAGGGGCGTCCATAGATGTACATGGAGTACCGCTTACAGATGAAACTGTAGCAGAGGCGAAGAGATGTGATGCGGTATTGATGGGATCTATCGGGGGAGATGCAAAGACTTCGCCATGGTATCAGTTAGAACCGTCTAAGAGACCGGAAGCAGGACTTTTAAGAATCCGTAAAGAATTGAATTTGTTTGCTAATCTGAGACCGGCCGTTCTATATGATGAATTAAAGGGTGCATGTCCGCTGAAGGAAGAGATTACAGAAGGCGGATTCGATATGATGATTATGAGGGAATTGACCGGGGGATTATATTTTGGCGAGCGGAAGACAGTAGAAGAGAACGGGCTCATGACAGCATATGATTCTCTTACATATAATGAGCAGGAGATACGCAGAATAGCAGTCCGCGGATTTGATATTGCGATGAAACGCAGGAAAAAAGTGACAAGTGTTGATAAGGCAAATGTCCTGGATTCATCAAGGCTTTGGAGAAAGGTTGTCGAAGAAGTGGCGGCGGATTATCCGGAAGTGACATTAGAGCATATGTTGGTGGATAACTGTGCAATGCAGTTGGTGAAGGATCCGAAACAGTTTGATGTGATTCTTACGGAGAATATGTTCGGTGATATTCTGTCTGATGAGGCAAGTATGGTGACCGGCTCTATCGGTATGCTTGCCAGCGCCAGCCTGAATGAGACAAAGTTCGGACTTTATGAGCCAAGCGGCGGTTCTGCGCCGGATATCGCTGGTAAAGGTATTGCGAATCCGATTGCAACAATTCTGTCCGCAGCCATGATGTTAAGATTCAGTTTCGATTTGGATCAGGAAGCGGATGCAATCGAAGCGGCTGTTTCGAAGGTACTTAAGGAAGGATATCGGACAATTGATATTATGTCGGAAGGAAAGCAACAGGTTGGAACAGCGAAGATGGGCGATTTGATCGCCGGATATATTGGATAGAGGAGGTCAATTTTGAGATGAGAAGTGATACAGTTACAAAGGGGAAACAGCAGGCGCCACACCGTTCATTATTCAA
Source organism: uncultured Dorea sp. (assembly GCA_947647815.1). Taxonomy (GTDB): domain Bacteria; phylum Bacillota; class Clostridia; order Lachnospirales; family Lachnospiraceae; genus Sporofaciens. Next base: position 466 of record CANSLW010000260.1, on the reverse strand, counting down.
TGCACTTGGGTTAACACCAGAGGAGATGGAACGGCCGTTGGTTGGTATTGTCAGTTCTTATAATGAGATTGTTCCGGGGCATATGAACCTGGATAAGATTGTAAATGCAGTAAAACAGGGAGTTGCCATGGCAGGCGGCACGCCAATCGTCTTTCCGGCAATCGCGGTATGCGATGGAATTGCAATGGGACATATTGGCATGAAGTATTCCCTGGTTACCAGGGATTTGATTGCGGATTCTACAGAAGCGATGGCTCTGGCGCATCAGTTCGATGCTTTGGTCATGGTACCAAACTGTGATAAGAATGTGCCGGGACTTCTGATGGCAGCGGCAAGGATTAATGTGCCAACAATTTTCGTCAGCGGCGGGCCAATGCTTGCAGGACATGTAAAAGACAAGAAGACAAGCCTTTCCAAGAACTTCTGTCAGACAGTTCATGCTATTTGCCGTATACATTCCAGAACA
>CANSLW010000259.1 GCA_947647815.1 uncultured Dorea sp. | reverse complement strand
AACCACTGTTTCAGACAGAAGCCGAATTCCATCTTGATACGGCTGTCCAGACGATTCTGCATCTCACGCAAAGATACATTTTTATCTTTCTTAGAATTGAGTGCAGAACCGATTGCAGCAAACAGATGGGAATGATTTGGAGCAATGGTGTGTTCGTTATCCAGTTTCAAAGTACGGATAAAGGCTTCCTTTAACTCTGACAGGAAATGAAGCGGTCCCCCTAAGAATGCAACATGCCCGCGTATCGGCTTACCGCAGGCAAGCCCGCTGATTGTTTGGTTTACGACCGCCTGGAAGATGGAAGCAGCCAGGTCTTCCTTGGAAGCTCCGTCGTTGATTAACGGCTGGATATCGGATTTGGCGAATACGCCGCACCTTGCTGCAATGGAATAAAGCGACTGATAATTTTTAGCGTACTCGTTCAGGCCGGAAGCATCTGTCTGAAGCAGTGATGCCATCTGGTCGATAAAGGAACCTGTACCGCCGGCGCAGACTCCGTTCATACGCTGTTCTACATTTCCACCTTCAAAATATATAATCTTTGCATCTTCTCCGCCCAATTCAATAGCAACATCTGTCTGTGGCGCGAAGTCCTGCAGCGCAGTAGAGACAGCGATAACTTCCTGGACAAAAGGGACGTTCAGATGTTTGGCAAGTGTCAGACCACCAGAACCAGTGATGACTGGGGAGACGGTAATCTCCCCTAATTTATAGATTGCCCGTCCAAGAAGGTCGGACAGTGTCTCCTGAATGTTGGCATAATGCCTTTCATAATCAGAAAAGGCAACATCGTTATCCTGGTCGAGTATTGCGATTTTTACAGTGGTTGATCCGATATCAATACCCAGTGTGTATAATTCGGTTTTACTCATAATAATAACAACTCCTTTACGGCTGGAATGGTTAAAAGACAATCTTCTACAGCCTGTAACATTATACGACAAAAATTTTAAAATAACAATTAACAAATGCAATAGAAATATTAAAATGTTGTAAAGTTCCGTGGTAGAATTGACAAACAGGGCGTAAAACGGTAGAATTACTACAGTGCTAATGTGATGCTAAATTATGGAAAGCAAGGAGTTTCTCTATGGATAACTGGTTATCAAAACTGGAAAGACGGTTTGGAAGATATGCAATTCCGAACCTTATGTATTATATTATTATTCTATATGCGGTAGGATTCGTATTAAATCTTGTGAATCCGAATTTCTATTATCAATTCTTAAGTCTGGATGCAGCGGCAATCCTGCATGGACAGGTATGGAGGGTTGTTACTTTTATTATCCAGCCGCCTTCTGACAGTCTGATTTTTATTATATTCATGCTGCATCTTTATTACATGATAGGCCAGCAGCTGGAACGGGCATGGGGGGCATTCCGGTTTAATCTGTATTTTTTCTCCGGAATGTTATTTCATGTGATTGCTGCACTGCTGGTATATGTTGTGACAGGGCTTGTACTTCCGATGTCTGTATGGTATCTGAACATGTCTTTGTTCTTTGCGTTTGCAGCACTGTATCCTGAGGTACAATTTTTGTTGTTTATGGTATTTCCGATTAAGGTTAAATATCTGGCATTGCTGGATGCAATCTATTTTATTTATCCAGTGATACAGGCATTTTTGCCGGCGTATGGAGGAAGTGTTATAGGAATCTATTACAAAGCGAATGCAGTAGAAGCAGTGGTTTCAATCCTGAATTTCCTGATTTTCTTTCTGGGTTCCAGAAATATGCAGCCGTATACGCCTACACAGATTAAGAGGAAGAGGGAGTTTAAGAAGAATATACGCATGGCACAACGACCGGTTCAGATGTATGCTAACGGTGCGAAACATATGTGTGCCATCTGTAAGAGGACTGAACTGGATGACCCGAATCTGGAATTCAGATATTGCTCAAAATGTAACGGCAATTATGAATACTGTCAGGATCATCTGTTCACACATACACATATAAAGTAAAAGAACTAAATGAAGAAACAGGGGGACGAAAAGATGAAGAAGACAAAGATCATATGTACACTTGGACCAAAGACCGATGACGAAGAGATTATGAGAAGCCTGGTCCGAAAAGGTATGGATGTCGCCAGATTCAATTTTTCTCATGGAACGCATGAAGAACAGAAGATACGGATGGATAAGCTCAAGAAGGTTCGGGATGAGGAAGGGAAGCCAATCGCTATTCTTTTAGATACCAAGGGACCTGAGATTCGTACAGGTGTATTGAGAGACGGCAACAAGGTCATGCTCAAAGAAGGAGATACGTTTACCCTGACAACAGAAGAGATTACGGGAGATGCGGACAGAGTTTCTATCACATATAAGGGACTTATAGACGATGTACAGGTTGGAAGTACAATCCTGATTGACGATGGATTGATTGGATTGCAGGTAAAGGCGAAGAAAGAAAATGATATTGTCTGTACGATTGTAAACGGTGGTGAACTTGGCGAGCGTAAAGGTGTGAATGTACCGAACGTCCCTGTCAGGCTTCCTGCTATTACGGAAAAGGACAGAGAAGATATTCGCTTCGGCGCGCAGCAGCAGATTGATTTTATTGCAGCATCTTTTGTACGGAATGCAGAGTGTATTTTTGAAATCCGGGCATTCTTAAAAGAGTGCCAGGCACCGAATATCCCGATTATCGCGAAGATTGAGAATGCAGAAGGAATCAAGAATATTGACGAGATTATCCGCTGTGCGGACGGTATTATGATTGCCCGCGGCGACTTAGGTGTAGAGATTCCGGCAGAGGAAGTTCCATATCTTCAGAAAATGATCATTCAGAAATGTAATGCGAACTATAAACCTGTTATCACAGCTACGCAGATGCTGGATTCCATGATGCGCAATCCACGTCCGACCAGAGCGGAGGTAACAGACGTTGCTAATGCAGTATATGATGGAACGGATGCTGTGATGCTTTCAGGCGAAACCGCCAACGGCAAATACCCGCTTGAAGCATTGCAGATGATGGTACATATTATTGAGAATACAGAAGAACATCTGGATTATGAGATGATGATGAAAAAAGCCGAGGAACACCGGCAGAAAAGCCCTTCCAGTGCATTATGCCATGCAGCCGTATCTTCTGTTCTTCATGCGTTCCATGAGAAAAATTGAATCTGGCG
>CANSLW010000258.1 GCA_947647815.1 uncultured Dorea sp. | reverse complement strand
TCGAGGAATTCTTTCAGGATATCTCATGGGTACTGGAGGGGCCGCGTCTGGATATTCACGGAGAGAGAGTTTATTATATGCCGGAAGGACTTCCGGATGTTAGAGGCATCCGTTTTCTTCGTACTGGACTTTTATTAGGAGAACTTAAGAAGAACCGGTTTGAACCCAGTCAGGCATTAGCAATGTGTTTAAAGAAAGAGGATTATGCACATTGCATTGATCTGCCGGCAGAAGATGAGAGGATTTCGCGTTATCTCAAAGGAGAAACGTTGGATATAGATGAGTTGGTTTCCGACAGTGAAAAAGGATGGAGGCTTGTCTGTGTGGACGGTTTCCCGTTAGGATGGGGCAAACTTAGCGGTGGGATGCTTAAGAATAAGTATCTGCCGGGATGGAGGCTGTGCTGATGATTCGATTGGATAAATATCTGGCGGATATGGGAATCGGAACCCGCCAGGAAGTAAAGCGTTATATCCGCAAAGGCCAGGTACTGGTGAATGGACAGAAGGTTATATCCCCTGAGACAAAGATTCGCGAAGGAGAAGATGAGGTGTCCATGGAGGGCAGACAGATTACATATGCTTCTTATGAGTATTATATGTTGAATAAGCCTGCAGGAGTTGTGTCTGCTACCGAGGATGCAAGAGAGGTAACGGTCATAGACCTGATTCGGGACAAAAAGCGCAAAGATCTGTTCCCTGTGGGGCGGCTTGATAAGGATACGGAAGGACTTTTGCTGATTACAAATGACGGGCAGCTGTCTCACATACTGACGTCACCGAAGCACCATGTGGACAAAACCTACTATGCAAAGGTGCAGGGCTGTGTAACGGAGGAAGATGTCGAAATATTTGCACAGGGAGTTAATATAGGAACGAATGATGAAGAAGAGTGGACAAGGCCGGGAATACTTAAGATTATAAAAAGCGGGGAAGAATCAGAGATACTGCTAACGATACAAGAGGGAAAATACCATCAGGTAAAGCGTATGTTCGAAGCTGTAGACAAGGAAGTGATATACCTGAGACGGGAAAGCATGGGAGAACTTAAGCTTGATAAGAATCTGAAACCAGGTGAATACCGAGCCCTTACTGAGAAGGAATTAGAAGGAGTCAGAAGATGATAGAGACGAAGATGCTTAACGGGATTGATGCGGTTATATTTGATATGGACGGGACATTAATTGATTCTATGTGGATCTGGCCGGCGATTGACGTAGATTATCTTGCCAAGTATAATCTGGTTGAGCCAGAGAATTTCCATGATGATATGGAAGGAATGAGCTACACGGAAGTGGCACAGTTTTTTAAAAAGTCATTTCCGACTCTTACCTGTACACAACAGGAGATTATGGATGAATGGACTGAAATGGCGCATGAGCGGTATATGAATGAAGCTCCGCTAAAGGAAGGGGTTCATGATTTTATTATAGAGATGAAGCGGCAGGGGAAGAAGATAGGGATTGCCACGAGCAATGGCAGGATACTGACAGAAGATACCCTGGAAGCTTTGGGAGTTACGGAGTTATTCGACGTGGTCAGGACGGCGTGTGAAGTGGCAAAAGGAAAGCCGGCGCCGGACGTCTATCTTCTTGTTGCTAAGGAGATGGGGGTGGATCCAGAACGCTGCCTGGTGTTCGAGGATGTTCCGATGGGAATCATGGCAGGAAAGAACGCAGGTATGAAGGTATGTGCCGTGGACGATGAATTTTCCAGGTGTCAGGAAGAGAAAAAGAGACGCCTGGCAGATTATTATCTATACAGTTATGACGATATCAAGAATGAGGCGTATGAGGTGTTGTAGATGAAGGCAGGTTTTTTGCCTGTCTCAAGACAGGATATGGAAGCCAGGGGATGGGATAGAGTAGATTTTGTCTATATATCAGGTGACGCTTATGTAGATCATCCTTCTTTTGGACATGCAATTATTACAAGAGTCCTGGAAGCGCGCGGCTATCGGATCGGCATCATTGCGCAGCCTGACTGGAAGAATCCGGCGAGTGTAACCGAGTTCGGCGAGCCAAGGCTTGGATTCCTGGTTTCCGCCGGGAATATGGATTCTATGGTGAATCATTATTCTGTATCGAAGAAACGGCGGAAGACAGATGCATATACACCAGGAGGCGTGATGGGAAAGCGTCCGGATTATGCGGTGGTTGTCTATGGGAATCTGATTCGCCAGACTTATAAGAAGACGCCGGTCATTCTCGGAGGTATTGAGGCAAGTCTTAGGAGACTTGCGCATTATGACTACTGGTCTGACAAACTTAAGCGTTCTGTACTTCTGGACTCAGGCGCTGATCTGATATCCTATGGGATGGGAGAGCGTTCGATTGTAGAGATTGCGGAGGCCTTAGAGAGCGGGATTGATATCTGTGATATTACTTTCATTCCGGGGACGGTCTATAAGGCAAAAGATACAGACAGTGTATATGATGCGGTGCGGCTGCCTGGATATGAAGAGATGAAGGAAGACCGCCTTAAATATGCAGAAAGCTTTTATACCCAGTATTGTAATACGGATCCCTTTGCAGGGAAACGATTAATCGAACCTTATGGGGAGCATCTTTATATTGTACAGAATCCGCCGGCGCAGCCTCTAAGCCAGATGGAGATGGACGAAATCTACGGCTATCCTTATATGAGAACTTATCATCCTTCTTATGAAAAGGAAGGAGGTGTCCCGGCGATTGCAGAGGTGAAATTCAGTCTGATCAGCAACAGAGGATGTTTTGGCGGCTGTAATTTCTGTGCGCTGACCTTTCATCAGGGAAGGATTCTGCAGACGCGAAGCCACGATTCTCTTATAGAAGAAGCGCGCCGTTTTACAAAAGATCCGGATTTCAAGGGGTATATCCACGATGTGGGAGGGCCTACGGCGAATTTCCGGCATCCATCCTGCAAAAAGCAGTTATCATGCGGCGTGTGCAAAGAGAGGCAGTGCCTTTTCCCAAAGCCCTGCAGGAATCTTAAGGCAGATCATAAAGATTATATTGCGCTGCTTCGAAGTCTTCGGAAACTTCCGGGAGTCAGGAAAGTGTTTATCCGTTCCGGAATTCGTTTTGATTATGTTCTGGCGGATCAGGATGACACTTTTCTTAAAGAATTATGCGAATATCATGTAAGCGGACAGCTAAAAGTTGCTCCGGAACATGTATCTGACACGGTTCTTC
>CANSLW010000257.1 GCA_947647815.1 uncultured Dorea sp. | reverse complement strand
ATGAGTGTATCAATATCGACTTATGCGGGCAGGCTTGGGTGGATGGCAAGAAAATTTATATGAAAATAATAGGAAGATGTCCCAAAGAAGGACCGGCTGGAAGGCAGGAGGCGCTGTTATATATTCTGTTAGCGCTTCTGGGAACATTTTTCTTATATAATCCATATGTCCTGTATTCCTTGTAAACAGCGGAATGCAACTGCTGGTTGACAAATTTCCAAGTGTTGTTTTCTTGTGTTTTTGGCAAGTTAGGGGTAAAGTTTATGTAACAATTCAGCCATCACTTGTCTGAACTGTTACAGATTTACAAAGAAGATGAGGGAGGTAGAATAGATGAATCTGGCAGAAAAACTTACCAAACAGAGGAAGAGATCAGGCATGTCCCAAGAGCAGCTTGCAGACAGACTTGGCATTACCCGGCAGTCGGTCAGTAAATGGGAGGCAGGGAGCAGTATTCCTGAGATATCAAAGCTAATTGCAATGTCAGAACTTTTTCAGGTCAGCCTGGATTATCTTCTGAAAGACTATCTGGATGAAGAGAACAGCCGTATGTCTTCTGAAAATATAAAACAGAAGGCTACTGATGATATTCAGAATATAGAGATGTCTAAAGAAAATATTCAGGCAGAGAAGAGTGCAAGACTTGAGAAGAAAGTAGATGATCTGACCAGATATATGAAGGGATATCAGTATACCAGTAAGACCAGGATCGCAGGTATACCATTGGTATCTATCCGGTTTACCAGACAATTAGGAAGAGATAGTGTTGCCAAAGGGATTATTGCCATTGGAAATATAGCGGTCGGGGTAATCAGTATCGGGGCATGCTCTTTTGGATTGATCAGTTTTGGGGCGTTGGCAGCGGGATTACTGGCGATTGGAGCTACGGCAATCGGACTGGCTGCATGGGGAGCAGTGGCGCTTGGTATCGTTGCTTTCGGGGCGACGGCAGTCGGAATATACAGTGCAGGAGTATCGGCGATTGGTAAAGAAGTTGCTGTAGGTGTGTCTGCAATAGGGAAGACGGCGATTGGTGAGACGGTAAAAGGCACATATTGTCTGATCTATGAGCGTGGTATAACCACTGAATTAGAGGTGGTGCAGTTCCTTGAGAAGACCAATCCACAATTGTGGAAGCCATTTAGAGACATATTGGCGGTATTGGCGATGCATATTTAGATATGTTATAATTTCTGGCATGCTTGAAAGAGGCATGCTTTTTTAGTATACTAAGATAGTTGAAAAGCAACCGGAGTCAGGATTTTGAAGTAAGATAAAATATGGCTTGGGCTGAACTGTTACAAATAAAGTAGATAAGGCAGGGAATAGGAGATTATGGGAGAGCAGCTGACGCAAAGCGACGTGCAGAAGATAAAGGAAGAGATTGAATACAGGAAACTTGTAGTGCGGAAGAGGGAATTAGAAGCGGTCAAGGAAGCGCGTGCTCAGGGAGACTTAAGTGAGAACTTCGAATATAAAGCGGCGAAGCAGGATAAGAATCGTAATGAGAGCAGGATTCGTTATCTTGAGAAGATGCTTAAAAATGCAAGAATCGTATCGGATGTGTCGAAAGATGATGAAGTAGGGATTAACAATACGGTTGAAGTTTATTTTGAAGAGGATGACGAGACGGAAGTCTACCGTCTCGTTACCAGTGTGCGGGGGAATTCTCTTCAAGGATTGATAAGCATAGAATCTCCGCTTGGCAAGGCGATCCGTGGACATAAGGAAGGGGACCGCGTAAAGGTGAAGACTAACGGGGACAATGGTTATTATGTTGTGATTAAGAAGATAGATAAGACAACTGATGATTCGAACGATACTCTCAGGAGATATTAACTGATGTCAAAGGATATGCTTGCGCGGGGATATACAACGGGAACATGCGCCCAGGCAGCGACGAAGGCTGCCATGAGGATGCTGCTTCGTAAGGGAAATGAGAAAACGGTTCAGGTGCTGCTTCCGTGCGGAAAGGAACTTCTTCTGGATATACACGATATCCGGATACAGTACTGTGGGCGTGAGCCTGTCAGTGTGTCTTGCGCTGTGCAGAAAGACAGTGGAGACGATCCGGATATCACGAATGGAGTATATGTATACAGTAAGGTAGAAAGAACGAATACGGGAGAGATTACACTGGATGGCGGCAAGGGTATTGGAAGAGTTACGAAGCCAGGGCTGGAACAACCGATAGGCAGCGCAGCTATTAACCGGGTTCCCAGGCAGATGATTCAAAAGGAAGTGGAAGAAGCCTGCAAGGCGGCAGGATACCAGGGCGGAATACACGTGGAGATATCTATTCCGGAAGGCGAGAGATTGGCAGAGAAGACTTTTAACCCCAGGCTTGGAATTGCAGGAGGGTTATCGATTCTTGGAACCAGCGGGATAGTAGAGCCTATGAGTGAACAGGCGTTGATTGATACGATTCGTCTGGAGATGCAGGTTAAACTTGCCGGGCATGCAGAATATCTGCTGGTGACTCCCGGGAATTACGGACTGGACTTCCTTAATGATACCTATGGAATCGAATCAAAAGATGTGGTGAAATGCAGTAATTACATTGGGCAGACTCTGGATATGGCGGCTGAACTCGGGTGTAAGGGTATTCTTCTTGTGGGGCATATCGGGAAACTTATCAAAGTTGCCGGAGGTATTATGAATACACATTCGAAATGGGCGGACTGCCGTATGGAACTGCTGGCGGCGGCGGCGTTAAGATGCGGTATGCCAGGAGAAAAGGTATGTGAATTGTTAGAATGTGTGACGACAGACGATGCGTTGGGGAAATGTTCCAAAGCTGAGAGAGAAGCTGTGATGGGGCAGGTTATGGACAGAATCGAAACCAGTCTTATCTATCGCGCGGGCAGGGAGATGACGGTCGGCGCAATTACATTTTCTAATGTGCATGGAATTCTCGGAATGACAGAAAAAGCAGAAGAGTTGTTGGGGAAATGTAAAGAATATTAGGAGGAATGCGGCATGGTACATTTTGTAGGTGCAGGTCCCGGGGCTGTGGATCTGATCACTGTGCGCGGGCAGAGACTGCTTAAGGAGGCAGATGTTGTAATTTATGCGGGTTCGCTGGTGAATCCACAGTTATTGGATGATGTGAAGCCAGAATGCCAGATATATAACAGTGCATTGATGACATTGGAAGAAGTCTTGTCTGTGATAGAGGAAGCAGAAGGGAAGAATCTGGCGACTGTCCGGCTTCATACGGGGGATCCTTGTCTGTATGGAGCAATCCGTGAGCAGATGGACAGA
>CANSLW010000256.1 GCA_947647815.1 uncultured Dorea sp. | reverse complement strand
GTATAGAGTTCCGGTAACCAGCACATGGCATGAGTGCATGAAGGATTATTCTCTGGCGGCAGCGCCTGTTGTTATCCAGGGACAGACGATAGGATGTCTGATCATCTGGATGAAAAAGCAGTGGGTATTCCGGCAGAGTGAATTGGAATTGCTGCAGCATCTGGTGGTCTTGAGTTCTTATCAGATTGCATTGGTGGAATTAGAACGTCAGAAGGAGATGCGTCAGAAGGCAGAATTCAAAGCGCTGCAGTTTCAGGTGAATCCGCATTTTCTCTTTAATGCGCTGAATACGGTATCCTGTGTCTGCCGGGAAGATTCTGAGCGGGCAAGAGAGCTTCTGGTTATCCTTGCGAATTATTTCAGGTATAATCTTAATTATGATGCATATATGGTACCTATGGAGGAAGAAATGGACCATGTGAGAGATTATCTGGAATTGGAGAAGGCGCGATTTGAAGAGAAATTGATTGTAATTTATGATGTTCCTGAATATATAGATATTGAGATCCCGACGTTGATCCTGCAGCCGATTGTAGAGAATGCGGTGCGCTATGGGATGAATCAGGAGGGAAAGCGGGTCGTTTCGATTTGTGCAAAAGAGGTGGAGGACGGCTGTCTGGTGCAGATTCGGGATGAAGGCAGAGGGATTGGCGAAGATATCCTTGAAAGATTAATGAACGGAGAGCCGATCGGGAACAGTATTGGTCTGAGTAATGTGCATAAAAGAATGAAGAGTATATATGGGGAGGAACAGGGGCTTCATATTACGAGTTCAGAGCAGGGAACTTGTGTTGAACTACATTTTTTAAAAATATAACTAAGAAAATCTATGATTGCAAAAAGTGATCGTAGAAGGGAGGAAGCAGATGAGAATCGCAGTAGTAGATGACGAAAGACCTGCAAGGAGTGAGTTAAGACATCAGCTTCTTGAGATCCTGCCGGAAGCGGATATTGAAGAGGGTGAGAGCGGAGAGCAGGCATTGGAGATGGCTGGAGAGGGGAGATATGATCTGTTTTTCCTGGATATCAACCTAGGCGACATTAAGGGAACGGCTCTGGTGAATGCATTAAAAAATATGCAGCCAGATATGAAGATAGTATTTGTGACGGCATATTCGGAATACGCTGTAAAAGCGTTCGAATTAGGGGTGGAGGACTATATCATGAAACCCTATGATAAGAGACGCTTACAGAAAATGCTGAAGAAATGTGGTTTTGAAAAAGAGCGGCTGCAAAAAAAGGAAGAACAAAATACTGCAAGAGAAGTAATAAGGCGAATCGCGATCAATACAGATGGAAAGACAGTCTTTGAAGAGATACGGAACATCGCCTACATCGAGACCTGCAACCGCGGCTGCATGATACATACTATGAAGGGTGAGTATTATGAGGCGAAGACGATAGGGGAATATGAAAAACGACTGGCGGATACAGGATTTTTCAGAAGCCAGAAGAGTTATCTTATTAATCTTGAGAAAGTGAAGGAGTTGTTTTTGTGGGGGAATAATTCTTTTGCAATTAAGATGGAGGGGTATGAGAAGAATATACTCCCGGTGGGGAGGGAGAAGATTAAAGTTTTGCGGCAATTACTGGGAGGTTGATTCAGTATGCCGGCGTATGTTTTTTACTTTCGGCAAAATACCTAAAATACAGAAGATATTTTGTTGAAAATTCTCTGTCAGAGTGCTTGTTAATTTATTATCAATGTGCTATCATACATACAGACGACGGCAGGAAACGACAGAATGTGTGAGGAGCCTGCCTGTAGTAAAATATGCATAAAAAGGAGAAGAAAACATGAGCTGCAAAGTCACAATCATTGGAGCCGGAAGCGTAGGCTCCACAATTGCGTACACACTGTCCGGTGAGGACATGGCATCCGAGATCGTTTTGATCGATATCAACAAGGAGAAGGTGGAAGGCGAGGTTATGGACATCGAACAGGGAACCTGTTTCAGAGATCCTGTAGCTATCGTCGCAGGAGAGTATGAGGATGCGAAAGATTCTGATATTGTAATTATTACATCAGGAATTGCACGTAAGCCAGGTCAGACAAGAATTGAACTGACACAGACCAACGTTAATATCTTAAAGCAGATCACACCGGAGATCGTAAAAGCAGCGCCGAACGCTCTTTATATTATTGTAAGTAATCCGGTGGATATCATGACTTATGTATTCACAAAGATTTCAGGTATTCCGGAGAATCAGATCATTGGTTCCGGTACCGTCTTAGATTCCGCAAGACTTCGCTGCGGACTTTCCGAACATTTTGAAGTTGCACAGAGAAATATTCATGCTTATGTATTTGGCGAGCACGGAGATACATCATTTATACCATGGTCAGCTGCACGAATCGCAGGCGTCAATGTAGATGATTTTGTTAAGATGATGCCGCATCTTGGAAAAGAAGAGAAGGAACTGGACAAGGATGCCATGCTTACGTATGTACAGAAATCCGGCGGCAAGATTATTGCAAATAAGGGCGCAACATTCTATGCGGTAACCAGAGGCGTCTGTAGATTATGCAGCATTCTGATGTCTGCTTCTGAGTCTGTAACGACCGTATCTTCTATGATGCATGGCGAATATGGCATCGAAGACGTGTGCTTAAGCACTCTGGCGTTGGTAGGACCTAAGGGAATCCAGGGCAAGATTCCGATGACTCTTACTGAGGAAGAGGTTGGTAAGTTAAAAGCAAGCGCTGATGCATTGAAGTCTGTGATTGCCCAGATCGAGTTATAAGAAAATTAACATATAAAAGAAAGGACAGCGAGAACTATGAAGTACAGTTATTATCCGGGATGCACTTTGAGAACAAAGGCAAAAGATCTGGATGCTTATGCAAGGGCTTCAGCAAAGGCGCTGGGAATCGAACTTGAGGAAATCGAGGACTGGCAGTGCTGCGGCGGTGTCTATCCGCTTGGTTCTGACGAGATTGCTTCAAAGCTGTCTTCCGTGCGTGCGCTTAACGCAGCGAAGGAAGCAGGACAGGATCTTGTAACAATGTGTTCTGCATGTCACCATGTGATCAAGCGTGTCAATGATGATATGAAGAATGTGGAGGACATCCGTACCAGAGCGAACAATTACATGGAGCTTGAGGAGCCTTATGCAGGCGAGGCAGAAGTTCTTCATTTCCTGGAAGTCCTTCGCGACAGAGTGGGATTTGACGAATTAAAGAAAAAAGTGACGAATCCTTTGACAGGAAAGAAAATAGGCGCTTACTATGGCTGCCTGCTCCTTCGTCCAAGCAATCTCTTAAGCTTTGACGATCCGGAGAATCCGAAGATCATCGAGGACTTTATCCGTGCCATCGGAG
>CANSLW010000255.1 GCA_947647815.1 uncultured Dorea sp. | reverse complement strand
GCTGTAGAGAAGATTGAGGCTGTAGGTGGAAAAGCAGAGGTGATCTAATGTTAGAGACATTTCGGAAAGCATTTCAGATCAAAGACATCCGCAATAAGATTGCGTACACGTTTTTGATGCTGGTTGTAATTAGGATCGGCTCACAGTTACCAACACCTGGAGTAAATTCTAATTATATCAAAGAATTTTTCGCACAGAACACTGGTGAAGCGTTTAACTTGTTTAACGCTTTCACCGGTGGATCTTTTGAACAGATGTCTGTATTTGCATTAAGTATTACGCCGTATATTACATCTTCTATCATCATGCAGCTTCTCACAATCGCTATTCCAAAGCTGGAAGAGATGCAGAAAGAAGGAGAAGACGGACGCAAGAAGATTGCAGCGATTACACGTTACCTTACGGTAGGACTTGCACTGTTTGAGTCTACTGCCATGGCGGTAGGATTTGGACGTCAGGGACTTTTGGTGAAGTTCAACTTTGTGAATGCGGCTATTGTAGTCCTGACACTGACAGCAGGTTCAGCGTTCCTGATGTGGATCGGTGAGCGTATCACGGAGAAGGGCGTGGGAAATGGTATCTCCGTCGTCCTGGTAATCAATATCGTTTCAAGAGTACCGAGTGATATGACGTCTCTGTTTGAGCAGTTTGTAAAGGATAAACCGATTGCTTCTGCCGGACTGGCCGTTGTTGTGATCTTGGCGATTATCGTTATGTTGGTCGTATTTGTAGTCATTTTGCAGGGAGGCGAGAGAAGGATTGCTGTGTCTTACTCCCAGAAGATGGCAGGCAGAAAGATGTATGGAGGCCGTTCCACAAATATTCCGTTAAAGGTCAACACTGCCGGAGTAATTCCAATCATTTTCTCATCATCATTAATGCAGTTCCCCATCGTAATTGCATCATTTCTTGGAAAGGGAGAAGGAACTGGTATTGGTAGTGAGATTTTAAGAGGTTTGAATCAGGGAAATTGGTGTAACCCAGAGAAGTTTCAATATTCCTGGGGATTGTTGGTATATATAGCGCTGACGGTATTTTTTGCCTACTTCTACACTTCTATTACTTTCAATCCATTGGAGATTGCGAATAATATGAAGAAGAATGGTGGGTTCGTGCCGGGTATTCGCCCAGGCAGACCGACGGTTGAATACTTAACCAATATTCTGAATTATATCATTTTTATTGGAGCTTGCGGGCTGATTGTGATTCAGGTCATTCCGATTTTCTTCAACGGATGGGTTGGAGCGAGCGTATCCTTTGGAGGTACATCACTCATCATTATCGTCAGCGTTGTGCTGGAGACTATGAAACAGATCGAATCACAGATGCTTGTACGCAACTATAAAGGTTTTTTAAATAGTTAGTATTATATTGTCAATGAATAGTGAATTCTGTATGCGCCATCCACACCATCGGCACGTCTGCGAAGCTTTAGGCAGCCATTGCGTGACTTTGCCGCATTGTTATGGATGTCGCAGCAGAATTTATTGTTGCTTATAGTACGGGCAGTCACTTGACGGATTGTCAGTGGCGGCTTTTCTGTCGTAGAACTCGCGGAATTATTTTCGCGGGTTATCATGCTATAAAGAGGAGGAACATTTCTTATGAAGATTATCATGTTAGGAGCCCCAGGAGCGGGGAAAGGAACACAGGCGAAGAAGATTGCCGCAAAATACGACATTCCTCATATCTCTACCGGTGACATTTTCCGGGCGAACATTAAAAATGGGACAGAACTTGGCAATAAGGCAAAGACATACATGGATCAGGGGCTTCTGGTTCCGGATGAGCTGGTAGTAGATCTGGTGGTAGACAGGGTTAAGCAGGAGGACTGTAAGAATGGATATGTGCTGGATGGTTTTCCGAGAACCATTCCACAGGCAGAGGCGTTAGATAAGGCATTGGCAGCAATCGGTGAGAAGATGGATTATGCTATTGACGTAGATGTTCCGGATGAGAATATTGTGCACCGTATGTCAGGCCGTCGTGCATGCGTGGGATGCGGAGCTACATACCATCTGGAGTATGCGCCGACAAAGACAGAAGGAATCTGTGACGCTTGCGGCAAAGAGTTGATTCTGCGGGATGACGATAAGCCGGAAACAGTGAAGAAGCGTCTCGGCGTTTACCATGAGCAGACGCAGCCATTGATTGATTATTATACAAATGCAGGAATCCTTAAGACGGTAGATGGAACCGTTGATATAAATGATGTATTCCAGACGATTGTGAATATCTTAGGAGAGTAGAAGTATGGCAATTACGATCAAATCGGCAAGAGAGATTGAGTTAATGTCAGAAGCCGGACGTATATTGGAAATTGTTCACAATGAATTGGCAAAAGCGCTGCATCCAGGAATGAGCACGAAAGACATAGACAGGCTTGGGGAGGATGTAATCAGGAGTTACGGGTGTATCCCCTCCTTCCTTAATTATGACGGATATCCAGCGTCAATCTGTGTCTCGGTCAATGATGAAGTCGTTCATGGGATACCGGATAAGCACCGGATCATCAAGGAAGGGGACATCGTTAGTCTGGATGCCGGCGTTATCTATAAAGGATATCATTCCGATGCCGCAAGGACCTACGGCATCGGAGAAATCAGCAAAGAGGCTGCGCAGCTAATCAAAGTGACGCGGGAATGCTTCTTTGAAGGTATAAAATATGCAAAAGTTGGCAATCATTTATGTGATATTGCGGCAGCTATTGACAGTCATGCTAAAAAGTACGGGTATGGAGTCGTTCGGGACTTGTGCGGACATGGAATCGGAACAAATCTGCATGAACCGCCCCAGATTCCGAATTATAAGATGGAGAGAAAAGGCGTAAAGCTTAGAGCAGGAATGACCTTGGCAATTGAACCGATGATCAATATGGGAACCTGGGAAGTAGAATGGCTGGAGGATAAATGGACGGTTGTGACGAAGGATCATAAGTTTTCCGCGCATTATGAGAATACGGTATTGATCACAGAGGGAGAACCGAGGCTTTTGACTTTGACAGAATCATGAGGAAGTTAACAATGTATGAATATAAGGCAGGGATGCTTGCGAGATCAAAAGCGGGTCACGATAGGGAAAAAGTTTATGTTATAATTGATGTGGACGACACATATGTATATTTAGCAGATGGCAGCATTAGAACACTGGACCATCCTAAAAAGAAGAAAAAGAAACATGTCCAGGTGATCTTGAAGGAACATGATGTCACAGCAGTTGATGATACAGCGATCAAACGGATTTTAAAAGAATGGAGTATGGAGGAAAGAGAAGAATGTCAAAAGCTGACGTAATCGAAATCGAAGGAACTGTAGTAGAGAAATTGCCAA
>CANSLW010000254.1 GCA_947647815.1 uncultured Dorea sp. | reverse complement strand
CATAATCGCTCTCCTCTTCTTAATCCGGACTCCATACCTGCTAAAATAGATGTCCATCAAACTAAATATTACAGAATTCCCAGATGATCAGGCAAAATCCCGGTCCCCATACCCTTCCGGGCATCCCGTAATACTTGCCCTTTCGGGCGGGCGGACTTTGTCCGGTAAGGTATAAGTATCCGTATGATTCCCCCTGCAATCTGTGCCTTCACCTGATATCTTGTTCCAAATATATTGCCTATTTTAACACCTGCCATGGATAAAGTAAACGTTATTATTCCAATAAAACAGACTGCTGGGACAATACCATGGCTTTTCCCCTTTCTCTGCTTATAATTCTTCATTCGTCCATCGCGCAATCTGCTTAAAATCCAACACCAGTTTCCCATCATAAATGTTCACCGGAATCTCAGCATCAATCGGATAGATCATAGGATAAACGTCACCCTCAAAGAAGTAGACGAGCACCCGTTTCATATAAGGATCTACAATCCAGTATTCCCGTACTTTTGCATTCGCATATTTGGCTAGCTTGATGACATAATCCCTCCTCTTCGTTCCCGGAGATATCACCTCTAACACAAAATCCGGAGCGCCTAAGATATTGCGCCTGATAATCTGCTCCGGTTTGCATACGATCACTACGTCCGGCCGAATCATCGTCTTCTCATCGTTATCTAGCTGTACGTCTACCGGTGAGATAAACGGAGTGCATGCGCCGTCATGATCTATAATGTAGTTTGCGACCTGCCGGTACACTTCTCCCGCCATCAGCTGGTGAAATGTCGTAGGCGCCGCCATGTCATAGAAATATCCGTCAATCAGCTCCACCCTCTGCTCATCCGGAAGATCCCAGTAATCTTCTACCGTATATGCCCCCGGATGTCTGCTCACCTTATATGCAGCCGCTTCCTCCTTTACAACCATCTTATCCCTGAAGGCATTCTCAACTGCATTCCATACACCGTATTCTACATTTTCTGTCTTTCCTTCTTCGAATATCTTTTGTACTGTATCCAGCGGAACGCCGGATAATTCTGCAATCTGGAAACAGGTATATCCCCATTCCTCTTTTCTTCGCTTCATTTCCTGAAACTTCATGAAATACCTCCGTTTTCGATAAGCATTTCCAAAATATTATATCCGATGGTATCTAAAATCTGGCTTCTTCCGCATTCTTACGCAAGATCTCGGCTTCCGCCTCCGTCAGCCCATATTCCCGGGACAGCAGGGCGAACTCCCGGCCCGCCCAGGTATCTGACACCGTCATGTTATCGCTGTTAACTGTCACCTTGATTCCTCGTCTCAGATACTCCCGAAGCGGATAGTCTGAGAGTCTGCCGACCGCCTTCGTCTGAAGGTTACTGGTAGGACACATCTCCAGGACAGTCCCTCTTCTTACAAGTTCCTCCATCAGCCTCTCGTCCTCAATTGCACGCACTCCATGCCCGATCCGCAGGGCTCCGAATTCCAACGCCTTCCAGATACTCACCGGACCGTCCGCTTCACCCGCATGGATGGTAAACGGTACTCCAAGGCTTCTGGCATAAGTAAATTCTTCCTCATAATCTTCCGTGGGATACAGGCCTTCTGCTCCGGCAAGGTCCGCCGCAGCCACTCCCTTTCCCAGATACTGCGCCGCCACACGTACCGTCTCCATGTTCGCCGCATGGGTCTTCCTGCCTCTCATACAGCATAAGATTGCTTTCAGTTCCACTCTTCCCTGACACGCCTCCATAGCCCCGGCAAAACCTTCGAGCACTGCCTGCACTGCCTTCTCCTGGGTAACGCCTTTCTCCCCGTGAAGCTGCGGTGCAAACCGAACTTCTGCGTAACGAAGTCCCCGCTCTTTTAAGTCCCGCCCAAGCTCGTATGCCGCAATCCTTAGATTCTCTTCGGTCTGCAGAACCGCCAGCGGAAGATCGAAGCACTTCAGATATTCATTCAGGCTCTCACAGTCAATCTTCACTGTCAGATACGGCCGCAGCCCCTCCGGCGTGTCTGCGGGAAGTTCTATATGATCCTTCTTCGCAAGCTTTAAGATTGTCTCTGCCGGTAAAGAACCGTCCAGATGAAGATGAAGATCTGTCTGTCCATATCTTTCCATGCTTATATCACCTTCTCCCACTCCTTCTCCCGAAATCCGGTCAGTACTGTGGTATCCGTTACCAGAATCGGACGCTTCACCAGCATACCGTCTGTCGCCAGCAGTTCATACTGCTTCTCCTCAGTCATATCCGGCAGCTTGTCCTTAAGCTGCATCTCTCTGTAGATCATACCGCTGGTGTTAAAAAACTTCTTAAGCGGCAGCCCGCTCTTTTGATGCCAGGCCTTAATCTCTTCTTTGGTCGGATTCTGATTCTTAATATCTCTTTCTTCAAATTCCAGTTCCTTTGCCTCAAGCCACTTCTTTGCCTTCTGGCAGGTGCTGCATTTTGGATAATGTACTAACAACATAGCTCTTCCTCCTCGTTTTTTCATGATATTTTTAAAATGCATATACTTCGAAATGCTTATACTTCAAACCGCCTATTTTAATGCATGGTTCAGTTCCTGTTCTACTTCGTCTAATTCCTTAAGGATCTCTTCCTGCTGTTCCCCGAATAATAACTTCTTATTATAGCGATAGTAGCGTTCGCACTCATTATCTTTCAGGAATTGCACGCTATAGTAATTGGTGTTCAGTTCCGTCACAAAGGCTACCATCTCCTGACTGTCGCCAAAGGCATCCTCCATGAAGTCAAAAACATGTTCCAGCGCATCTAATGTCTGGATAATCTGAGATTCCCGGAGCTTTGTTTCCTGTCCAAATGCCTCTTTTATGCGGACAAATCCTTCCTCCCCTGACAGATGCTCTTTTTTCAATATCTGTTCATACTCTTCCAGGGTTTTCAGGACTTTCTGCCAGATTCGATTCTCAAGTCTTGTCAAATGCTCAGCCTTTCGCAGTTTTTCATATCTCTTCCCGGCACTTTCTATCACTGATTCCAGATTCAGACATTCCTTATACCGAATCAGATATTCATAGAGCAGCGTCACATAACTCTCCTGCATAAATCTGTCCTTGAACATTCCTCCTAATTTCCCGGTCAGCATACTCACAACGCTCAGGCGCTCATCAAAGGATGCGTATCTTAACTGTTCAAGCGTTTCCCTGCCATACCGTCCTTCCACGATTCGTTCAAGCCCGTAATCCTTCTTATACTTCTCATATAACTCCAGATAATTAGCAAAATCTTTCGCAATCTTCCAGTGCTGGATATATTGGTGCACGACTTCTCTGTCCGCCCTCTTTCCCAGAATCTCGCAGGCTTTCAGGAATTCTGACAAGTCT
>CANSLW010000253.1 GCA_947647815.1 uncultured Dorea sp. | reverse complement strand
TGAGTTTGCTGCACTCTTTTTACTGTTGGGGTGCGGTAGGTGTGATTTTGGGTTCAACGTTCTTTTTTTCAGTATTTGGCGTAGCAAACTGGAAGATACTCACGCTGGTCTGGGCATTGGTGCCTTTATATAATGCATTCAATTTTATCTCCTGTCCTATCGAACGGTTGGTTGAAGATGGAGAGAGTATGCACACCAGTCAACTGCTTAGATTACCGTTGTTTTGGTTACTGATATTGCTTATGATATGTTCCGGCGCATCCGAAGCTTCTATGGCTCAATGGGCGTCCGCATTTACAGAGTCAGCAATGGGTGTATCTAAAACAGTCGGTGATTTGGCAGGCCCCTGCCTGTTCGCTGTGTTTATGGGAATATCCCGAATACTATATGGGAAAATGAGCGAAAAACTGGACTTGACCAAAACCATGCTGGCATGCGGTATGTTATGCGTGATATGCTATTTGACGGCATCCCTGTCCTCTATACCGATAATCGGATTGGCAGGCTGCGCGCTTTGCGGTGTTTCGGTTGGAATTATGTGGCCAGGAACTATCAGCATTTCTTCACAGAAGTGCCCAAGAGGCGGCACGGCTATGTTCGCATTTTTAGCTTTAGCCGGAGATTTGGGCGCTACCGTAAGTCCTGCAATGGTAGGCAGTATTTCCAATAAGTTTGGCGGTAATCTTAAAACAGGGCTGTTCGTTGCCACTGTATTTCCGCTAATACTGATTCTAGGGTTGATTGTTCTTAATCGGAAGTTCAACAGGTTATCGAGATAAAAGCTTGCAGCTCTGCCAAGCAGCAGAGTGTTTGGTCTTCACTCCGTTACGGTCGTTGCTGAACAAGTGCCACTGGCACTTATTCAGCAATTCTTGCGGCCGTCGCAAAATGCCTGCAGGCAGGAAACATTGATTCCTCTTATTCTGCATCCTTCGACAGCCAATCCTCTCTTTCATCCATCGTACAAAACAATCGTGTAAAATATTATTTCTGCTCTTCTACTTCTATCTTGCGAATCTTCTTCGTACGGATCTCTTCACAGATTTCCTGAATAAAAGTATCCAGAGATTTCTGTCCTTCATCACCCAGGTAACGGCTCCTTACAGATACCACGCCTTCTTCCTGCTCTTTGGCGCCGACCACCAGCATATACGGCACTCTCTCAAGGCGCGCCTCACGAATCTTGTAACCCATCTTCTCAGAACGCTCGTCTACAGAACACCGGATACCATTTCCTTTCAGGCTCTTCTCAACCTGTTCTGCATATTCATGGAACTTCTCAGAGATTGGAATGATGCGTACCTGCTCCGGACACAGCCATGTCGGGAATAAGCCTGCATATTTCTCAATCAGCCATGCCAGGGTTCTCTCGTAACAGCCTATGGACGTCCTGTGAATAATGTAAGGACGCTTCTTGTCACCATTCTCATCGATATAATACATATCGAACTGTTCCGCCAGCAATGCATCCCACTGAATCGTAATCATCGTATCTTCCTTGCCATACACATTCTTAGCATTGATATCTACCTTCGGTCCATAGAATGCGGCCTCTCCCACATCCTCTACGAACGGAATGCCAAGTTCCTTAAGCGTCGTACGGATATGCTCCTCCGTCTCTTCCCATACTTCCGGTGAACCGATATATTTCTCTGTATTCTCCGGATCCCATCTGGACAGATGATACGTTACATCTTCTTCTACTCCCAGAACCTGTAAGCAATGCTGCGCCAGTGCAATACAGCCTTTGAATTCCTTTACCATCTGGTCAGGCCTTACAATCAGATGTCCCTCGGAAATCGTAAACTGGCGCACACGTGTCAGTCCATGCATCTCACCGGAATCTTCATTACGGAACAATGTGGAAGTCTCGCCATAACGAAGCGGCAGGTCTCGGTAGCTGTGCTGCTCTGCCTTATATACATAATACTGGAACGGGCAGGTCATCGGACGAAGGGCGAAGACTTCCTTGTCTTTCTCTCCATCACCCAGCACAAACATTCCATCTTTATAGTGATCCCAATGTCCGGAGATCTTGTACAGGTCGCTCTTTGCCATCAGAGGCGTCTTCGTGCGGACATATCCCCATTCATTATCCTCTATGTCCTCAATCCATCTCTGAAGCTCTTTTATCATGATCACACCTTTTGGCATCAGAAGCGGCAGGCCCTGGCCGATGACATCTACGGTAGTGAACAGCTTCATCTCACGTCCCAGTTTATTATGATCGCGTTTCTTCGCTTCCTCTAACATATTCAGATGTTCGTTCAATTCATCCTTCGTACCGTAAGCAGTTCCATAGATACGGGCAAGCATCTGATTCTTCTCGCTTCCTCTCCAATAAGCGCCGGAAGAAGATAACAGTTTGAATGCCTTTACCCCTTTGGTACTCATCAGATGCGGGCCTGCACACAAGTCCACCCAGTCTCCCTGTGTATAGAAGGAAATCTCGGCGTCCTCTGGAAGGTCCTCAATCAACTCTACTTTATAAGGTTCGTTTTTCTCTTTAAAAAATGCAATCGCTTCTTCTCTTGACTTGGTGAAACGCTCAATCTTAGCGCCTTTCTTGATGATCTTCTTCATCTCTTTCTCAATGGCATCCAGATCCTCTCTTGAGAACGGAGCGCTCTCAAAATCATAATAGAATCCAGTGTCAATGGACGGACCGATGGCAACCTTTGCATCCGGATAAAGATTCTGCACTGCCTCAGCCAGTACATGGGATGCCGTATGCCTGAGAGCCGCAAGGCCTTTCTCATCTCTGGCCGTGAGAATATTAAGGCTGCAGTCACTGCAAAGTACGGTACGCAGGTCCACTGTCTCCCCGTTCACTTCCCCAGCACATGCGGCGCGCGCCAGCCCTTCGCTGATATCATATGCGATATCGATAATAGATTTTGCTTCTGAGTACTCTCTTGTTGAGCCGTCTTTTAATGTAATAATCATGTCGTTCATTTCCTTTCTATTGTTTTTTAAGTCAAAAGACCCCGCCGACTTATTTACATCCAATGGCATAAAAAAACCCGTTCCTCATGATTCCAAAGAATCACAAGGGACGAGCTATATGCTTAGCCGCGGTTCCACCCTTTTTGCCAACCGCTCTGGAACTGCTATGAATCTCTCAGCTCCTTACACGGAAAACCACTTCATTGATGATAACGGAATCACCGGACCGGATTAGGGCCACTCCGAGTTGGTCTTCAAATGCTTCTGCAATGAGATGCTTACAGCTCCGGTCTTGTATCTTTATCTCCCGGGCATCTCTCTCTGAAAAGTTCGGCATCCTACTCTTCTCGTCTGCGTATTGTCTTTCATTTGCTTTATTTTATTATAACAGGAGAAATCTAATTGTCAATTATTTTTTTCAGTTCATTCATGCTGGATTGTCTCCCGGGTAAGCGACAAGTATACTTTCGTCCCCTTCCCTGCCTCGGATTCTATCCAGATCTGATGGCGCAGCTTATCCATAATCGACTTGCACAGA
>CANSLW010000252.1 GCA_947647815.1 uncultured Dorea sp. | reverse complement strand
GCTGTCTGCTTGTAAATCGGTCTTCTAAGGTCAAGCATCTGGATAATCCCTGCGGGACGAAGGTCAAAATTCTCACGAATCATTTCAACCAGCTTCTCGTTGCTAATTTTGCCTGTTCCGAAAGTATCTACCATAATCGAAGTAGGATAGGCTACGCCGATTGCATAAGACAACTGAATCTCGCACTTCTTAGCCAAACCTGCCGCAACGATATTCTTGGCAACGTAACGAGCTGCATAAGCTGCCGAACGATCCACCTTCGTGCAGTCCTTACCGGAAAATGCGCCGCCGCCGTGACGTGCCATTCCACCGTAGGTGTCTACGATAATCTTCCGGCCGGTAAGCCCACTGTCACCGTGAGGTCCGCCGATAACAAAGCGTCCGGTAGGATTGATGAAGAACTTCGTATCAGCATCCACCATATCCGATGGGATTACCGCATCAAAGACATATTTCCGGATATCCTCATGTATCTGCTCCTGTGTAACCTCTGGGTCATGCTGTGTAGACAATACCACCGCATCCAAACGTACTGGTATTCCCTCCTCGCTGTACTCCACTGTTACCTGAGACTTTCCGTCTGGTCTTAAGTATGGCAGCGTACCGTCTTTTCTCACTTCTGCAAGCTTTCTGGACAACTTATGTGCCAATGCGATTGGATATGGCATAAGCTCTGGTGTCTCGTCAGAAGCATAACCGAACATCATACCCTGATCGCCTGCTCCAATAGCCGCAATCTCTTCCTCTGACATCTGATTATTCTTCGCCTCCAAAGCCTTATCTACCCCCATTGCAATATCGCTTGACTGTTCGTCAATGGCCGTAAGTACCCCGCAGGTCTCCGCGTCAAATCCGTATTTTCCGCGCACATAACCGATTTCCTTGATGGTTTCCCTTACAATCTTCTGAATGTCTACGTATGCCTTCGTGGTAATCTCACCCATGACAAGGACGATTCCCGTGGTTGTGCTGGTCTCGCAGGCTACCCGGCTCATAGGATCCTGCTCCATCAGTGCGTCAAGAATTGCATCCGAGATCTGATCGCACATCTTATCCGGATGCCCTTCTGTTACTGATTCTGATGTGAATAAATGTCTTTCCATTTTGTTACGCTCCTTTTCTTTGCTTCATGACAGCGTACTTTCTCTTCGCCGACGGCCGCATAGAATCTGCGGGCGCCTCCTTCTTTCGCTGCGAATGATATATAAGATAGATTATCTGCGCATATGCTGCATGTAAAAAACAGCCCGCATTAAGCGGACTGTTTTATATCTTATAAACCAATCCTCTTATTGTTCGATTACTCGCTCAGGTTGGCACCTTCCCAATCTTGGGGGTTGCCGCAGCTTCATAGATCCTTTGTATCTCCACTGCTCTGAATAAGAGAAAGTCTGCATGATTTAATTGTCTGTTTTCACATATGAATATAACCTATTTATAAGAAGTTGTCAATATAGGATAAAAAAATGGGAAAATTTTCTGTAACGATTTTCTTCTATTATGACGAAGTAGCGGAGTTCGGGTGCGATGCGGAAAAAGCCGTAATCGCGTCGATGAACTTCTGCCCGTATTTATGGAATTTATTTTCCCCCACTCCGGAAACCGCCAGCATCTCCTGCTTATTCCCCGGCATCTTTACGCACATTTCAATCAAAGTCTTGTCATTAAATATAATATACGGCGGCATTCCCATCTCCTTTGCAATCGTAAGCCGCAGCCGCCGCAGCTCTTCAAACAGCTTATACCCCGCGCTTGTGAGGGAATCCGTACTCCTTGCCTTCTTCCCGCCGGACGCCGGCGTCTCCTTTTCCTCGGCCTTCCAAATCATGACCCGCGCGTCTTCCCTCTTAAGCCCGCTGATGTCGCCCATCCGGAGAACAGGGTATTCTCCGCTTGTCCGAACAATATAGCCGTCCCGCTCTAACTGGTCGATCAACAGTTGAATATCCTTCTCCTTCATATGTTCAAGCGCGCCGTAGGACCGATACCCATTCGCCCCCACTTCCCTTATACGGGCGCGGTTCGCTCCAAGCAGCGTACCGATTACAATACTCTGTCCGAACCGGCCCTTTGTTTCTGCGATACAGTTGATGACCCATTTCGCCTCAGTAGTCATATCCACCTCGGCGTAATCCCGGTGGCAGTTCCCACAGTTATCGCAAGGGACGGCCGCCCGTTCGCCGAAGTATTCCAGTATGTAATTCCTGAGGCAGGACGTTGCCTTGCAGTACCCCTCCATAACCTGAAGCCTGCGTGCGTCCCTCTGGCGGATCAGCTTCACGTCCTCGGCGTCCATGTCCTCAAATTCCTTCTTCTCAAGCAGGAACTTATTAATCATAACATCCTGCGCGGAAAACAGCAGGATACACTGTGAATTCTCCCCGTCGCGTCCTGCGCGCCCAGCTTCCTGATAGTAGTTCTCCATGCTCTGAGGCATATTATAATGAATCACGTACCGTACGTTAGACTTGTCGATTCCCATGCCGAACGCATTGGTCGCCACTACCACGGACGCCCTGTCATAGATAAAATCATCCTGATTATTCTTACGCGTCTGATTATCCATTCCCGCATGGTAACTTGTCACAGGCACCCCCCGCCTAAACAGAGTCTCAAACAGGAAATCCACATTCTTTCTCGTCGCGCAATATATGATGCCGCTCTCGTCGGGGTGCTTACAGATATAGTCTACCACGAATTCATCCTTCTTTTTCCCGGCCAGATGCTCCACACGGTAATACAGGTTCTCTCTGTCGAATCCCGTCACGGTAATATTGGGATGATCAAGCTTTAAGATGCACTCGATGTCCGTCTTTACTTCCGCCGTCGCCGTTGCAGTAAATGCGCTTACAATGGGACGCTTCGGCAGACGGCCGATAAAATCTACGATTTTCAGATAACTGGGCCTGAAATCCTGCCCCCACTG
Source organism: uncultured Dorea sp. (assembly GCA_947647815.1). Lineage (GTDB taxonomy): Bacteria > Bacillota > Clostridia > Lachnospirales > Lachnospiraceae > Sporofaciens. Next base: position 590 of record CANSLW010000252.1, on the reverse strand, counting down.
GGAGATACAGTGCGCCTCGTCCACCGTAACCATAGAAATCTCTCCGTTTATTGCAAAACGAAGAAACCGGTCGCTCTCCAGTCTCTCCGGCGCAGCATAGATAATCTTGTATACCCCCTTTGCCGCAAGGTCAAGAGCTTTCGATATCTGTGTCTCCGTCAGGGAGGAATTGATGAATGCGGCGTGGATTCCGGCTTCATTTAATGATTTGACCTGATCCTGCATTAAAGAAATCAACGGTGAAATTACCAGTGTAATACCTGGAAGAAGTAATGCAGGGACTTGATAACAGATGGATTTGCCTGCGCCTGTAGGCATAATTGCCAAAGAATCCCTTCCGGATAGGATTGACCGGATAATGTCCTCTTGTCCTGTACGGAAGGCGGCATATCCGAAGTATCTTTTTAATATATCCACAGCGTTCATATGAGTTATTTCCTCCTTTATTGCTATCGAATCAGAAGGGTATCTTCGATATCTATTGTCCATGGGATGTACGGAATTATATGAATAATGTTAGAATACTTCCAGAAACATAGCAATGATAATGCTATGTTTCTGGAAGTATTCTAACATTATTCATATAATTC
>CANSLW010000251.1 GCA_947647815.1 uncultured Dorea sp. | reverse complement strand
TATGTAGCCAACGATAATACCAATCAGGATAGACGCAAGTTTTACAATTCCTTTTCCAAAATTATTACAGATAACCACAATAATCAATGTAACGATTGCTACAAGCCAGTTTTGCCAGGAGCCATAATTGGGATTAGACTGTCCTCCGGCCATATAACGGATTGCGATAGGATATAACGATAATCCGATACACAGAATAACAACACCTATAACAAGCGGCGGGAACAATGCTTTAATCTTGTTGTATGACAATCCCACCAGAACAGCTACCAGACCGCCTACAATCTCTGCTCCAAAGATTGTAGCGATACCATGTTCCTCCACAATCGTAGACATGCTTGTAACATAAGCGAAACCAACGCCGACGATAAGAGGAAGCCCTGCGCCAATCTGCAGCCCGATGCCCTTCACCCGGATCGGGAATACCTGTAACAATGTTGCCAGTGCAGATATCACCAATGCAGCCTGTACGATGATAACTTTATCTGCGGGACTAAGCCCTGCCACCCCTGCGATAATGATTGCCGGAGTCACACACCCTACGACCATCGCGACAATGTGCTGGAATGCAAGAGGCAGCGCCTGTGTCATCTGCGGCATTCCTCCGTTTAACTCAAACACCAGATCCTGATTCTTCTTACTTTCATTCGTATTCATTTTTGTTCTCCTTTATTTTTTGTTCCTTTTTACTTCTCTGCCGTGCTGCCTGTCTATTCACACAACTTTGTATACGCTCCCCTCCTTCTCTCAATATATTAGTAGTTTCTTTCCAGACAATTCCGGCTCAAGCTTGCAAGGATTCAGCATGCGTGTCCTCATAAACAACTGTGGAACCTGCCGTCGGCAGTTTCCTCCGTATGCTATGTCAAAAAAAAGGAGAAGTCCACGGCCTTTGTGAAAGGTCGCCAAACTTCTCTATCTATTACTTTATTACTAGTTTATTAATTTTTATTATTATAACAAATTTTTTCTATATCGTCAATATTTTATCGAAATCATCTATATTCACAAGCAGCCATTTTTCTATTACATCTACAGTATCTTCATGCTGTCCGGTCTTGCCGAATAGATCAATGTAAGTCCATATTCTTTCGCAAGTTCCGCGGCCCCAAGCGTAGGCACCGCTTTTGCCGCGAGAACAGGAATACCAGCCCGTATTGCTTTCACCGCCATATCCTCTGGAATCCTCCCGCTCGAATATACCACACATTTCCTAAGGTCAATCTGATTACGAACAGCATAGCCGACAATCTTATCAAATGCATTGTGCCGTCCCATATCTTCACATCCGAACAAGATCTCTCCTTCTAATGAAAGAAAACAACTGTGAGTCGCCCGGGTTCTTCCATGAAACGGCATTCCTTCGGCAAATCTGTCTGCAAGGGCAAATATCCATTCCTTTTTCCAGAGAATCGGCTCTACCGCCGTCAGACCTGCGCCTCTTTCCCTTAAAACCCTCCGACGAATCTTCTCATCGTCTGTCTTCAGTCCTACCTTGCCATATCTGCCTGTTTCATCGATATAGATAGTCTCCACTTCTTCCACTGTTCTGATCATTCCATCTGTAAGAAGCCTTCCAAGAATCAATTCCGCCAGATGCTGTGCCGTACAGGTAATTTTCATTGCCAGACTGTCATTTATATAAACTTCTATCATATGTTCAGCAAGGATGGGAACCTCCCTTACCCGGCTGTTCCCATCCCGCAGAATCTCCTGGACCTTCTCGTATCCGATCAGGTCTGGGTTCTCATATTGTTCTTGTATGTGCATTACTGAATCTTCTCCACTTTCACCGCGCATACCTTGTATTCCGGAGTACTGGAAATACCATCCAGTGCATCGTTCGTCAGCCAGTTCGCCCCGCCTTCGATATAGTGGAACGGCATCCAGCATTCCCCTTTACTGGTCTTCTCAGACACATGTGCTATTGTCTGGATTGCTCCACGCCGTGAAGAGACTGCAATCTTCTCTCCGTCCTCGATATCCAGCGCCTTTGCATCCGCTGTATTCAGTTCGATAAAAGACTCGCCGGCAATCTCATTGATGCCTTCCGTCTTATCTGTCATAGCACATGCATTATAATGATACAGGATACGGCCTGTCATCATAGTAAGCGGATATTCTTCATCCGGAAGCTCCGTAGCTGGAATATACTGTGCAGGTCGGAAATATCCAATACCTCTTGCGAATTTCCCCACATGCATAATAGGTGTTCCCGGATGCTCCGGTGTTGGACATGGCCACTGCAGGCCTCGTCCGTCTGTTACTTCATTATCAAGCCGTGCATGGCTGATACCGCCGTAGGACGGTGTAACAGAAGCTATCTCATCCATGATCTCTGCCGGTGTCAGATGTGGCTGCGGATATCCCATACGATTCATAATCTCTGTAAAGATCCATGTATCCGGCTTTGCCTCTCCTTCAATCGTGACGGCTTTGCGGATTCTCTGAACCCGGCGCTCTGTATTCGTGAACGTTCCCTCTTTCTCTGCATAAGAGATTCCAGGAAGTATTACATCTGCAAGCTTCGCCGTCTCCGTCATGAATAGTTCGTCTACCACAAAGAAATCCAGGGACTTAAGCGCCTTAATCACATGATTGGTATTTGGGTCTGTTCTTACTGGATCTTCACCGAAGATAAACAATCCCTTAATATCTCCGCTTATCATCTTCGGGAAACAGTCTGTTGCTTTCGTACCTTCCTTGGGATTCAGCTTCACACCCCATGCTTCTTCAAACTTTTCAACAATTCCTTCCTTCGAGATATTCTGATATCCCGGGAACTGATTTGGAGACGCGCCCATATCACAGGCGCCCTGTACATTGTTCTGACCGCGGATCGGGTTCACGCCGCATCCCGGACGTCCGATCTTGCCGACCATAAGCGCCATATTAGACAGTGACATAACCCCTTCCGTACCTGTATGGTGCTCTGTAACACCAAGACAGTACATAACCGGCGCCTTGTCTACAGTTGCATAGATTCTTGCCGCCTCTCGAAGTTTGTCAGGATCAATACCGCAGATTTCTCCCACACGCTCCGGTGTATACTCCTTAACAGCTTCTTTCATCGCTTCATAATTCTCTGTTCTTTCGTCGATGAATTTCTGATCAACCAGCCCTTCCTCGATAAAGATATGCATCATGCCATTGGCAAATGCAACATTCGTTCCCGGATGCAGCTTCAGATGGATATCCGCCTGTTTTGCAAGGTCAATATCACGCGGATCCACAACGATGAGCTTCGCGCCTCTCGCTACGGCCTGACGCACCTGCATGCCGATGACCGGATGCGCGCATTCCGGATTCGTTCCTACCATTAAAATGGCGTCTGATTCATGTGTAATATCATAAATTGTGTTCGTCATTGCTCCCGAACCTAACGTGGTTGCCAACCCGGCAACAGTAGGAGCATGTCAAACGCGCGCGCAGTTATCGGTATTATTGCTGCCAAATACTGTCCGAACCATTTTCTGAAGCATATAGATATCTTCATTGGCTGAACGTGAGCAGGCAAAACCGGCCAGCGCCTCACCTCC
>CANSLW010000250.1 GCA_947647815.1 uncultured Dorea sp. | reverse complement strand
TGCCGACAGACCTCCTCTTCTTGCCGAAACCACACTGGCCCCGACTTTCATCGTCTTATCAAATCCAGTGCTGTAGAAGAGCCGGTCAAGGAATGCAACCAGGGTTGCATTGGCCGACGCATAGTAAACCGGGCTTCCTACTACAATTCCGTCACACTCTTCAAACGCCTTTGCCGTTGCATTTACAGCATCATCGAAGACACACTTTCCGGTATTTCTACAGGAACCACAAGCGATACAGCCACGGATTGCTTCCTTTCCTATATGTACAATCTCCGTCTCAATTCCATTTTCCACAAAGATCTTCTCCATCTCGTGTAACGCGGTATATGTGCTGCCTTTGGCATGCGGGCTTCCGTTAATTAATAATACTTTCATACGTCTTCTCCTTACTTTTTATATATTATAATGGTACCATTGTAGCACTACGTAAAATTCCTGACAAGATACTTTATCTGTAACTATCTGACCGGCTGCTTATGCCGCCCCGCATTTCTTATAGATAATATATGACAGTCCTGCTGTTACAAACTCTGCAAAACAAAATGCGTACCATACGCCGGCCGCTCCCGCCAGTCTGCTGAATATAAACGCTGCCGGTATAATCACTATCATATATCTGAGCAATGAAATAATCAAAGACTCTTTTCCCTTTCCTAATCCTTCCAATGCCCCTCCACAGGTAACAGATATAGACGATATTATGAATCCAAGACTGATAATATGCAGGGCTTTAGTTCCAATCTCAACAGTCTGTTCATTTGCCGTAAACATGCCAATCAATGTTTCCGGAATCAGCCATGACAGAATTGTTCCTATTACCATAACTCCCATTGTAAGCATAAGCGCCGTTTTGAAAATCTTCCTTACACGTTCCTTTTCACCTGCGCCATAATTATATCCCATCAGCGGTCGGATTCCCTGAATAATACCACTTGCCGTCAGATATATAAACGTCTGCAATTTATAATACACACCCAAAACAAGTACATATTTTTCTGAAAAACCTGCAAGTATACCATTCAACACCGAAATCAGCAGAGAAGGCAGCGCCAAAGACATCGTTGCTGCAATTCCCACTGAATATATCCTTCCTGCAATACTCGTCTCAGGCTTCATATACCGCCGTTCTATCTTCACCGGTATAGGATTTATCTTCCTGTTGATCATATACGCCGCCAGAGAAACCACCTGACCGATTCCTGTCGCATACGCTGCTCCAGCAATGCCCATAGCAGGAAACCATCCGATTCCGAAGATCATCAGCGGATCCAGAATAATATTTACAATAAAACCGCACATCATACAGAACATAGATACTTTCATCTTTCCAACAGCCTGAAAGAGCTTCTCATACACCAGCGTCATTGTAATTACGGCCGAAAACAGGAATGCACGATTCGAATAGGTCAGCGCCATCCCGATTACTGTCTTATCTGTTGAGAACATCCGCAAAAAGACAGGCATAACCGCAATACTTAAAATCGTCAATACCAATCCGTGGACAATGTTAAGCAACATCCCCTGAGAAGCTGCTTTATCTGCCCGCTCCTTGTCATCTGCTCCCAAATAAAATGCCACGCTTGCATTAATTCCGATGGCAAATCCGACAGCAATCGCAGTGATCATATTCTGAATCGGATAGACTAACGCCAGCGCTGTCATCGCCTCCTCACTTAGCTTTGCCACAAAATAACTATCTACAATATTATATAACGAATTAACTGCCATAGAGACTACCATCGGCAGCGACATTGACAGTACAAGCGGCAATATCTTTCTCTCTTTCATGAATGTTTGTTCCATAAGTTTTTATCCTTCCTTTCTAAAATATAAATACGCTGACATACAAATACCACACAAATGCTTTCTGGCAATTGTGTGGCAAAAAAAGATCTCTCTTGAAAAGTCCACTCTTTCACGGGTTTGAAGATAGTATGACATAGGAGCTTTAAAATGTCAACTTGATTTCTGCACGGTATTCTGCAATAGTTAAAATAGTTGGATTTTTTTAATGTCACTTTCGTGTCACATTACTCTGCTACGATAACCATGATGTACATCCAAATCTTATGAAATAGCAAAGGAGACCGTTACACTTATGGAAATACTACGATGCGAAAACCTTACAAAAACATACGGACAAGGCAGCGGCCTGATCACTGCCCTTGACCACGTCAATCTTTCCCTGGAACGAGGCAGCTTTACTGCTGTTGTAGGCGCCTCCGGTTCCGGGAAATCCACCCTTCTGCATATGTTAGGAGGCGTAGACCGTCCGACAGAAGGCAGTATCTATATAGAAGATACGGATATCTCAACCCTTACTTTAGAACAGCTTGCCATCTTCCGGCGAAGAAAGGTGGGTCTCGTCTACCAGTTCTATAATCTGATTCCCACCCTGAACGTGCGAAAGAACATCCTTCTGCCAATCTTGTTGGATGGCGAAAAACCTGATAAAGCGCGTTTCCAAAAACTGGTTGATACTCTGGGGCTTTCTGACCGGCTCACCCATTATCCCCGGGAGCTCTCCGGAGGACAGCAGCAACGTGTCGCTATCGCAAGGAGCCTGATCTACCAGCCTGCAATCCTTCTTGCCGACGAGCCTACCGGCAATCTGGACCGAAAGAATTCCGACGAGACACTTGAGCTGCTTCAATTATCCAACCATCAATACCAACAGACAGTGCTTCTGATTACTCATGATGAGAAGACCGCATTAAAAGCAGACCGCATTATTACGTTAGAAGACGGCCGGATTGTATCTGATGAAATGACAGGATATGCGAAAAACATGCCTGATAATATATCTGACGAGGTGAAGGAAAGATGAAAATATTACGAGAATATGTGCGGGATACCCTTAGACAGAACAAACGCTCCGGCATCATTATTATGATTGCCCTCTTTCTTATGACAAGTCTGATGTCATGCTTCTGCATTCTTGTCTATACCATGTGGACAGATGCGGTAGTGTTGGAAAAATGGCATAATGGCAACTGGCACGGAGAGCTTTTTGACGATACCCCGGGCAGCGCCCTTAATAAAATCAATAATTACGCCTCTGTCTCTGCGGTCATGATTAAAGGAGACTGGATAACTGCAAAACTTCCTGATACAGTCAATACGGATACGGCTAAGGACGCAAGCGACTCTGATATAAAGACAGAATCCGCCAAAACCAACCCCTCTTCCAGCAGAAACCGGCGTTCTTACCTGGTTTTCAGAGGCGCAAACCAGGAATACTGGGATTCCATGCCCGAAAAACACACAATTACCGAAGGACACCTGCCTTCTTCGGAGACAGAAATCGTACTGTCCAAACAGTATTTCGAAGATTATCCCAGGACGCAGATTGGAGATACCATTACTCTTCCCCTCGGACAAAGAATGTATAACGGACAGCCCCTTATGGACACGGACCTCTTTCAGGAAGGAGAGACTTTCCAGTCAGAAGAAACCATAACCTATACCATCGTCGGCGTCATGGATATAACTACCTCCTCTGCCGTTCCTGCTTATACCGGCATGACCTGGCTTAACGAGGATTCCATACAGGCGGATGATCTTCTCACCGTCTATCTGCGTTTCATATCCGATAGAAGCTGCAAGTGCCGGAAGCTCCCGGTAAGTACTGCGCA
>CANSLW010000249.1 GCA_947647815.1 uncultured Dorea sp. | reverse complement strand
GGGCTGCTTAAGCAGCCCTTTTTTGTTATCTGGTAAACTGCATATACCCTCTTGAATGTTTGGAATTCAGGCTATATAATGGTAACGGTGTTAAAGATTGATAGAAAGAGGCATTGTATTTATGCAGAGAAAGAACGAGTTGTTGAAAAAGATAGAGGAAGGTTATCCAAAGTTCAGCAAAGGTCAGAGGAAACTTGCTGATTTCATCAGCCGGGATTATGACAAGGCGGCATTTCTGACAGCGGCTAAGATGGGAGAAGAAGTCGGTGTCAGTGAGTCTACAGTGGTTCGGTTTGCCATGGCATTGGGATATGAGGGGTATCCGGAATTCCAGAGAGCGCTTGGAGAGATGGTACGGATGAAATTGAATTCTATTCAGCGCATGGAAGTGACCTATGGAAGGATCAGCCAGGGTGAGATCTTAGCGACCGTACTGCATTCGGATATCGAAAAAATTAAGCTAACCATGGAAGCGATTGATCAGGAAGCATTTGAGATGGCGGTGGATATCATCCTGAATGCAAGAAAGATCTATGTGGTAGGTATCAGAAGCTGTGCGCCTCTTGCAAGTTTTTTATGTTTTTACCTTCATCTGGTATGTGACAATGTTATTGAAGTGAATACCAACAGTCCCAGTGAGATCTTTGAACAGATGATGCGGATTAATGAAGAGGATGTCATTATTGGAATCAGTTTTCCGAGATACTCTATGCGTACACTAAAAGCTTTGGAATATGCAGGTAATCGTAAGGCAAAAGTCATTACGCTGACAGACAGTGTACATTCTCCGATGACCATTTACTCTTCCTGCAACCTTATTGCAAGAAGCGATATGGCGTCTATTGTTGATTCACTGGTGGCGCCGCTCAGTGTGGTGAATGCACTGGTAGTGGCATTGTGTATGAAGAAGCAGGATGAAGTGATTACGACATTAGAGACTCTGGAAGAAATATGGGATGAATATCAGGTATATAATAAAGATGAACTAAACATGGTGGGAGAAAAGATGGAACTGTCAGGAGAATGCAAAGATGAGTAGAGTTCTGGTTATAGGCGGCGGCGCGGCGGGGATGTTTGCGGCTATTACCGCGGCGAGGAATGGACATGAGGTTTGTCTGTTTGAGAAGAATGAGAAGCTTGGAAAGAAATTATTTATTACGGGAAAAGGCAGGTGCAATATCACAAATGCATGTGATATGGAGACTTTGTTCTCATCAGTGGTTAGTAATTCCAAGTTTCTGTACAGTAGTTTCTATGGGTATACGAATCAGGATGTCATCCGATTTTTTGAAGAGCTTGGAGTGCGGACGAAGGTGGAGCGCGGTGACAGGGTGTTTCCGCTGTCGGATCATTCTTCAGATGTGATTAAAGCTATGGAACGTGAAATGCGGCGGCTTGGAGTTGAGATATATTTAGATACCAAAATTGATAAAGTGATTGCAGAGGACGGCTCTTTTTCATATGTGGAATTGGCAGTAAAAGAGAAGAAAAAGAACGATAAAAAGATTGTCAAGGGTGACGCGTGCATTATAGCAACCGGCGGATTATCTTATCAATTGACCGGCTCAACCGGAGACGGCTATCGGTTTGCCAGTGAATGCGGGCATAAGATTATCCCGTGTATGCCGTCGCTTGTGCCGATGGAGGTAAAAGAATTATGGGTAAGAAGTCTTATGGGACTATCCTTACGTAATGTGACGGCTTCCTTCTATCAGGGGAAAAGGAGATTATATCAGGAATTCGGGGAGATGCTTTTTACGCATTATGGAGTCAGCGGACCGCTGATTATAAGCGCCAGCAGTTATGTGGGAGCGAAACTTAAAAAGCAGGAATTGAGGCTTGAGATTGATCTGAAACCGGCGCTTAATGAAGAACAGCTGGATCAGAGAGTCCTGAGGGATTTTGAAGAGAACCATAACCGGCAGTTTAAGAATGCTCTTGGGAAATTATTCCCTTCCAAATTGCTCCCGGTTATGGTAGAATTAAGCGGGATTGATTCAGATAAGAAGGTTAATATCATTTCAAGGGAAGAGCGGCAGAGGTTCGTGTATCTGATTAAGCATCTGCCGATGACGGTTACAGGACTTAGGGAGTATGACGAGGCAATCATTACCCGGGGCGGTGTGTCAACGAAAGAAATCAATCCAGGCACAATGGAGTCAAAATATGTCAAGGGGCTGCATTTTGCAGGTGAAGTATTAGATCTGGACGCACTTACAGGGGGATTTAACCTGCAGATTGCCTGGTCTACGGCATATGCGGCGGGCTGCGGTATACGCAGCAGTTCTTTCATTTAGCGAAAAGCACAGCAGTTTTAACCGCTAAGAAGCTGCGAAGCGTTGACTTTGAAAATATAATACAGAACAGGAGAAGAGGACGATGGGATATAATGTAGCGATTGACGGACCAGCGGGCGCAGGGAAAAGTACGATTGCCAAGTTGGTTGCGGAAGAAAAGGGATATATTTATGTGGATACAGGCGCCATGTACAGAGGTCTTGCCATTCATTTCCTTGATAAAGGAATAAAAGCGGAGGAGATTGAAAAAGTAATCGAAGCCTGTAAGGATGCAGATGTGAAGATACGGTATGAAGATGGGGTACAGCAAGTGTACCTGAATGGTACTAACATTACGGGAAGGCTTCGTGACGAGGCAGTTGGACAGATGACTTCAAAATGTTCTGTGATACCAGAAGTCCGTGAAAAACTTCTGGACCTTCAGAGGGAACTTGCCAGAACCCAGGATGTAATTATGGATGGAAGGGATATAGGGACCTGTGTACTTCCCGGCGCAGATGTAAAGGTCTATCTGACGGCAAGTGCCAGGACACGTGCAAGACGCCGTTATGATGAGCTGATCGCAAAAGGGGAAGATTGTGACCTTAACGAGATAGAAAAAGATATTGAGGAGCGCGATGAACGGGATATGAACCGCCAGACAGCGCCGCTTAAGCAAGCAGAGGATGCCGTGCTGGTAGACAGTTCCGATATGTCGATTGAGGAAGTTGTCAGAGTAATTGTAGAATTGTGTAAGTAGGAGAAATCATGAATGTTGAATTAGCAAAAACCGCCGGCTTCTGTTTTGGGGTAAAGCGTGCAGTCGACACGGTCTATGAGCAGGTGAGAAATCATAAGGGTGAGAAGATCTATACATATGGTTCGATTATTCATAATGAAGAAGTGATAAAGGATCTTGCCAGGCAGGGAGTAGAAGTGATTCAGTCCGAAGAAGAATTGCAATCGATAGATGAAGGGGTGATCATCATACGTTCTCATGGTGTTGCCAGGAATATCTGCGATATGATAGAAGCGAAACATCTGACTTGTGTCGACGCTACCTGCCCATTTGTTAAAAAAATACATAAGATTGTCGCAGAAGAGAGTCGGAAAGGCGCTTACATTATTATTATAGGAAATGGGGCGCATCCGGAAGTAGAAGGCACCAGAGGATGGGCAGGTGATCAGGTGAGTGTGATCCAGACCGCAGAGGATGCCAGAGCATTCACGCTTGCAAATGAGAGTCAGAAAGTATGCATCGTCTCTCAAACGACATTTAATTACAAGAAATTCAAAGATTTAGTTGAAATTATCTCTAAAAAGAGGTATGATATAATTGTTTTAAATACGATTTGCAATGCGAC
>CANSLW010000248.1 GCA_947647815.1 uncultured Dorea sp. | reverse complement strand
GAGCCTTTGGAGCGATCTTCACAAGATCTAATTCTGCTTCCTGAGCCAGTCTCATCGCCTCTTTGATCGGCATGATACCTTTCTGCTCTCCGTCTTCTCCAATTACTCTTACTTCCTTGTCTCTGATCTGCCCGTTAATCATTAAATCGCTAATTGTTGTGCACCCCCATCATATAAAATAAATAAAATAAGTGAATAGCCGTCAGACTATCCACTTTACATCCTTAACATACAGAAATACTGTCGATGACAAATTTTCTGTAAATCATATAAACATTTTGCAAGAATGACATAACAACGAAATGTCCTTCTTACAAATCTTCATATTTGATATCGGACCAATAGTCACCCGATTGTGCTATGGTGAGAGTGGATACTCTGCTTTCTTTTGCTTTACACTTCTATTACCTTATCACATCTGCGTTACGATGTCAACATGTATTTTTTATTTTTGCGAACAGCATAGGCTGAACGGTAACAATTTATCACACTTTGAAGCATCCGCCGCCGATGAACTCTCTTAGAAGTGAATTAGTCGGCACATTCTCGCTTCCGATTCCCACAAAATAATCCAGGAATTTCAACAGCCTCTTTGCCTCCAGATATTCCGGGCAGTCTCTCTCGATTCCAAAAAGCAGCGGTTCTACATGAATCTTCAATACTGCCAGTTCATAGATCAGCGCTGAATTGAACATCACATCCGCTTCTTCCTGGAACGGGAAGATATAACGTTCTTCGCCCCGCCTTACTGATTCCCACATCCGAATCGTCCTCTGGGCAGAGGAACCCCTGGTACGGGCGTCTCTTACAAGACGACGGATCAATCTTCCGTCTGTTGTCGGAATCCGGTTGTGCTCATCGATATTCAGCTGGGTCAGCGCACTGATATAGATTTTGAATTTATTTTCGTCCGCAAGGCTCTCTGTCAGCTTCGGATTCAGGCAATGAATTCCCTCAATCACAAGAACGTCATTTGGTCCTAGTTTCTTCGTCTTTGATCCATATTCCTTATGGCCCGTCACAAAATTAAACGTCGGAAGCACAACTTCCTTACCTGCAAGCAGTTCTTTCAGATGTTGATTGAATAATGCCACATCCACGGCTTCCAGGCATTCGAAATCATATGCCCCAGTCTCGTCCTTCGGATTCTCTTCTCTCTCCACAAAATAATTATCCATGGCAATCGGGTGCGGAGTCAGTCCATTAGCGCGAAGCTGAATAGACAGTCTGTGAGAGAATGTAGTCTTCCCGGAAGATGACGGTCCCGCAATCAATATGAATTTCAACTCCGGCCGTGCCGCAATCTGTGTAGCAATCTCCGCAATCTTCTTTTCCTGCAGAGCTTCCTGAACTAATACCACATCATGGACATCATTCTTGGCAACCTTCTCATTAAAAGCTCCGACCGTCTCGATTCCCTGCATGTCACCCCATTGTACAGATTCTTTTAATACATGGAACAACTTATTCTGTGGTTCGAATTCTGGCACTTCCTTAGGCGCTGACTGTGCCGGCATCTGAATCACAAATCCTTCGTCATACAGATAAAGCTTAAAATACTTGAGATATCCTGCACTTGGAACCATATACCCGTAATGGTAATCCTCGAATTCATTCATGCTGTATATATTTACCTTGGATACCCTGCGGTAATGGAACAGCCTCTCCTTGTCATGCATTCCATGCTGTCTGAATAATTCAATCGCTTCATCCGTACGAACGGAACGCTTATTGAGCGGCATATCCATATCAACCATCTCATGCATCCTTGCCTCAACCTTGTCTAAGAACGCCTGATCCAGAGAAATTCTGCCATCTATGGTGCAATAAAACCCTTTGCTGACAGAAAAATGGATACGGACCTTATCGATTGCCTCATGCCCTGCCGCATCATACACAGCCTTTACCAGCATAAGGCTCATACTTCTCTGGTACGTCCTGTGGCCAATCGTTCCTGAAGTTGTCTCAAACCGGAGCGTGCAGTCTGACTTCAGAGTCCTGAACAACTCCTGAAGCTTATTATTTACTACCACCAGAACAATATCATCCTTATATTCTTTCTGGTATTCTTCGGCAATTGTACGATATGTAGTCCCTTCCTCATACAGCCTGGCATCCTCCCCAATCTGTACCCGATACATCTTATTACTCATACGCCTTCTCTCCTTCTTCTTTATATAGTCATAAACGGATGCTGTACTGGCGCAGTGATAATCTCTATTCCCTCAAGCTTTTTTATCAGATACTTATTCATATCTTCTACAAATATATGCTCAAGTCCATAATGTCCGGCGTCTATCACAGCCATTCCCTGCGCCGCCGCATCGATTCCCTCATGGTGTCCGATATCCCCGGTAACCAGTACATCCGCCTGACTGGCAATCGCAGTTCCTATCACGCTCTTCCCGGACCCCGGACACAGGGCAACCTTCTCCACCTGACAATCAGGATTGCCGAACACTCTGACCGCCTCAAGCCCAAAGATGTCCTTTACAACCTCACAGCACTGTCTTAGAGTAACCGGAGTTTCCAACCAGCCGATTCTTCCAATCCCTTCCCGCTTCACACTACTTTTAACCAGATTTTCCGTATTTTCTTCGCTTTCTTCAAGTCTTTTACTGGTGACTTCAAGCGGTTCCTGCTGTTTTAAGTTCATCATGTCTGCCGACAGCTTTGCCATCCCCAGCACATCATAATTCGTATGCATAGCATAATATGAGATATCGCCGCGAACCAATGCGAGGATACGATTACCAATAAAATCACGGTTCGTGATCTGTTTCATCCCGCCAAATATCAACGGATGATGCGTGATCAACAGATCCGCGCCCTGTTCTGCCGCATCACAAATCACCTCATCAGTTGCATCCAGTGAAAGGTAAATCTTACGGATCTCCTTATCATCCCTTCCCACAAGAAGACCTACGTTATCCCAGTCCATCGCATAGTCTCTGGAATAATCCTTCTCTATAATATCTATTATCTCTTTACATATCATATGTATCTTCGCCTTTCTTTAAGCTGTATTAATACAGTAATATCCCAAAGCCCGGCTGATAATCATAATATCCCTCCGGATCTCCTCCCGCCGTCTTGCAGCATTTTCACTCCCGACATGATGATCCAGCTCTTTAAATATATCCTCCCGGATTTCCAGTTCTCTGTGAAGAAATCTCTCCAGTACAGGATGCTTCTTTTCCAGAAGACGTTTCCCGAAAATATATTCACACTCAGCATATCTTTGCTGCTCCCCGCGAATTGCATGGACTGCTCTCATCATCGGATAGAACTTCCCATCCTCTTCTACCATATCCTCATCAATGATATCCATATGATGATCCAAAAGATACTTCCGCACCTTCCACACTTCCGATTGCGGCTGCAGGATACATGCTTTCAAAGACTCCACCACATCTCTTCCTTCTTCAAGTATCCTGATAATCAGTCCGCCTCCCATGCCTGCAGCAATCATTGTATCTACTTCTCCCGGCTTAACTGCTGCAAGTCCGTCTGACAGCCTTGTATCAATCTTATCCTTTAATCCATGTCCAATGATATGCATCCTGGCACGCTTAAGCGGGCCTCCGTTCACATCCAGCGCAATTACTTTCGACGCTATATAATCTACAATCAGATACATCACCGGATTTTCGCGCCAATTTCTTTCATAA
>CANSLW010000247.1 GCA_947647815.1 uncultured Dorea sp. | reverse complement strand
TTTATTTTATGGTTGAGCAGATGGCTGGGAAATTATGTTAAGTTGACTTAAGGAATATCCGCATCTGGTCTTTGCTGATCCGTTCCCAGTTGTCGCGGTCTGCTTCGTACCGTTCATTCAGCCAGGTAAGAGCAGCGTCAAGTCCTTCCTGGGTGAAGGGAAATTCTTTCTTTTCCTTCTGCTCATTGGGGGTTGCTTCAAAGCACCAGGGTTCTGGATAGAGATATGCTGTCAGTATGTCGTCTTTTGCAGTCAGATAATAGCGCATACCGCAGTGAGAGCCGGAAAACGGCTCTTTTTTTAAAGCTTTTATGGAGAGTCCGAGTGTTGAAATCATAGGAGTACCTCACAATCTGTTTGATTTGATAAAAGTAATTATAATACGGTAAGACAGGAGAGGCAAGAGATGAAAGCGGGGAAAACATAGATTGTGTGCAGAATACCAAACCTTTGAATGTTTTTAAATAAGAACAAATGTTCTTGACATGAAGGAGGAAACATGATAGTATAAATGAAAAGAAAAGTGCAGAGATATATTTCTGTCAGAAACCTGTCGGTTGGTGACAGAATATGTAACGGGAGGTGAACGGAAGATGTATACGGCGATAGAATTATCCAAATATATTGTATCTAAGTGTGTAGATGAACATTGTCCGATTAGTAATCTGCAGTTACAAAAGATTTTATATTATATTCAAAAGGCATATCTGCAGCAGGAAGACATGGCGTTTCCTGACGATATAGAAGCCTGGCAGTTCGGGCCTGTGGTGCCGAATGTGTATTATCATTTTTGTGGATTCGGCGCCATGCCGATTACGACAGTTTATGATATTTCCATTGATGAGGAAGATGCCGGAAGGATAGACGAGATTGTTGAGAGGAAGAGGGAACTGAAGCCATGGGATCTGGTAGCTGAGACACATAAGCCGGATGGAGCCTGGAGCAGAACGTATCGGGATGGAGCCGGGAACCGCAGCGTAATTTCCAAAGACTTAATTAAAGCAGTGGGGTAGAGAGTTGGATGTAGTGAAAGAAGAACAGCAGCGCAGTCAATTCCGGGAGTTGTTAGCCGACCTTTCGAATTCCCAGGAGATTCTGCAGAGTGCGTCTGAGCGTTCGAAGATATATAAACGATTAGAGGATCTTTACCATACGAAGAATCCGAAAGATACATTCCGGCATTATTATTCTGATATTTTTTCAGTGCTTTCCAGTATACAGCAGGGCGATCTTCCTGGAAGTATAGATGTACTGGGACAGAATCTGATGGAAATACGAAAGGGATATCAGCCTAAGAATTATGATTCTGATAGGAAGCTGATTGATATCAGTGATAATATCAGAAAATTATACGATCATGTGAGTCTGGATATTGCCAGGATGGGGTATACGGATACTGCAGACAGGAGACTGATTCAAGAGGATACGATAGAGAATATACAAGGACAGATTAACCGGATTCAGAGAGAGGTTGAAGAGGCTGCACAGGTCAGGCAGGAAATCAATGAAGCGAATCAGCAGATTGAAAAGTTTGAGAACCGGATGAAAGATACACAGAAGGAGTATATAGCTATATTGGGTATTTTTGCCGCTATTGTAATTGCATTTACATCCGGTGTGGCATTTTCAGCTTCCGTGTTGGAGAATATGCATCGTTCCAGTATATACAGAATTGTGCTTGTCACTTTGTTGATCGGTTTCGTGCTTAGTAATATTATATATGGTTTGTTCTATTATATTGACAGGGTCATCTGTGAGAAGCGGGATCAGAGATTAAAGCCGTTTATTCTGGTAAATGTAATATTGGTGATATTGATTGCACTGACAGTTGGGGCATGGCTGTTTGGTGTGGTAGAAAAAAGAAATATAATTTTATTCGCCTTTGGCAGAACATAAGGTTTCTGCCAGGGGCGTTTTTGTATTCCAGAGAACGTTTATTGACGAATTTTATCCGATTTTGTTGAATTTACTCCTTTTATGTGCTAAATTAACATTCAAATAGTTTCCAGAAATTGGTAATTTTTGAAAGGTCGGGAGATGAATATGGTTCGAGAATATTTAGGGCAGAACGTGTACGAGGCGTTCCAGGAGAGGATGCAGTTTATCTTTAAGGAGTTTGACAATATCTATGTCTCTTTTTCCGGCGGCAAGGACAGCGGGCTGCTTCTGAACATGGTACTGGATTATCAGCGGAAATATGCCCCTGAGAAAAGGATTGGAGTATTCCATCAGGATTTTGAGGCCCAGTACACGGTGACAACGGAATATGTGGAGCGTACGTTCGAGCGGATTAAAGACGAAGTAGAGCCGTACTGGGTGTGCCTTCCCATGGCCACCCGTACGGCTCTCAGCAGTTATGAGATGTACTGGTATCCGTGGGATGATAAGAAGGAGGAACTCTGGGTCAGAAAGATGCCGAAGAAGAAATACGTGGTGAATCTGAAACATAATCCGGTTACTACATACCGCTACCGGATGCACCAGGAAGATCTGGCGAAGCAGTTTGGCAGATGGTACAGGATTTCCCACGGGAACCGGAAGACGGTGTGTCTTCTGGGCATTCGTGCGGATGAGTCTCTGCAGAGATACAGCGGGTTCCTGAATAAGAAGTTCGGATATAAGGAAAAGTGCTGGATTACGAAGTATTTTAAGGATTTCTGGTGTGCGTCGCCTCTTTATGACTGGACGACGAAGGATGTCTGGCATGCAAATTATACATTTGATTATGATTATAATGGTCTGTATGACCTTTATTATAAAGCCGGGCTGAAGGTTTCCCAGATGAGGGTTGCATCGCCGTTTAATGATTATTCTAAGGATTCTCTGAACCTGTACCGGGTCATTGACCCGGAGATCTGGGTGAAACTGGTAGGCAGGGTGAAGGGTGCGAACTTTGGTGCGATCTACGGAAAGACAAAGGCAATGGGATACCGGAATGTCACGCTGCCAGAAGGGCATACGTGGAAGTCTTATACCATGTTTCTGCTGGATACGCTGCCGGTCCGCCTGCGCAATAATTATGTGAAGAAATTCAACACTTCGATCAAGTTCTGGCACGAGACGGGCGGAGGACTGGATGAGGAAGTGATTGAAGAACTTAAGGAGCATGGATATCAGATTAAGCGCAACGGGGTCTCTAATTATACGCTGAGTAAGAAATCGAGAATCGTGTTTCAAGGGAAGATTCCGGACGATACCGATGATATTAAATCAACGAAGGATATTCCGAGCTGGAAGAGGATGTGCTGCTGCATTTTGAAAAATGACCATATCTGCCGGTCTATGGGATTCGGTATGACCAGGGACCAGCAGAGGCGGATTGATGCGATCCGTCATAAATATAAGAGTGTGGAGGAAATGAGTTATGGAGTATAAAAGCCCTGTCTATCATGTGATTGCTGTTCCGGTTGAAAAGGTGGTTCCGAATTCCTATAACCCGAATGCGGTCGCACCGCCGGAGATGAAGCTGCTCTATGAGAGTATTAAGAATGACGGATATACGATGCCTGTGGTCTGTTATCATGATAAATCGGAGGACAAGTATGTGATTGTGGATGGTTTCCACCGCTATCGGATTATGCTGGAACATGAGGATATTTATGAACGGGAGAAGGGACTGCTCCCGGTGTCTGTGATAGACAAGCAGCTGGATCACAATATTTCCCATCAGATCCACATCATGGTTC
>CANSLW010000246.1 GCA_947647815.1 uncultured Dorea sp. | reverse complement strand
ACGGAACAGCTTAAGCTTTACCGACTGCCCAAGCCACCACAACTCTTCCAATCCATAGACGCCATGATTCCGGTAACACTCCTCACACCAGATTGTAATATCGTAAAAAGTCTGGTTAAATATCTCATCAGAATAATTTCTTTTCTGATATTCCTCATAAGCATCGACACCCAGCTTCAGGTAGAATTCCAATGCCCATACATAACGTTCTTCTCTCTCTTTCCATTCTTCAACAAACTGCCTGATATCCTGATAAAACAGCTTTTTTTGAGCCTTGTATTCTTCCGTTCCAATCCGTTCTTCGCCTGCCACTTTCCAAGCCTCTTCTGGTAAATGTATCCGTTCCATTAATTCATGAATTTTCATCTTTCTTTTTCCTTTCTAATTCGCTATACAAGAAACCTGTCATCAACGAACTTTATACGTACGCCGCCTTGAAGTCTATATTGCAGTAATTTTACAGCTCCTTGCCGCATCCATCATCCAGTCAATCTTGACCGGCAGTGTTGTATCCGGCACATCGCACCCTGTAGCAAGCACATAGCCTTTCTTCGCTTTTCTTCCAGTCCCAATACAAGATCTTACAGCCTGGAATATCTCTTCTTTGGTTCCATTCATCACGATTTCCACCGGATCTACATTGCCCGCAATAGGAACCTTATCCCCCAGCTCTTCTACTGCCCGTTCAAGATCTATGATGTTGTCGAGACTTAACTCATTCAGTTCATATTCACATAAGTATTTCCATATACTATAAGTCTTCCCGCACATATGAAGAGACACCCGCTCTCTAGTCTGCCTTAATACATAATCTGTAAGTTCTTTCGTGTACGGATATACGAATTTCTCATACATCTTCGGACCGATCAGCGCCGGATTCGCCACAGGATCCGCCATCGCAATCCCAAAGCCATACTCTGCCGCCATGTCGATACACGACTTCTGGCTCTCCGTGATGATTCTCATGAGCTTGTGTACTTCCTCTGGACATTTTCTGCAGTCCCGAAGCAGAATCTCCACGCCTCTGAGATTGGATGCAATGGTGAATGGGCCTCCGATACTGATTTCCAACGGAACGATACTGCCAGCATCCTTTGCCAGTATCTCTGCTTCTTCGGCAAATGTCTGAATCCGCGCACTCTTCTTTGCATCCACAACACCCATATCATCCAACTGCCTGTAATCCTGAATCAACGGCTTATCTGCAAAGGGCACTCCTTTCTCGGGATAGATGAATCTTCCGCCCAGCGCTTCTGTAATCCCTCTGGTATTCGGCCCGATTACAATCCGGTCGCAGCCATATCTGTTAAAAACAGCAATCTCCGCATCTGCCATCTTCCGAGGATCATGCCAGAAGTCCCACACACTTGTTCCGGTAAGAACACATTTGAACTCACTCATGAATGGAACGCACGGGATTCGGTCATAATCCCGGCCTTCTCTGATTGCTTTCCTTCTCTCTATCGGCGTCATCTGATCTGCTTTATGTTTCTGAATCCGCATATTCATTCTTCCTTTTCTATTATCTGTATATTTTATTCTCGTTTTTAGATAATAAAATTACTTTATAGCTTCCACAATATTTATCATACCATGCTTTCACTTAATAATATAGTTTTATAGATATTTTCTATGATTCTTTCTATTTATAATATTTATTAATTTGTCTTTGCGTTGAAGCTTATATATAATTTATTTAGCAATTATATATAATTGCCATATGCAATTGCATATAGTTGCTAATTTAAAGCAACTTTATTTACAGGAGGAATATCGTATGATGAAAAAGAAACTAATAAGCACTCTATTATGCACAGCCATGGTTGCCACTCTTGCAGCCGGATGCGGAGGTAATAGCAACAGTGACAGCAGTGACGGCGGCAGTGATTCCAAGGATGATTCCGGAAAGACCACTCTGACCATGTGGCTTCCGCCTTTGGATGAAGATACCGAAGGAAACTTCAAACCTTTACTGGCAGATTTTGAAGAAGAAAATAACTGTGAGATCAAAATGGAACTGATTCCGTGGGATACTTACGAAGAGAAATGGTCCACTGCTCTCAGCGGAGGTGAAGGTCCGGATATCGGATATATGTATGCCGAGATGTACCCGACTTATATCTCTTCCGGCGCTGTTATCGATCTGACTGATATGGTAGAAGATGCAGACTATGACGAATATCTCTATCTGGACCGCGGTGAGATGATGGGCGGATTATATGGCGTACCGATTGTAACTGGTGTTCCGTTTGTTCTCTATTACAATCAGGATATTTTAGAGGATCTTGATGAAACTGCACCGGAGACCTGGGAAGATTTCAAACGCATCTGTGAGAAAGCTACCAAAGATACAGACGGTGACGGTAAGATTGATCAGTATGGATACGCTGTCGGCCTAAACAGCGGTGATATGAGCAACCTGTATATGCTGAATTCTTATATTTACAGCTTAATCTGGCAGGCAGGCGGAGACATTTACGCAGACGACCTTAAGAGCGCACGTTTCAATGATGAGAATGGCGTGGAAGCGCTTGAATTCTTCTTAAGCCTCAAGGACTACATGCCTGAAAACGTTCTTTCCCTCTCCGGTACAGACGCTTTTTCCACCGTATTCGGTGCAGGCAAAGCTGCTTTTGGTGTAACTCGTTCTTCCCAGTCACAGGAAACTCTTTTCAAAGAGACATACCCTGACTTAAACTGGGATTATGTAACCTCACTTAAGAATGCTGATTACGGAACATTTGGCGCTGCTGATTCTCTCTCTATCATGTCAAGCTGTGAAAATCCTGATCTTGCCATGAAACTGATCAAATACATCTGCGGCTCAGAGTTCATGACGGAATATCACAAAGTAGCTCCTGGCGCTCCTTTGACCCAAACAGAAGCTTATACCGGTGATCCTAAGATGGAGCGTATCGTTACTGAAGACCGTGATAAATGGCGTCCGTTACAGGTAGGCCCATGTGGAAGTGAGATTCTTGAAAACTTAGCTTCCCATATCCAGTCCATTATGGAAGGCAAGATGGATGTTCAGGAAGCTTTAGATGAATCCGCTGAATTTGCAAATGAAACTTTAGACGAATATTGGGCTGATAACGAAGAATAGGAAAAGAGCATGAAGAAAAAAAAGAACATCTTGTCCGTTCTTTCGCCTTATGCGTATATCACGCCAATCTCATTGATCCTGCTCACTTTTGTGGCAGGATCTTTGATCATTGCCATTTGTTTTAGCTTTACAAAATACAACATTATTACACCGGCGAAATTCAACGGGCTTTTTAATTATCAAAAATTACTGCGGGACAACAAACTCAGACAATGTATCATGAACACTATCAAGATTACCATAATGGCAGTTCCTTTACAGATTCTTACCTCTACAGTACTTGCTGCACTGATTGCTTCCAGAAAGGATACAGTTATTGGAAAATTTGCCAAAGCGGCGCTTTTTATCCCGGTACTATCTTCCAACGCAGTTGTCGGCACCATCTGGAAAGCAATCCTTAACGGCGGGCACCCGGCTGTAAAAATCCTTTTTGGCTTATTGGGACTTGATCCCACAATGCTGCTTGGAGACAGTACTTCTGCCATCGTTACACTGTCCATGATTATTGTATGGAAAAGCATGGGTTATTACATAATTCCAGGCTGTCACTTATTGCCCTGCCATCAATCCCTTCTATTTCCA
>CANSLW010000245.1 GCA_947647815.1 uncultured Dorea sp. | reverse complement strand
GATTTTGCTCGGAATTACAGCAGACATGACCCAAATTTTTACAAAAACAAATTAGGTATTGATTTATATGTCTTAGATAGTTATAATAGATGTGCTGATTTAAAAAAAATCGCAGAGTAGATTACTCTGCGACTGGGGAGGGGATTGTTATCTGGTACTTACTTCCCTGTAGAGAACAGGAAGAGCAAAGAACACTGGAGTTATGCAAGGATTTTTTGTCAGAAACGGCGCTTATGGATGCATTTATTCTAACTTATGACAGAATGATCCGTTATCGTGGGACATGGCATATGGAAAGAAAATTAATTTTTCCTGCAAGTGTATTCTTGGAAAGTGAGAATGAGGAGATTTTGAGGGCAGAATTGAATCAGCGCAGAAGTGCAGCCAGACAGGGACAGGCCGTCCTAAGGATGGATCCGGAAGAGGAGCAGTTTCTAAGATCTCTGTGCGGCAGAAAAAAGCATATCGAGATGTCCAGAGGCGTGATACGCAAAGGAATTACGCAGGTGACAGAAGGCCCGTTAATGGGCGTGGAGGCACAGATCTGTAAGATTGACAGGCATAAAAGGCTTGCAAGGCTTTGCACTTCCAAGAGTCAGAACCCCAGATATATTCCAGCAGGGTTGGAGATTGTGGAGAAAAGCATATAAATGCTGTAGGAAAACTTCTTGAAGCATTGGCACTGGAAGGGATAGACAGCAGAGATAGAGTAGAGTGACTGTGGCTATGGATTGATGTAGGTACGGATGGCGAAGCCATGCGCAACTGGACGGATTGACAGGAGGACGTATGTGGTATGCAATGCAGGTCGTTTCCGGAAGGGAAGGACAGACGGTTGTGATGATGGAACGGATTCTTTCGCGAGAGATTCTGGAAGGTTGTTTGATCCCTATGCGTAGGTTAAAGAAGAAATATAACGGGAAATGGCAGGAGGTTACGGAGAAGCTGTTCCCGGGATATGTATTTCTGATCTCTGAAAAACCACAGTTATTATACGATGAATTGAAGAAAATTCCGGCATTGACGAAACTCTTAGGAAGCTGTGAAGAATATTTCACGCCATTGTCAAAGGATGATGTTCGTTTCCTGCAGAAATTACAGGATATGCGGGATACGCAAAAGGCAGGAAGACAATTGTGCAGTATGAAAAAGGGGCCGGACCAACCCGGGACAGAGGAAGTGGGATTGTCCCAGGTTATTGTGGGAGAGAACCGTCAGATACGGATTATTTCCGGACCGCTTAAGAACCTGGAAGGGCAGATCCAGAAGATAAATCTCCATAAACGGATTGCGGTGGTGAAAGCGGAGTTTATGGGAAATCAGTCATTCATTCATCTGGGGATTGAGATTGTGGAAGAAGGGATGTAGGAGTGGAATTTAGAAAAGAGGAATCATGATGATCATTTTGTGGATAGTCTTGGTGATATTGACCGCACTCGCAATAATTAAAAAGCCAGGGAGTGTATATAAGAATAAACCGGAAGAAAAGAATCCTATGGAGGGGAAAAAGGTAAGGTTTGTGAGTAATCCTTCTGAGCCGGCGAACGCTGATGGCGTTTGTGGGCATTTGGAGGCGGTTTGCGATAACGAGCATAAAGCATCTTTCTACGAGAAGTTTGTAAAGAGATTAACAGATATAATCTTAAGCTTCTTCGCCCTGGTACTTCTTTCACCGGTGTTCTTTTTCATCAGCCTGTGGATTTATATAGACGACCCCGGTCCCGTGTTGTTTACGCAGAAGCGGATTGGAAGGGATAAACAGTATTTCAAATTGCATAAACTCCGTTCAATGAAGATGTCCACACCGCACGATGTCCCTACGCATCAGTTAAGTAACCCTGAACAATACATAACAAAAGCAGGGCGCTTTATCAGGAGTCATTCTTTGGACGAACTGCCGCAGATTTGGGATATTTTCGTCGGGAATATGAGTATAATAGGCCCGCGTCCCGGGCTTTGGAATCAAGACCTGCTGACGGCGTGCAGAGATGAATATGACGCAAATGATATAAAGCCTGGACTGACTGGATGGGCGCAAATCAACGGCAGGGACGAGTTGGAGATTACTGTTAAAGCAAAGCTTGATGGGGAATATACAGCTGAACTTATGAAGGGCGGTTGGTGTGCAGTGAAAATGGATGTTATGTGCTTCATTGGAAGCCTTCATGTGTTTAATGGTGATAAGTCGGTTGTTGAGGGTGGGACAGGTGAGATGAAGAAAAATTAGACTGGCGTGGATGTAGTGCATAATACAGCATCAGTACATGAGGAAGGGATGGGCGCTAAAGGGTAATGGAAAACAATGACAATAAACTCGCTCTTACAGGTGTCACCGGATTCAAATCTGGTGGGATATTGGTAGAATATATAGCCTCAAATCAGGATAAAGTGAAAGCATTATTTCCAGGAGGTATCGTGGTTATCTGCCGTAAAACATCAAAGACAGGGAAGATAGAGAAGCTGCTTCCGGGAACTATTTATAAGCGTGGAGAGTTTAATGATGAGATGTTTCTATCTGATTCGCTGAAGGGTTGTGATACTCTGATTCATGTTGCAGGTATTCATCGGTCGAGAGATATGGTTGCCGCCGCTGTTGGTAACCATATGAGGAGACTCATCCTTGTACACACAACGGGCATTTACAGTAAGTATAAGTCGGCAGGAGTGGAATATAGACGTATTGATGAATATGTGGAAAAACAGTGCAAAGAGAATAATATCGCCCTGACAATTCTGCGACCGACCATGATTTATGGAAATATTTATGATATGAATGTTGTGAAATTTATTTCAATGGTAGATATATTTCCTGTTATGCCTATTGTCAATGGAGCAAGATTTGAACTTCAGCCGGTTCATTATAAAGATCTTGGAAAAGCTTATTACGATGTTCTTATGAATGAGAAAACATGCGGTCATAATTACAATCTGTCGGGCGGCGAGATCATTCAACTCCGTGATATGCTCACAGTTATTGGAGAGAATCTTGGAAAGAAAGTCAAGTTCATCAGTTGTCCGTATTGGATTGCCTACAGTGGTGCATGGATTCTATATTTGGTATCTTTTGGACGCATTGATTATCGAGAGAAAGTTCAAAGACTTTGTGAACCGAGAGTATACAGTCACCAAGAGGCGACAAGGGATTTCGGTTATGAACCCAGGACATTCCAGGAAGGTGTTAAGAACGAGGTTGCTGAATATCTAAAGAAAAAGGTGTAACGATGAAGATACTTGTTATCTGTCAGTATTATTACCCGGAAAACTTTCAGATAACACCTATTTGTGAACAATTGGCGGCAGATGGATATGACGTGACGGTGCTCACAGGGCTTCCGAATTATCCTACAGGGGTTATACCGGAAGAATATAAAAAGGGACATCGTGATGAAATCGTTAATGGAGTTCATATAATACGGTGTAAAGAAATCGAGAGGAAAAAGAGTGCAGTATATCTGGCTTTAAACTATATCAGCTATATGCAGTTTGCATCAAAACGGGTGAATATGCTGCCTAACGATTTTGATCTGGTTTTTGTTTATCAGCTCTCACCCGTGCTGATGGCGATACCAGGAATAAAATACGCAAAAAAACATAGTATTCCGTTGATTTTGTACTGCTGTGACCTTTGGCCGGAATCCATGAAGATGTACATAATCTTTTCTTTATAGTTGGCCTTGGAGGGTATTCCGGAACTGA
>CANSLW010000244.1 GCA_947647815.1 uncultured Dorea sp. | reverse complement strand
TCTTACCAAAAAGGAGCCATTTTTTACCAAAAACACAAATTATTTTACACTACCATCAACAGCCTTTTTGTATCCGATAAGTATCAGAACCGGGTGGAGTATATCACTCCATCCGGTTCCTTTCTTCTCTTACAGAATTAAAATACCTCGAATTTTCTTTCCTTAAAATATCAGAATCTCCTTCATTTTGTACTTTTCTCATCATACATTTCTCATCAAGTTCATAAACTGCATTTCCGTCAATGATTAACTTTCTCTCCATTTTATTCCTCTATAGTTGCTATATCTTCAATATTAGTATATGAATAATCTTATATTAAGTTTTTCCATATTGAATTTGAACATGAATTGTATAATACACGTATGGGTATAAATTCTCTGCCGGCTTCATATATATTTACAACGTTATTTCAAGGAGCGCATATGGAACAAAATCCTCCCAGACCAATGACACCTTTTGACAACCAGGTCACTCCCCCTTTTCTCTATACATTAAAACTTCTTCTGCCGTACATACCATCCTCTATGCAGCGCTTTCTTGGAATCTATATCAAATTTCTCGAATTACGTCATGCCATGGAATATTTTCAGGGCTTTGCTTCACATGCACAGCCCCAGGATATACTGGATGGGCTGAAGCCTTATATGAGCCCTGCAGAAAAAGATATGATGGAACAAATGTCAGGCATGATGAATATGATGGAAATGGTTCAGAATATGCAGGCAATGTCCAATTCTTCCAGCGGGGATCCAGAACCCTTCAATCCTATGGATATGATGAAAGGTATGCTAAGTCCTGAACAGCAGGAGATGTTCGACATGTATAATGCAATGTTCGAAAGTGAATTAAATACGCCCGATATGGGCAATGAGAAAGGAGAATCCCAAAATGAATGAATGGATGAACAATCCCGCAATGCAGAGTATCGACCCTATTAAAATGGAACTAATCCGCACTGCCGCAGCACAGACACAAGGAAAAACAGGGAAAGCCCTCGCGCCAGTAATGATGGCTTTGATCACAAATGCAAATAAGAAAGGAATACAATTCACACCAGATGAATTTTCCTTAATCCTCTCTGTTCTAAAGGAAGGAAAGTCCAAAGAAGAAACAGACCAGATTGAAAATATGGTCAGGATGGTTTCCACATACATGAAAAAATAACAGAAAATAACAGAAAAGTAAAAAAACATTTGACTTTCCAGTTATCACACTCTACAATTATCTGGTACAATTTATATCCTGGAGGTACATTATGAAAAAATTCAAAATACTTTTCTTATGCATGCTTCTTTTTTCTGCTATTATCACTGGATGCAGCACGGATAACTCCCCTGCCAGCCAGGAAGATAACAACAGCAAAACCGATGCGCAAAACTCTGACAGCAGCACTGACGATACTGACAGCTCCAATGACAATACCGACACTTCATCAAATAGTACTGATGACAATACCGGCGCCAACGCAGATTTGTTAAGCGGATTGCATCATGTAGAGATTGATATAAACGATTATGGTACTATTGCTTTAGAACTGGATGCTGACACGGCTCCCATCTCTGTCACCAATTTCGTGAATCTTGCAAAGGAAGGTTTCTACGACGGACTGACCTTCCACCGTATTATTGACGGATTCATGATTCAGGGGGGCGATCCTCTGGGAAACGGAACCGGAGGTTCTGAGAATAATATCAAGGGTGAATTTGAAAGCAACGGTGTAAAGAACAATATCTCCCACGAACGAGGCGTTATCTCTATGGCAAGAGCCAACGATCCTGACAGCGCGTCTTCCCAATTCTTCATCGTTCACGAAGACAGTGATTTCCTTGATGGACAATATGCTGCTTTCGGTCATGTAACAGATGGAATCGAAATCGTAGATCAGATCTGCGAAGACACTCCTGTTCAGGATGATAACGGAACCGTCCTTACTGACGACCAGCCTGTCATATCCACAATCCGGGTAATTGACTAAGAGACTTTAAATAACATATGACAGGTTAATAAGATTAATTAACAAGAGGCTGTTGAAAGAATATTTTCTCCAACAGCCTCTTATCTATTCTGTCTCTAAAACATAATTCCTGGTTGTAATCCCGCTCATACGTCCTTTTGCATTCACCAGAACTACCTTAAATAACGTCTCGCCTTCCGGCATATCTATTGGTTCACTGTACTTGCTCGATGCCGTAGTCGGATCATCGCCTGTCATAGTATAATATGCCTCATATCCCTCCGGCACCCGGACTTCAATCTGCATCGCTGAATTATACTGTCCGGTAGACGGCGACACTGCCGGTGCATCCACTATCGGAAGCTCAACTGTAAAGGTTTTCTTCACTGGAAGACTTGGCACTCCCTTCTCATCAACGGAAATTGCCGTAATCACACTTTCACCTTCACCTATCTGAATCGGCTCCGTGTATTTCTTACTCTTAATAGTCGCTTCCCCGCCATCATCTGTATAATAGATGATACAGCCATTCTTCGCCGTCATCGTTAATTCCTGTACGTCCTCAAACGGTTCACTGTCATCCAGACTGAACTTCGGGCCTTCAATAATATAACCCGCAAGCAGTTCTGCCACTTCGTCGTCTACATCCTCCAGAAGAACTGGAATCTTTTCTTTCTGGTCTGTTTCCATATAGAATTTGGCATATGCCTCATAGATGTCAGCATTCTTAGGCTGTTTTTTGACCGCTTCATGAAAAATTGATTCTGCCCAGTCCAGATCACTCTTGGCAATATAAACCTGTGACAGCCCTATATATGCATCTGCTTTCGTCTCATCCTTACGAATCGCTCTTTCAAAGAAATCAATGGCCTCATTATATGCTCCTGCTCTTAGTGATTTGTTACCCCTATCCACAAATCCTTTGTAGGAATTCAGATATAAAGTAATTCCAGAACCTACAATTGCAGCCAAAAGAAGAAAAATCATGAAAAAGCATCCCATTCTTATCCGGCGTTTCGCTTTCCTTCGTTCTGCCTTCTTCCGCTCTGCCTGGCGGCGCTTTCTCTCCTGCTCTGTCAGGTTACCAGTATTACGTCTGCCAGTATTTCCCCTTACATCCCGACTGGTACTGCGGCTTGCCCCTCCACCAGTATTACGGCTGGTATTACGGCTCACCCCGCCTGTATTGCGGCTGGTATTTCTACTTACCCCCCCGCCCGTATTGCGACTAGTGTTTCGGCTTATTCCGCCGCCCGTATTGAGGTTTCTCCTTCTTCCGGAATCATACTCCAGATAATCCTCATAGCCATCATCGCCATTGATAGCGCCTCTAATCTGCTGAGTAAGCATGTCTTCTAACGGGTTATACTCAGGAACAATGCAGACTTCCTTACCACACTTCTCACAATATAATTTTCCTTCTGGTATCTCATGTCCGCAATATCCACACTTCATCTAAAGAAAACCCCCTATACTTACTGCTGCTACACAGATACTTCTTTCTCTATTATTTAAATACTAGAACAAGCCCGTAATCTTTCCATCATCCGATACATCGATTCCATTTGCCGCCGGAACTTTCGGAAGACCTGGCATCGTCATAATCGCGCCTGTAAGCGCCACGACAAACCCCGCGCCTGCACTGACATATACTTCACGGATATGAATATCAAAATCCACAGGCCTCCCCAGCTTCTTTGCATCATCAGACAGAGAGGCGTTGGTGTGGTATGAAGGAGACGACCGGATACTATGTAGTGA
>CANSLW010000243.1 GCA_947647815.1 uncultured Dorea sp. | reverse complement strand
AGAATCTGCCGCCTCTTCCCGCATGTACCTGCTCTCTCTCATAAGAAGTACATGCGGGAAGAGGCGGCAGATTCTTCTTCTCCAATCAGGCGATTGAGCCGGTGGGAGAGAGCAGGAATGATATCGAGATTATCATGGAAGTATTCCGCCGGATGAAGCTGCGTGACCATGCGCTGAGTGAAGAGATCTTAGAAGGCGGGTATGAAGCTTATATGGAGCATATTCTAAAGCCGTCCGGACTTACATTGGAGGAATTAAAGAACCATCCGGAGGGAATGATGGGGAAGAACCTGTTTCCGCCTGCGGTTAGGACTTATGAGAAAGAACCATTCCATACGCCGTCCGGTAAGGTGGAATTCAAGTCACTGGTACTGGAGCGCTATAAGGACAGCCACGGCTATGAGGGACTTCCGGTCTATCATGATTTCCGGAAAGAGACGAAGGTAGATCAGGAGGCATATCCGCTGATTCTGAATACCGGAAGCAGGAAACCGCAGTTATTCCATTCAAGACTGTACCGCATGTCCTGGCTTGAGAATATCGAGGCAGTACCGCTTATAGAGATTCATCCAGAGGATGGGAAGGCTTACGGTATTGAGGAGGGAACATTCGTTAAAGTGGTTTCACCTTCCGGGGAAATCAAAGGAACAGCTGCCTATAACGTTCAGGGAAAACCAGGAGTTGTGTATATTTATCATGGAAGCGCCAAAGGAGACGCCAACGAACTGATCGGGAAAGATTATCTGGATCCGATATCAGGATTCCCGGGGTTCAAGGGATATTTCTGCCGGTTGGAGAAGGCAGCAGCCGAAGATTAGCAATAGGAGCAGTCTCCATGCACAAGTGAAATCTGTCTGTGCATGGAGCAGATTATACATAACATAGGATGGAAAAGTATGAAGATAACATTTGATAAAGAAAAGTGTGTAGGTTGTTATGCATGTTATACCGCATGTATCGCGGCGCATCATTCTCCGGAAGAAGAGGATGCGGCTAGTCACAGGTCTATTCAGAAGATGATAGAAAAAGATTTCCAGAAGAATATCTGCGCGGGCTGCATACATTGCGGTATTTGTATGGAGGCATGCCCTGAAGGGGCGATTTACAAGGATGAAAAATATGGCTTGATACTGGCCGATCAGGAGAAATGTGTTGGATGCCGTAAGTGCCAGTCTGTCTGTCCAAAGGGAGTCATACATTTTAACTGTGATGGCAGAATAGAAAAATGCGACGGGTGCATCGAACGACTTCGTCAGGGGAGAGAGCCGGCATGTGTGCGGGTCTGCTGCGCAGGCGCAATTGAAATGAATAATTGAGTCAATTATATAACTGTAGAGTCTAAGCCACTGCTGCGGGCAACAGGATATCAAATATCCGGTGTTGCATGGCAGCAGGGGCTTTGTTTGTCGGTTATGCATAATGATATTGATTTCTGCGGTTTATCAGGAACCATATGGTTACTGTTAATGTCAGCAATTCTGCTGCGGCTACCGCAAGCCAGATACCGTCGATCCCCAGCACGATAGGCAGCGTCAGTACAACCGCAACCTGGAATACCAGAGTTCGTAGAAACGAAATGGTTGTTGATACGATACCGTTACTGAGGGCGGTAACGAAGAAGCTTTGGAACACATTCTGCAACAAAAATGCAGTCAGTGAAACCATCAGGATTCGCCCGTACAGAACACAGAGATTCACGAGTTCACCTGTTGCTCCCAATAAGATGGCGATTGGACGTAACAGGAACATTCCGGTCACGGCGAGTATGACACCGCCGATGGCGGATACATATACCAGCATTGAAAAGTATTGGTTGGCGAGGTCACGCCTGCCTTCTCCGAGCGCCTTGGAGACGATAGCGCTGCCTCCCGTACCTATCATAAAGCCAAGGGTGCTTAAGCCCATCAGAAACTTAAATCTATCTGTTCTGCGTGTTTACGTATGTTTTCTGCATATTTTCTGTTCAGTCTGAGGAATTCAGCCTGTTCTTCATCAGTCATATCAGTAAATGCAAGATTTTCAGCCTGTACTGCAAGGGCAATCTTATCTTCGATCAGTGCCTTGCCTGCATCAGTAAGAAAGATATGCATATCCCGTCCTTTCCCTGATTTCAGAATAAGATATCCATCGTCCGCAAGCTTTCGGACAGAAGAATGGATGGTCTGTTTACTAAGCATTGTCGCATCGCAGATGTCTTTCTGGAGACAGCCGTCCCCAATATCACAGAGAGTATAAAAAATATCGAAGCCACTGTCGGATAATCCTAACTTAAGTGCGATATCATGATAGATATAGTTGCATTCTTTAAAGATACGGTTATATTCTTTCATTCCTGGGTGAAGGTTAGTGGTCATAGATTTATTCTCCTTTTTGAAGTCTGATTTCGTACTCGTTATGTGTCTGAGAGATAGTATAGTCTGATTTCGTACTCGTGTCAACCCCTGTTTGCTGATTCTTCATCATTATGAATTGAAAAAAGGCTGTGTTTATTATTTTTCATAATTAGGATTGTCAATTGACAGGAGAATCTCTATAATGAAGACAAAGAACGGAAGGAGATTTTTGAATTATGGAGATTAGAGAGGGATATATGCCCTATCTGGGGTATCAGACGTATTATCGAATCGTAGGTAAGAAGACAGGGAATAAGAAACCATTGGTATTGCTGCATGGAGGTCCGGGTTCTACGCATAATTATTTTGAAGTGCTGGACCGGCTGGCAGAGGAAGACGGACGTGAATTAGTGATGTATGACCAGATTGGATGTGGCAAATCTTATGTGGAGAACCGTCCGGACCTGTGGAATTCGAAGACCTGGATTGAAGAATTAGCTGCACTTAGAGAACATCTTGGACTCGATGAGGTGCATATCCTTGGACAGTCATGGGGAGGCATGCAGCTTTTGGAATATGTGTGCAATTATAAGCCTCAGGGATTGAAGAGTCTGATTCTTTCTAGTACACTTCCGGCTTCCTGGATGTGGGGAGAAGAGCAGCAGCGCATGATTAAGGAGCTTCCGCAAAAGATGCAGGATGCTATCAGGAAGGCATTAGAGGATAATGATTATAGTAATCCGGAATACATTGCGGCGGAAGCAGAATACATGCTTCGTCATTCATCAGGAAAAGTAACGGAAGATTCCCCTGAATGCTTGAGAAGGCCGAAAAAAGCGGGGAAAGAAGCATATGTTACGGCATGGGGACCTAATGAATACACACCGGCGGGAACTTTAAAGGAGTATGATGTGACAGGGCAGCTTAAAGATATAAAGGAACCGGCGCTTGTGATTAATGGCGGAAATGACCTGTGTACGCCGTATATTGCAAAATATATGTATGACAGAATCCCGAATTCTAGGTGGGAATTGTTCCGTACCTGCCGTCATATGTGTTTCGTGGAAGATACGGACAGGTATATAGGATTAATGAAGGAATGGCTGAATGAGTACGACTAAGCATAAGCAGAAAGAGGATGCATCACTTCTAGAATGCATCCTCTTTTTCCTCAAGGGTTAACATAGTTCATTTTCATCCTCACGCATCCGGTAACCGACTCCTACTTCTGTAAACAGAAACTGTGGCTGGGAAGGATTCTGCTCAATCTTCCGTCGTATATTGGCCATATTGACCCGGAGAATCCGATTGTTATCGCCGGTGTAGGGCCCCCATACATTGGACATGATAGCAGAGTAAGTCATGACTTTTCCGGAATTTTTCGCCAG
>CANSLW010000242.1 GCA_947647815.1 uncultured Dorea sp. | reverse complement strand
AAATTATAATTCTCAAGTATATACCGGTCATCGAAAACCACCGCTGCAAATACTCTATACTTCAAAGCCTGATTTGTCGTATAGATTAAACAGTTATCACCTATATTATTTTCTTAAATTTATCAGAAAAAATTAAGAATACTAAAGTTGCCACAAGCCGGATTTTGGAGTATAATGAACAACGTGGAGAAGGGTATATTGTCGGCAGATGTGGAGTGGGAGCCGGATTTGTCGGTATTGGTAATAAACAAGGGGAAGGATCGCTCATGAATGCAAGTAGAAGGATAAAGGCACGTAAGCGGAGAAGGCAGGTGCAGCGTCAGATATTTCTGCTTAGCTGGCTGCTGGTCTTTTTAATCGTCGTACTGTTTTGTTGTCAAGCCCAGAAGCGGGAGGACGAGCGTATGGCAAAGCAGGTTGTAAAGGCTGAGAGTTCTAGGAAGACAAAAAAGAAGACCGTGGAGATTGAGACCGATGCACAGAAACTAAAGCGGATCAAGGAAGAAGCCGTTAAAAAAGGCTATCCGGCAGATGTCATCGAATTACTGGATAAGAATGCAGAGACTATGGATTTTGTAGACCACTATGGGGATAAGAAGGATGAACCTAGTGCAGAATCCATCGGCGATGATCTTGAAAAAGGAAAGATTCCGAATCTTTACCAGTATGATGAGAGATGGGGATATGCCCCATATGGGACAAGCATTGTAGCAGTCAGCGGCTGTGGTCCGACTTGTATGGCAATGGTTGCAGCAGGGCTTACAGGTGATCCGTCTATTACACCGGCAAAGGTTGCTGCATATGGAGCCGAGAATTTTTATGTAGACGAGAATAACGATACTTAC
This sequence comes from uncultured Dorea sp., assembly GCA_947647815.1. GTDB lineage: Bacteria > Bacillota > Clostridia > Lachnospirales > Lachnospiraceae > Sporofaciens. Next base: position 2,890 of record CANSLW010000242.1, on the reverse strand, counting down.
TGGAATTTTATGAAAGAAGCCGGTGAGAACTGGAACCTTTCTTGTTATGATGCGCAGTTGACGGAAGAGCAGGTGAGGGAAGAACTGGAGGAAGGCAAACCAATCATCTGTAGTATGAGTCCGGGAGACTTTACGCAGAATGGACATTTTATTGTACTGACCGGGTATGATAACGGTACGGTCAGAGTGAACGATCCTTTCAGTAAGGAGAGAAGCAATAAAGAATGGGTTTATACTGATATTGCTGGACAGATTCGAGCAATGTGGGTATATAGTATAGAAGAATAGCTGTTCTATGCGGGTGGATTTTATATAAAATTTAGCAGTTTTGTACTGGACAAGCAGAACACATATATGTTATTATAAATATTGAGGCTTTGTGAATACTCTTTACTTGGTATCAGGTAGAGAGTATTTTTTATATAGAATGGTGTCTTTAGGGAAGCATTGACAATATATTTTGTGGTGTAAGATAGACGCCGGGGAAGTAGAGATTATTTTTATAGATGTAGGAAGGATGTTTGTATGGATGAAGTAAGGTTTGAAGAATTAGGACTGCGCCCAGAGATCATGCGGGCAGTTAAGAAGATGGGTTTTGAGGAGGCATCTCCGATTCAGGCGAAGGCAATCCCTGTGATGATGTCTGGATGTGATTTGATTGGACAGGCACAGACCGGGACGGGGAAGACAGCTGCATTCGGGATTCCGCTTTTAGAGAAGATTGATCCTAAGAATAAGAGACTGCAGGCGATTGTGCTGTGTCCTACCAGGGAATTGGCAATCCAGGTGGCAGAAGAGATTCGTCATCTGGCTTATTATATGCATGGAATCAAGGTGTTACCGATTTATGGCGGACAGGAGATTGTGAAGCAGATTCGCTCTTTAAAAGGCGGTATCCAGTTAATCATTGGAACGCCGGGACGTGTGATGGATCATATGCGCCGCAGGACGATAAAAATGGAGCATCTTCATACAGTTGTGTTGGATGAGGCAGATGAAATGCTGAATATGGGTTTCCGGGAGGATATTGAGACAATCCTGGAAGAAGTACCAGAGGATCGGCAGACGGTACTGTTTTCTGCAACCATGCCGAAGCCGATTCTGGAGATTACGAAGAAATATCAGAATCATGCCGAAATGATTAAGGTGACGAAGAAGGAATTGACAGTTCCGAATATTGAGCAGTTTTATTATGAGGTAAAGCCAAAGAATAAAGAGGAGGTACTGTCAAGAATCCTGGATATATACAATCCGAAGCTTTCCGTAGTTTTCTGCAATACGAAGAAACAGGTGGATCTTTTGGTAAACGGGCTTCTGGGCAGGGGATATTTTGCTGCAGGGCTTCACGGTGATATGAAACAGGCGCAGAGAGACCGGGTTATGGAAGGGTTCCGCAAAGGGAAGACAGATATCCTGGTGGCAACGGATGTTGCGGCACGCGGGATAGACGTCGATGAAGTGGAGGCGGTATTCAATTATGACTTGCCTCAGGATGATGAATATTATGTCCATCGTATTGGGAGAACCGGCCGGGCCGGGCGTGTAGGGCGGTCTTTTTCATTTGTATCCGGCAGAGAGGTATACAAACTCAAAGAAATACAGCGGTATTGTAAGACAAAGATTTATGCTCAAAAAGTTCCGTCGCTGAACGATGTGGCAAATACCAAGATTGAGAAATTGATGGATACCGTGAACCGTATGATTGAGGAAGAGGATCTGACCACATATCTGCAGATGGTTCAGTCGGAAGTCAATGATTCTGATTATACCAGTATGGACATTGCAGCCGCATTACTGAAACTGTGTGCGGGCGGAAAAGAGGAAACGGAAGAAGCGTTTGCTGATACTGGTGCAGAGGAACCGGGAATGGTCAGGCTGTTTATCAATATCGGAAAGAAAGACAGGGCGAAGCCGGGAGATATCCTGGGGGCGCTGGCAGGTGAAAGCGGTATACCAGGGAAAGTGGTCGGAACCATTGATATGTATGATAAATATACCTTTGTGGAGGTTCCCACGGAGTATGCCCGGGAGATTATCAATTCTGTCAATCATACGAAGATAAAGGGGAAATCCGTGGCCGTGGAACCGGCGAACCAGAAATAGAGAGGTAACGAAAATGCTATTTTCTGCCGTATATGGGTAATCTGTATAGAACTGCGGCATATATGGCAGAAAGACAGCATTTTCTAATGTACTATGATACACAACCAGGTCAGACCAAATCTCATTTCACATTACAGCCGCACCCTAAAAGACAAGCCAGCCCAGGAATTCTACAGATGAATCAGTCGATAAATTTGACTGCGGTTCCATATGCAAGCACTTCGGCGGCGCCCTGTACGATAGAACTGGAAGCATATCGGATGTTGACGACCGCATCTGCTCCCATTGCATGTGCATCTTCAGCCATCCGTTTGGTTGCAATGGCTCTTGCCTCATTCATCATCTCAGTGTAAGAGGTAAGTTCTCCGCCTACCAGAGTGCGGAAGCTGTTCATTATGTCTTTACCCAGGTGTACGGACTGAATCATAGTGCCTCGTACCATACCGATCATTTCAAATTTCTTTCCTGTAATGTAATCTGTGTTTACTAATAACATTTTCCTTCCTCCTGATTTTGAAATACATTTTATTTTGTCCTTAAAGCTTCAAAACATCCTTGATGGTGTAGAAACCAGGTTTCTTGTCTGCAAGGAAGACGGCACAGTCACAGGCTCCTCTTGCAAAGCATTCCCAATTGTAGGAATGATGGGTGATCTCCAGCCGCTCTCCCATACCTCCGAAGAAGACAGTATGACTGCTTGGGATGTTTCCTGCCCGAAGAGAGTGATAGCCAATGGTTCCTGGCTTTCGGGGAGAAGCGCCTTCTCTGCCATAGACGGCAATCTCAT
>CANSLW010000241.1 GCA_947647815.1 uncultured Dorea sp. | reverse complement strand
CCGTGAAAGAGAAGGGCGACGATATCATTTTTCTGCGCAAGATTGTGAAGGGCGGAGCAGATAAGAGCTATGGAATCCAGGTGGCAAGGCTTGCCGGGGTCCCGGATACAGTAATCGGCAGGGCAAAGGAGATTCTGAATGAACTGATACAGGCGGATATTACGGACAGGATTAAGGATATTGCGGCCCACGGACACGATCAGCCGGCTGTGAAGCCGAAGCATTACGATGAGGTGGATCTTGCCCAGATGTCGCTGTTTGATACAGTGAAGGACGACGACGTGATCGATGAGATCAAGAACTTAGATCTCGGCAACCTGACTCCAATCGATGCATTGAATACATTGTATCAGCTACAGAATAAGTTAAAGAACCGGTGGTAGCGCCGGCGCATCAAATGACAAAGTGGAAAGACAGGGTAGGTTATGAATAAAATACAGGTCTTAGATACAGTTACAATTGATAAGATTGCGGCCGGAGAGGTGATTGAGCGTCCTGCATCCGTGGTTAAAGAGTTGGTGGAGAACGCCATCGACGCCAAAGCGACTGCCATCGTTGTGGAGATTCAGGACGGCGGGATATCGCTGATACGGATTGCAGACAACGGCTGCGGAATCGAGAGGGAAGATGTTCCCAATGCATTCCTGCGCCATTCTACCAGTAAGATCCGATCAGTAGATGATCTGGTACATATCGGATCCCTGGGATTCCGGGGAGAAGCGCTATCCAGTATTGCGGCAGTTTCTCAGGTAGAACTGATTACAAAGACAAAGGAGACGGACTTCGGTACCAGATACCGGATCAACGGCGGGAAGGAAGTGGACCTGGATGATGCGGGGGCCAGAGATGGGACAACATTTCTGATTCAGCAGTTGTTCTATAATGTACCTGCCCGGCGAAAATTCTTGAAGACGCCGATGACAGAGGCAAGCCACGTGGGGGATCTGATGACCAGGCTTGCCTTATCCCATCCGGAGATATCTTTTCAGTTTATCAATAACGGGCAGTCGAAATTGCACAGCTCCGGAAACGGGAATCTAAAAGATGTGATCTATCATGTCTATGGGCGTGATATTGCATCGAATCTGTTACATGTTGACTGGGAGACGGCAGGGATGCGGATCAGCGGATTCTTAGGAAAACCGATCGTCTCAAGAGGAAACCGGAATTTTGAGAATTACTTTATTAATGGCCGCTATGTGAAGAATAATATTATATCGAAAGCTATTGAAGATGCTTATAAAGATTTCTCCATGCAGCATAAATATCCCTTTGTGGTACTGCATATGGAGATTGACGGTGAAAATGTGGATGTGAATGTACATCCGGCGAAGATGGAACTGCGGTTCCATAATCAGCAGGAAGTCTACAATCGGGTTTATGAAGCGGTGAATCAAGGACTTCATGCCGAGGAATTGATTCCCCATGTGGAACTCGATCATCCGGCGCTTCCTTTTGAGAACCTCGGGCGTGCTTCGGCAGGCAAACAAGATTCCTCGCATCCGAAAAGCCGGCATGAAACTACAGGAAAAATAGAAAGATCGGTAATATCACGCACGGCAGATGCCAGGAACATGATAGAAGATACAGGACATGCCGGGACAGATTCTGTGCAGGTTCAGGAAAAAGCAACAAAGCTGCCCCTGCCGCCGCCATCAGAGCGGAACCTGGATTATTTTATGGAAAGGATGAAAGAGCGGGTTAAAGCTTATCATAATCAGCGTTCTTCTGCAGAGGTGGCAGATAGGAGCGGGATATTTAAGCCGGAGATTCAGGCGGACCGAATTCGGGAAACCGTTGAATATGCCAAGGAACTTAATTATTCTTTAAAAAACCAGAAACGACAGGCGGATTCATTTTCGCAACAGACAAGGCAGGAAGATTCATTAAAAAAGAATTTCAAGGAACAGGATTCGTCTAAGGGGATAAAGCAGCCGTCAGAAGAAGTAAAACAGTTGGATTTATTTGAAGAGCGGTTATTGACAAGAGAAGCGAAAGACGAATATCATCTGATTGGGCAGGTTTTTGAGACATACTGGCTGGTGGAGTATCATGAGAATCTTTACATTATCGATCAGCATGCCGCTCACGAGAGAGTCTTGTATGAGTGTACATTGAAAAGTATGAAGACGAGAGAATTCACTTCTCAGATAATCAGTCCGCCGATTATCCTGGATCTGAGTATGCAGGAGGCAGAGCTTCTTAGGAAGTATATGGGTCAGTTTACACGGATTGGATTCGAATTCGAGGAATTCGGGCAGGAGTCTTTTGCGGTGAGGGCGGTTCCGGATAACCTGTTCAGCATTGCAAGGAAAGAATTGCTGTTACAGATGTTAGACAGCTTATCAGATGAAATAAGCCGGAATCTGTCTCCGGAATTGATTGATGAGAAAGTAGCTTCCATGTCCTGTAAGGCGGCGGTGAAGGGGAATATGAAACTGTCGGCTGCCGAGGTGGATACGCTGATCGGGGAACTCCTGACTTTGGAGAATCCTTATCATTGCCCTCACGGGAGACCGACCATTATTGCCATGAGCAAACGGGAACTGGAGAAAAAGTTTAAAAGGATTGTATGATTATGAAGAAACCACTGATAGTCCTGACCGGCCCTACGGCGGTCGGGAAGACGAATGCCTCTATCGGGCTTGCAAAGGCAATCGGCGGGGAGATCATTTCCGCAGACTCTATGCAGATCTACAAATATATGGATATCGGTTCGGCAAAGATCCGGCCGGAGGAAATGAACGGGGTGCCTCACTATCTGGTGGATGAACTGGAGCCATGGGAAGAGTTCCATGTGGTGCGTTTTCAGCAGATGGCAAAGGAAGCCCTTGAGAAGATCTATGGAAACCGGCATATCCCGATTGTTGTCGGAGGCACGGGATTCTATATTCAGGCGCTTTTGTACGATATTGATTTCGCAGAAAACGGCGGAGACGACGGGTATCGCCGTCAGCTTGAGGACGAAGCCCGCAACTTAGGCGCTCAGGTTCTTCATGACCGCTTACGGGAGATTGATCCTGTGGCGGCAGAACAGATTCATTCCAATAATGTAAAGCGGGTGATACGTGCATTGGAGTTCTATCAGCAGACCGGACAGAGGATCTCGGAACACAATGAAAGAGAGCGGCAGAAGGAATCGCCGTATCAGTTCGTATATTTTGTGTTGAATGATGTCCGCAAGCGGCTCTACGAACGGATTGACCGGCGGGTAGACCAGATGCTTCAAGAGGGGCTTGTGGAGGAAGTAGAAGCCTTAAGTAGAATGGGGTGTACAAAAGATATGGTGTCTATGCAGGGACTCGGCTATAAAGAGATTCTGTCTTATCTTAATGGAGATATGAGCCTTGACGAGGCTGTCTATACGCTGAAACGGGATACCAGACATTTTGCGAAGAGACAGATTACCTGGTTTAAGAGGGAGAGAGAGGTAATCTGGATGAATAAAGATGAATATGGATACGATGAAGAGAAGATTTTGAACGATATGATAAAGTATATCCGTCAGAGAATCCTATAAGGAACAGGGTCACAAAGTATAAGGGGAGAAATACATTGAGAAGATTATTTACAAGCAGATTTATTAAGAAAATGAATACGCTGTTGACGGTCTATTCCCATTCGCACAATGCGGAAGCGACCTATAAAGAGTTGTTGAATTTAAAGCCGTTGATTCGAAACAAAGGGGAAGAATCGTTGTTTGAATTGAACCGTGCGTCACTGCTTCATATCATAGAGCAGTGACGCACGGTTCAATTC
>CANSLW010000240.1 GCA_947647815.1 uncultured Dorea sp. | reverse complement strand
GAGCAAAGGTAACGGAATGCAGGGTAGAAGAAGTAATAAAGCGTTTTGAAAAATATATAAAGTTTTTAAACGCTTTCATAGAATGAGGGTTCGTGATATAATATTGTTTGATTTATTGATAGATGAAGGATGAATGGGAATTAAGATGATGAAGGAATTAACCAGACTGATAAAAGAAGATATGAAGCCGGCTCTTGGTGTGACAGAGCCTGGGGCCATCGCATTTGCTGTTGCAAGTGCCAGGTCTTATGTCCAGGGAGAGATTACAAAGGTGCACGTGGCATTGAATTCTGGCATGTATAAGAATGCATATACTTGTGGAATCCCGAACTCATCTAACTTCGGGAATCTGTATGCAGCAGCGCTGGGCGCAGTGGCGGCGGATGCAAAGAAGGGCTTGGAATCCCTCGCGGATATTACAGCCGAGGATGACAGGAAGGCGGCCGAGATGGTAGAAAGAGGAATTGTAGAGGCGGTTCTGGACCATATCGGCTCGGAGATTACCATTGATGCTGCGGTAGAGACGGATCAGGATTGTTGTACCGTACATATCCGGGGCAGCCATACCCATATTGTGGCTGTTGAAAAGAATGGAAAGAAGATTTTTGAGGAAGAAAATGACGGGAAAGACCGTGATAGAAAAGAGGATTTCACCGAATCTGTTCCGGCAGTGCACAGCTATTCGCTGCATGAAATCTTAGACTATGTCAGGGAGGTACCAAAAGAGGAGATCTTGTTTATCCGTGAGGCATTTTCTATGAACAGGGAACTTTTGGAAGAGGGAATTGCGTCTGAGCAGGCAGTGATTACAAAATGTCTGCTAAAGGAGAACGGAGGCCGTATCATCTCAAAAGATGTTTTGAAAACAGCCCAGTTGTTATGTAATGGGGCAATTGAGGCCAGGGTGCTGGGGCTTTCACGGCCGGCGATGAGTATTACCGGAAGCGGGGCCCATGGAATTATTGCAACAATGCCTCTGCTGGCACAGTATCAGGCGGCGGGGGATGGAACTGATGATGAGCAGCTTCTGCGTTCTGCGGCTCTTAGTTATCTGATTACCATGTATATCAAAGAATATTCAGGAAGGCTTTCTGCATTCTGCGGCTGCGGTATTGCGGCAGGTACAGGGATGGCATGTGCTCTTGCGTTTCTGCGGGGCGGGGAGGAAGAAGCAGTTGTCAGAGTCATCCGTAACATGGCCAGCGGTCTGACGGGGATGATCTGTGACGGCGGAAACCATGGCTGTACCATGAAAGGGATGGTTGCGGTAGATGCGGCGTTTCGGGCGGTAGATCTTGCTTTGGCGGGAGTCTGCATTGACAGTATCCATGGTATTAATGGGAGAACGCCGGAAGATACCATGCGGCATATGGGAATGATCGCATCCCCTGGAATGGTTGGAACGGAGAAGACCATTGTGGAGATTATGGAGCAGAAGTAAGGACGCTTAGGATAGAGGAGCAGGAATATGGAAGAAATTACCAGAAAGAGCAGTAAGGAAAAGGGCGGCAGAAGACCGGATGGAAGGAGCATGTCTGGCAGAGGCGGTGAGAAAACGGGTGTAAGCCGCAGAAGCACGGGCAGAAGACCGGAAGATGGCAAAGACACCGGCCACGGCGTTGAAGGCAGAAAGAGCGGCCGCAGCAGAAATGCAGGCAGAAGACCAGAGAATGGAGAGGAGGCCAGCCGTACGAAGGAGAGGATGGCTGACGGAAAGAGTATCCGGCAAAGAGATGACAGAAAGAGGCAAAAGAGTGTCCGTGAAGAGGAGATGTCTGGCTCTTCGGCCGGATCTGGCCGCCGGAGAGGAAGGAGAAAGAAGAAGCAGAAGAATTTGATGACGAATATAGTGCTGGCTGTTGCATTTGCAGTGTTCTGTATCTCTGCTTTTCAGCTAATTAAGATCTGTAAGGGTTACTATGACGGAAGAAGTGAGTATGATAAGATTCGGGATCTTGCGTTGGAAAATAAGAAAGGTGGAAATGACGACGGGCCCAGATTTCAGGTAGATTTTGACGAACTGCTTGCATTGAATCCGGATACAATCGCATGGATTCGATTTGACCCGGAACCGGCGGCGATCAACTATCCGGTGGTGCAGGGGAAAGATAACGAAGAATATCTGCACAAGACATTTTCCGCGAATGAAAATACACTGGGGACTATTTTCTTGAATGTGGATAATAGTGCAGGGTTTCGGGATGAGAACTCGATTCTTTACGGACACTATATGAATGACGGCTCTATGTTCCGGCATCTGGAAGACTATAAGGACAAGGCGTTCTGGGAGGCGAATCCTTATTTTTATATCTACACGCCGGACGGGGAGGAACTGGTTTACCACATCTATTCCACGGGGGAGGTTTTGGATACCTCGGATACATATCTGACAGATTTTCCGACCAATGACGATTATCAGAAGTTTCTGAATATGACGAAGGAAGTGGCGATGTATGATACCGGGGTTGAGGTGACGACGGCTGACACGATTGTGACGTTGTCTACCTGTACCAGTGCAAACAATGACCATCGCTTTGTAGTCCGGGGTGTGAAAGTAAGAGAGGGGAATGAATGATGAGAAATGATTATGTGTACGAAGTCGGGGATATTGTGACGCTGAAAAAGCAGCATCCCTGCGGAAGCAGAGAGTGGGAGATTCTAAGAGTGGGAGCGGATTTCCGTTTAAAATGCTTAGGATGCGGACATCAGATTATGATTGCCAGGAAACTTGTGGAAAAAAACACAAAGGATTTGCAGAAAAAGGCTTGAAACAAGCCTGGGATTATGATATCATAGTAATCCGTGATACAATGAATCTGCCAGTTACAGGCGGCAGATATCCTTGCTCCTGCATAGAGAACTGCCAGGGCGGTTCCAGGAAGAGCGGGGGCCACAAGACCAAAAGGAGGTGCAGAGACGACATGAACAAATACGAATTAGCTGTTGTTGTCAGTGCAAAGATCGAAGATGACGAGAGAGCACAGGTAGTCGAGAAGGTGAAAGCGTTAGTAGAGCGCTTCGGCGGCCAGATCTCTGATGTCGATGAATGGGGTAAGAGAAGATTAGCTTACGAGATTCAGAAGATGAGAGAAGCATACTACTATTTCATCCACTTCGATGCCGAAGCTGATGTTCCGGGCGAGATTGAACAGAGAATCCGCATTATGGACAACGTGATCAGGTATTTATGCGTTAGACAGGATGCATAAGCAGGAAGTAGAGGTAATTATATGAATAAAGTAATTTTGATGGGACGTTTGACGAGAGATCCGGAAGTGAGATATTCACAGGGTGAGAACTCATTGGCCATTGCAAGGTATACGCTTGCTGTTGACCGCAGGTTTAAGAGAGATGGAGAGGCGACCGCAGATTTTATCAATTGCGTGGCTTTTGGAAAGTCAGCGGAGCATGCCGAGAGATTCTACCGTCAGGGACTTAAGGTTGCGATCACAGGGAGGATTCAGACAGGGAGCTATACCAACAAGGATGGTGTGAAGGTCTACACGACGGAGGTTGTGGTGGAAGAGCAGGAGTTCGCTGAGAGCAAGGCTGTCAGTGATGCCAATGCTGGAAGTTATCGTTCGGCTCCCTCACCGGCACCAGCCCCGGCTCCAGTATCGGATGCAGGTGACGGCTTCATGAATATTCCAGATGGAATTGATGAAGAATTACCGTTTAATTAGGTTTTGAACGCTATCGTTTGAAAGGAGAGGAATGTCATGGCTTACGATAAAGGCAATCGTCCGGAAGGCGGCTTCAAGAGAAGAGGCG
>CANSLW010000239.1 GCA_947647815.1 uncultured Dorea sp. | reverse complement strand
TTCTGAATGGAGATATCAACAATGTGCCTACTAAGAAGCTTCCTATTTTCAACTTTGATATTCCTACGGAACTTCCTGGTGTGGACACAAACATTCTTGATCCTCGTGACAATGCCATGCTGATTCTGGATACCTGGCACTGGGTAAGGGCAGACCAGCCTTATGACATTCTGACAGAAGAGATTGCTAAGAAAGTGATTTCCATCCAGATCAACGATGCTTATGACAGGCCGTATGCGAAGACGATCTTAAGGGATGAGTCCATGCATGACCGTCTTGCACCGGGAACGGGAGCAAAGGACACTGCCGGATTCGTGAAGATGATTAAGGAGGCGGGAATCGACCCGAAGGTCGTAGGTGTAGAGGTCATCTCTGATGAGATTCTTGGCAGAGGACTTAGGGAAGCGGCGGCCCATACATTTGACAATACGAAGAAGGTACTGGAAGAAGCATGGCCGGAGATGATTGAGGGTTAGAATCGTTGCGGGGATGCCGGAAGAGCTGACATCCATACAGATTTAAGAGCGGATAGAGAGGGATAAAGATGAGATTCAAGACAATGTTCTCACCGGTTCAGATCGGACCGATGACAGTAAAGAATCGTTTTGTAGTGCCGCCAATGGGCAATAATTTTGCCAACACGGACGGTACATGGAGTGACCAGTCTGTTGCCTATTATGCGGAGCGTGCAAAAGGACAGTTTGGCATGGTGACTATTGAAGCAACGGTGGTGCATGAGGGCGCAAAGGGCGGACCGAGAAAGCCCTGCCTGTACAATGACAACAGTATTGAGAGTCTGAAGAGAATCTGTGACGCCTGCCATGCAGAGGGCGCAAAGGTGTCCATCCAGTTACAGAACGCAGGGCCGGAGGGAAATGCCAAGAATGCAGGCGCTCCGATCAAGGCGGCGACGGCAATCCCGTCAGAAGTGGGGAGAGACACGCCGCAGGAAGTGACCACCGAAGAGGTCTATGAACTGATCAAAGGATACGGAAAAGCAGCAGAGCGGGCCATGAGAGCCGGGGTGGATGCGGTAGAGATTCATATGGCTCACGGATATCTGGTCAGCACCTTCCTGTCTCCAAGAACCAACAAGCGTCTGGATGAATTCGGCGGAAACTTCGAGAACCGGATGCGTTTTCCGAGGCTGATTGTGGAAGAGATTAAGAAGGCGGTGGGAGACAAGGTTGCAGTCATTGCCCGTATCAACAGCGCAGACGAGGTCTTAGGCGGCCTGGATGTGCACGACAGTGCGGCCATTGCGGCGTATCTGGAAGAATGCGGGGTAGATGCGCTTCACGTATCCCGTGCCGTACATATCAAGGATGAATATATGTGGGCTCCTACCACGATTCACGGCGGCTTTTCCGCCGACCTGGTGACAGAGATCAAGAGAGCGGTTACGATTCCGGTTATCACGGTGGGACGTTATACAGAACCGCAGTTTGCGGAGCTGATGGTGAAGCAGGGCCGGGCCGATCTGGTGGCTTTCGGGCGTCAGTCGCTGGCAGATCCCCATATGCCGAAGAAGGCGCAGGAAGAAAGGCTTGAGGATATGATTCCCTGTATCGCCTGTCTCCAGGGCTGCGTGGCCAATATGTACAAGGGCGAGCCGATCTGCTGTCTGGCGAATCCCTTCCTGGGTCATGAGTCGGAAGGTATGAAAAAGGCTGAAAAGAGCAGGAAGGTCATGGTAATCGGCGGCGGTGTTGCCGGACTGAGCGCAGCGTTCCTCTGTGCGGAGAGAGGTCATGAGGTGACTCTGTACGAGGGAAGCAATACCCTGGGCGGCAATATGAGACTGGCTGCATATCCGCCGGGAAAAGGCGATATCACTAATATGATCCGCAGTTACATTGCAAGATGTGAAAAAGACGGCGTGAAGATTGTGATGAATAAGGAAGTAGATCTTGACTTTGTAAAGGCAGAGAAGCCGGATGCAGTGATTGTGGCTACCGGGTCTAAGACACTGATTCTTCCAATCGAAGGAATCGACAATCCTGCGATTATTCACGGTTCCGATCTGTTATCCGGTAAGAGAGCGGCAGGAAAGAAGGTTCTTGTTGTGGGCGGCGGCATGGTCGGATGTGAGACGGCGGCGTTCTTAGGAGAGCAGAAGCATGACGTGACGGTAATTGAATTCCGTGATACGGTAGGCGCAGACGTGATTTCCGAGCATCGGAAGTATCTGATGAAGGATTTCGAGGAATATAAGATCCAGGAGATTACCAGCGCCAAGGTATGTAAGTTCTATGAGGACGGCGTTGAGTATGAATCACCGGACGGAACAAGGCATGAGGCAAGAGGATTTGACTCCGTAATCCTTTCCATGGGATTCAGAAACTACAATCCGTTTGCAGAGCAGTTAGAGGAAATGGGACAGGAAGTGTATGTAATCGGTGATGCGACGAGGGCACGCCGGGCGCTGGATGCAACGAAAGAGGCTTATGGAGCGGCAGTGCAGATTTAAGTGAATTCCGGATAAGAGTGTATGCATGAAAGAAGGGCAGGAAGGGGGAGGTTCCCCTTCCTGGCTGGAACAAATCGTGAATCTGGCAGATTTGCACTAATAAATTTCGAAATAATCGAATTATAAAATGAAATAATCGAATATAACGATGCGGAAAAGTGAAGGAAGCAATAAAGCCGGAATCTTAAAAGGCTCATGAAATGGAGATTAGAGATTCCGGGAGGCTATCAGATAATAAAGGAGAAATAGAAATGGAAAAGAGGATTTCCGGACATACAGGTCTTATGGGATTATTCGGCACACCGGTAGGGCATTCCGGTTCGCCGGCAATGTATAATTTTAGTTTTCAGCATGACGGGCTTGATTACGCTTATCTCGCCTTTGACGTGAATGTAGAACAGATGCCAAAAGTCATCGAGACCATCAAGCTTCTGAACATGCGGGGCGGTAATTTTACCATGCCGTGTAAAAACATTGCGGCAGAACTGGTGGATCAGTTGTCACCGGCTGCAGAGATTATCGGAGCCTGTAACGTATTCGTCAATGACGGCGGCGTGCTCACCGGCCACATTACGGACGGCGTGGGATTCGTAAAGAATCTGGAATTAAACGGTGTCCCGGTCAAAGACAAAAAAGTTGTGGTATTAGGAGCAGGCGGGGCGGCGACAGCCATTCATGTACAGCTGGCACTGGACGGTGCAAAAGAAGTGAAGATCTTTAATATCAAAGACGAGTTCTATGAGAGAGCGGAAGGCACCAGGGAAAAACTGGCGGAAAAATGTCTTGATTGTCTGGTAACGGTAGAAGATCTTGCAGATAAGGAGAAGCTTGAGGAGGCAGTCAGAAACTGTGACATCCTGGTGAATGCGACGATTATGGGGATGAAACCTCACGAGGATGTGACACTGGTAGATAAGTCCTTATTCCGCAGGGATCTTGTGGTGGCTGACACTGTATACAGCCCGGAGAAGACGAAGATGATCCTTGAGGCAGAGGAAGCCGGCTGCAAGGCCATCGGCGGCGTGGGAATGCTTCAGCAGCAGGGGGCCGTGAACTACGAGCTGTTCGTAGGAAAGAAGATGCCGCTTGAAGAGTACCAGAAGTTCCAGGCCAGCCAGACAAAGTAGGGCTTTAGACGAAAGGGATGAAAAGATGAAAGCAAAAAAATATTTATGGTCCATGATCTGTGTTTACATGTGTTATCTGACACATGGTATCCAGGCCATCATACTTTCACAGAACAACATTAATTTTGCGAAGCAGTGGGGATCTACTGCGGAAACGGGGTGATGATACACTGCGGCGATCCGATTAAA
>CANSLW010000238.1 GCA_947647815.1 uncultured Dorea sp. | reverse complement strand
AAAGAAATTGGACAAACTGATAATTGGTATGGGTCAACTTTTATTTCAAGACCATCCATTGATTCAATTATGTACAAAGCTTTTGTCTGATCAACCGTTATTTTTCCTCGTCAACTCTTATACTACCGGGCTTGCTCCTGCAGTCCTTACCTATATGCTCGGGACAGAGTTGAAAAAATTCCACGGAACTGTGGATTCTCAGGAAATAGGCCTTCCAGTCACACAATCCGGACTGGTACTGCCCTGCGGTGCCTCTGGCAGATGGGAAGCTGTCTAAGCCACAAAAATATTTACTTCAAACATATCCTGGCTAATGATTCGGCAGACTAAGCCACTTAGGAATACCTTTGTGCCTTAGTCTGCAAAATTCTAAAATTCAACCCCTCTTCCCAAAGCATCTTTAAGATAAGTTGATACGTCTTCTAATTTGCGGATAATCTCCATCTTCTCTTCCCACTCTTCGCCTGTCATCTCCTTATTCACCAAACACTTCTGGATATGCTTTACTTCTTTGATCAGTTCTTCTGTCATAACAATTCCCCCTTTTATCTGTCACCGAATACTTTACTATATCTAGTATAACACATTCTGTTCTATTCTACATTGAAATTTTCATATCTTTTCCAGACGTCCGGTCTTTGTGGAATATCTTTTTATAAATACCCTGCAATCCTCCCACTGTCAATGTCAGATATCGCAGTACAGGTTCTGTCGCAATAGAGAATACGACGAATAACATAATACATTTTTTTGACATTCCTGTAATTGCAAATAAATCTGGAAGGAAGATGCTGCAGCCAAGTAAACCTATTACACATCCTACCCATATTACAATACGGAATACGTTAAATGGCTGACAGATTCTATAAAGAATCATAAATCCAACAATCGCAAGCAGCATCGTAGCCGCTGTTGAGATATCTGTAGAATCCACACCAAATGTCTGTCCAAATACTACCAGCGCGCCCACAGCAAGTACATCTGTAAGCCCTGCCGGAAGCGCCTTTAGAATTACATTTGCCAGGAAACGTCCCTTAATCACATCCTTATTCGGCTGCAATGCCAGGAAAAATGCCGGAACTCCGATAGTAAACATACTGATCAGAGAAACCTGGGACGGCTCCAGTGGGTACGTAATCATAAATACCACAGAGAAAAGCGCCAGTAAAAAGGAGAAGATATTCTTCACAAGGAACAGGCTTGCGGAGCGCTGTATATTGTTGACCACTCTTCTTCCCTCTAACACAACAGACGGCATACAGGAAAAATCTGATTCCAGAAGAACCACCTGTGAAGCCTGAACCGCCGCGTCGCTTCCGGACGCCATTGCAACACTGCAATCTGCATCCTTAAGCGCCAGCACATCGTTGACACCGTCGCCAGTCATTGCAACCGTCTTCCCTTGAGATTTCAATGCATGAACGAACTGTCTCTTCTGAGCCGGGGTCACCCGCCCGAACACAGTGTATCTTTCAACTGCCCGCTCTATATCTTCATCTGAGGTAAGAGTTGCCGCATCCACATACTCCTGTGCATTCAGGATTCCTGCTTCTTTTGCAACCTCCGATACCGTCATCGGATTATCACCTGAGATAACCTTAACCTCTACACCTTGTTCCGAAAAATATGCGAATGTCTCCGGCGCTTCTTTCCGTATCGGATTGGCAAGCAGGATATAAGCCAATGGTTTCACTTTCTCTGTCAGTTTCTCTTCTTCCAACGATCCCTCATAATCTCCGAACACAAGAACGCGGTATCCTCTTTTAGCATAATTCTGTATTGCCTCCTGATAAACCGTATAATCCTCCCTCAGAACAAATTCCGGCGCTCCCGTCACATAAGATTTCCCTTCAAATGCCACCCCGCTGTATTTCGTTGCCGAGGTAAAAGGCACTACATGAATTGGAGCAGCTCCTGTATTTTCCTTGAAGTATTCTTTCAGCGCCTCCATCGTACTGTTATCACTGCTCATTGCTTTTACGAAATCACCCACAAGCCTGGAAAGCTCCGGCATGGATTCCGGGTCATATAGTTCTGTCGGTACTACCTGCTTCACACTCATAGAATTCTCTGTGATAGTTCCTGTTTTGTCCACGCAGAGAACATTTACTCTTGCAAGCGTCTCGATGCTCTTCATATCATGAAGCAGTACCTTCTTATGCGCCAGTCTCATAGAGCTTACCGCAAGAGCTACGCTGGCGAGAAGATATAACCCCTCCGGAATCATCCCAAGCACTGCTGCCACCATAGAAACGATACTGTTCTTAAATGTCTCATCATTGAAGAAAAAGCTCTGGACAAACAGCACAATCCCTATAGGAATCAACGCAGCTCCTACGAATTTGACCAATTTATCCAGTGACCGTATCATCTCGGACTGCTCGCCTTTTTGCATAGCTTTCGCTTCTAGCGTAAGCTTCGAGATATAAGAATCAGCCCCTACCGCTTCCAGCCTGGCATAACATTGCCCTGCCGCAACAAAACTCCCAGACATCAGATGGTCTCCGATTCCCTTACCAATCTCGTCCGATTCACCGGTCAAAAGCGATTCGTTTACACGGACTTCTCCTTCAACAACCACTGCATCTGCACAAATCTGGTTACCTGACTTAAATATTACAATATCATCCAAAACCAGATCCTCTGAATCTACATTGGATTCTTTGCCGTCACGCACAACATTTGCATGAGGCGCATTCAGCATATTCAATTTCTCAAGTGTATTCTTTGCCCGAATCTCCTGAACAATGCCAATCAATGTATTCGTAATAATGACCGGAAGAAACGTAAGGTTACGGAAGGACCCCACCATACAGAGCAAAACTGCGAGTACCAGAAAAATCAGGTTAAAGTAGGTAAACACATTCTCATGTATAATCTCCTGTGTAGTCTGTACCGGCGGGTCCACCGGCACATTAGACCATCCGCCTTCTTTATGCTCTCTGACCTGATTTTGCGTAAGGCCTTCTCTGTAATCCGGCTGATAGCGGTTCACAGATATACGGCTTACTATTTCTCCCGTCTCCTTCATCTTCTGCGCATTCTTTCGAATCATCTTACAGCCTCCTCTTACAATATTGCAGCAACATATCTCTGACGTCTTCCATCTGACTCTTTGTCTGCGGATTCGAATAAGGTATTCTCTGAATTAGTTTTTCTATATAATTGTTCTCATCGATAATCTCCATAGACGCCTTAAAATTAATGTCATAAAAATATGCCAGGTATGACAGCCAGTAATCCATCTTCGTCTCTCTCATAGAAGACAGTATGGATTCTTCACGCATAAACTGGTCCATAACCCTCTGGCTGATTTTGGTCTTACCCACCTCTTCAGCAGAAACACCAAGAATCGTCTCTATCGTATCCTCAAGTTTCACCCGGCAATTATCCAATTTGTCCGCATCACGGATAAGGCGGGCATGCAGCAATTCATGCTCGTTTTTGATTCCGTCTAATTTGAAATCGCTGTGCCGTGCGATTGCCGTTCGTATAATTCCATCCCACTTCCTGTCTTCTATAAAATCACAAATCATTCCTTCTCCAAACAAAATCTGCACTCCGAAACTGGCATGATCCATAGTATCCGGTTCAAAACTGTCAAATCGTTTCAACTGTTCAAATCTTCCAATATCATGCAGCATGCCTATCAACTGCGCCAGCTCCTGATCCTCTCCAGACAGTCCCATCCTTACGGCAATCTGACGGCTGTATTCCGTCACACCGTATGTATGGGTAATCTTCAGGCGCACTTTATCATTCTCCCTGTCATAATGAGACAGATAT
>CANSLW010000237.1 GCA_947647815.1 uncultured Dorea sp. | reverse complement strand
TCCACTGTTTCTTTTTCTTATACTGACTCTTAATATCATACATACTCTGATTAACTACCTGCTCTAATTTTTCTGTTGGAACGTTAATATCATCAAACTTAATCTGCATATACGTAATCCTCCTTCAATATCTGTTTTAATTCTTCTCTTGCACGGCTCAGGTATGCCTTGACAGAACCTTCCGGCGCATTCATGGCAAAAGCAATCTCTTTTATCGTAAACTCGCTGAAATACTTCAGATAAATGACCGTGCGGTATTTCTCAGACAACTGATTAATCGCTGAATTTATATCGTATTTTTCTTCCAGCGATACGCCGTGATAACGGTCGGGCAGTTCCACCTGATCCAACTCGCTGTAGTAAACAGCCTTTCTCAACTCGCCTTGAGCTATATGAATCAAAATTCTGGTAATCCAGGTCTTAAAATACTCCGGTTCCTTTAGCGAACGTATACTCTGGTATGCGTTTAATATCGTGGTTCCAACCACATCAAGGGCTGTGTCTTCATTGCGCACATATAGATATGCCATTTTATACAGATATTCCTGATGCTCGCTGATCAATCTTCCGTAGGCATCCGGATCTCCCTTTACAGCCTTTTTAATAAGTTTTAGCTGATTCGTATCCATTGCATCTCCTTCTTCCTTAATCATGAATCGTGTAAACATCTTGCCTCCGGCAGCATTTGCATACAATAGTATAGAAAAGCTATATGAAAAGACGTCTTTTTCTTTACATATATTAGAGTCGTAAAATTCATAAAAGGTTACATTCATTTATGCTCTATGGTTTTATCATGTTTTATGATAACGCAAAAACCCCGGAAATTCAGCATTTCCAGGGTTTTTCTTTTTTTCTTATCTTGTCTTGTACCAGGCAGATTCGGGCAAAATTCGGGCAGATACCTGATGCTTACGCAAGCTGTTTGCCGAACTGCTCCAGATATCCCATCGCCCGTTCTAAAGACACGCCTATCTTCTCCTGCATCCTTTTCAAAATAACCTCGTCGTCAAGACCGTCCTCCTGTCCAATTTCAATAATTATCTATGCCTTTGCTCTTTTTACAATCTTTTCAGATTCTGTCTCAATAATCGTTCCACCCATAATATTCACCAACCTTTCTTCGTTCTCATTTCCATTTGTAATATGTGTAATAATAGTATTCACAAACCCCATAAGATCTAATACTTCATCATCAGATAACTCCTGCGTCTTATGCAGACGAATCATCTCGTTTCTAAAATATTTGGGCAAAATTTGGGCAAAGCTTGATTTCTTTCCTTCTTCATGCTATACTATCAAACGTTGCAAGTCTGCAAAAACCAAGGTCTATCAAGGCTTGCCGCCGATTCCCGGCGTAAAATGAATCGAGTGTTCGAGACCTTCCACTCGTAAAACAAAACTAAAGGAGAATCAAAACTATGAAAAAAACAAACACAGCTTTTCTAAGCCAGGCAGCCATGATCGCTGCCATCTATGTGGTGCTCACTTACGTATTCGCACCATTTTCTTTCGGAGAGATCCAGGTAAGAATCGCCGAAGCGCTTACCATCCTTCCGTTATTCACCCCCGCTGCCGTTCCCGGTCTGTTCATAGGCTGTCTGATCGGCAATATCTTAGGCGGCGCTATCTTGCCGGATATTATCTTCGGAAGTATCGCTACTTTAATCGGGGCATTCTGTACTTACCAGCTGCGTAATAACAATCCATTACTGGCGCCGTTTCCACCAATCCTTGCGAACACGGTCATTGTTCCCTTCGTATTGCGTTTTGGCTATGGCGTAACACTCCCTATCCCATTCATGATGCTGACAGTCGGTGTAGGAGAAGTCTTATCCTGCGGTGTACTCGGATTGATTCTGTATTTTGGACTTAAAAAATACAAAAACCTTATATTTGTTACGGCACACCAGTACAAATAATCTGTCTTTTGCAGCTTATTTGCATACGATGGCATAACAAAATGGCTGCCACCGGCAGCCATTTTACATATGTCAATATATATCCGTACACTAACCAACGTAGATATTCCCGCTTCCTTCTGTCATCTGATCCATCTGTCTCGTCGAAGTAACAAGACGATCCCCTGTCTCCACCTGGATATACACCAAACTCCTGTCATAATAACCGACTAATATGACAGCATTCTGCGTATCCAACATTCCAATCACCGGGATATTCTGATCCAGAAGAGAGATAATCTGCTCTGCCGTACAACCTGTCAGATCAAGGCTCCTGCCCTCGTTCAAGTCTTTCATAATATCCGCAGGCGCTTCATTCTGCCGCAGGCGCTCCATAGCAGACTGGATAAGTTCTTCCTTTCCCACCACTTCATGCTGCTGCCGGTTATTCCCCTTTGTCCAGATATATGCCTGGTTAGTATCTACCACAACACCATTATAATCATCCGCCGCCTGAATGGCTTCTCCTGCTTTATCGTAGATTCCCCGTAACTCCCCATAGCCATATACATAATACTTATCCTCATGGCTGATATCATCAAAACTCAGCGTTTTTTGATTATCTATCAGTATCTGCTTTGGTTTTAGAACCTTAGGTTCTTTATCAGAGATACCATCATCATAGACAAGCCTGACCTGTGTCTCCTTTAAATCCGTAGCATAAGTCTCCACATAGATATTACTCTTTTCCTTCTCCTCGTTATTCGTAATATAATCTGGTGATGTCCCCGCATAGGTCTCTCCATCTTTTGTAGCACGGTTAAGTGTAATCATATTATCTTCGAACACAGCATCCAGGACATAGATTCCCTCCATCTGATACGTCTTCACAATCTCACTTTTACTGTTCTGAATCTCAACTTTATAGATAGGAACCGTAAGCTCTCCAGAAATAGTCCTGCCCGTGTCTGCAGTCTTGGCAGTTCCATACACAAAATCCTGCTTTATAAATCCTAACGGCCGAATGCACTCATCCTCTTCACATTCTACCGTACGCTCTTCTCCTGTCTCGAAGTCTTTGACGACAATCTTCCTCGCCGCATTCAATTCTCCGCCTTCCTGCCATGCCGCAAATCTGCCATCCTCCGATATCGCATACTGCGCACTTTCCAGTTCTTCCACTAATGCCCGGTTTCTCTCTCGCTTCACATCAAATTCATACAGCGCTCCATCCAACATAACATATAGAAGATTCTCATCCACATTATAGTAAATCATGTTACTCAGTTCATTGACTGCGATTCCATAAGATTGCCCGGTAGTGATAAACACTCTTTCCTCAACAGAATTCTTCTGTATATTATAATAATAGACAGCAACTCCAACTTCACCCTCATGTACTCCGCGGCTCATATAGCCGCACACGGCAAATGTCGTATTCCCCTTTCCGTCCATCCCTAATAGCTTTATCCTGTAATCAGATCCCATATTCCGCACGTCACTGTTCTCTACATCTGCAAAACTAAATACTAAAGAGGCCTCATCCGTCTTCTTATTGTAATTCCACAACTCATTTGCTGCCACAAAAGATACTGTAAGCCCATCCTTATCCACAAGATACTGGACATCTTTGGGCACAATCCCCAGTATAATCCCCCGTTCGTTCAAGGCATGCTTTGTCGCATCGAAAATCTGTTCCATAGTCCTGTCGTAATCCAGGAGAAATGTCTTCTGCATATCACTGGAATGACTCACACGGAAAAATTCCTGTGTCTGATACACATCTGTCTCGTTTTCCTCGCCTTTGCATCTCACACGGTATTCTAGCTGGACAGATACAGAGGTATTGCCAATCTCCTTGATATTCCAGCGTTCACCCTTCTCAACCACAGGCTCCAGTTCCCCCCAGGATACATGATTGTAATCCGACTGG
>CANSLW010000236.1 GCA_947647815.1 uncultured Dorea sp. | reverse complement strand
TGAATCTCTATCTCCAGAATCACGTCCTTCCCTGCCTCCAGCTGCTCCTCCACATATGTCCGCGGAGTCCCGTAGTAATTGTCCACGTATCTAGCATACTCTATCAATTCATCTTTCGCAATCATTTTTTCAAATTCTTCTACGGTTTTAAAGAAATACTCTCTTCCATTCTCTTCGCCGGTCCGCGGTTTTCTTGTCGTTGCGGAGACAGATAACGCATAATTATCATACCTTCGCATAATCTCATTCATAATCGTACCCTTGCCGGATCCAGAGAATCCGGACACTACAATAAGAATTCCTCTTTCTTCCATTGTCTAGTCCCCACTTATACATTTATCATTCAATATTCTGTATCTGCTCTCTTACTTTCTCAATCTCTGTCTTAAGATCGATTCCCGCATTAGAAATCTCCAGGTCATTTGCCTTTGAAAGAATCGTGTTTGCCTCCCGGTTCATCTCCTGAGCAATAAAATCCAGCTTACGTCCGATACCATTCTCCTTTGACTCAAGTGTCTCTTTCATGTGTACGATATGGCTCTTAAGTCTCACAATCTCTTCGTCCGTACAAATCTTATCTGCAAATATCACAACCTCTGCTGCAATTCTTCCTTCTTCAAGCTGGGTATCAGCCAATAATTCCCTAACCTTATTCTCCAGCTTCTCCCGGTACTCTGCGATAATCTTCGGAGACCGCTCTTCAATATATCCTACCAGTTCCAGCATCTTATCAAGCTTCCCTGTAATGTCTTCTCTCAGGTGTTCTCCTTCCAGGGCTCTCGTCTCAACCAGACGCTGAATCGCCCCATCTAATGCCTTCTTGAGCCCATGCCACAGCTCCTCTTCATCGACTGCCTGTTCTTCCATAGTCAGCACATCGGGATAACGTGACAGCGTAGACACCCGGATATCATTCTCCAGAGAAAATTTATCTTTCATCTGCTTCAGATACATCAGATATTCACCGGCAAGAGCCTCGTTATACTTAAGCGATACCTGACTCTCTGAGAGATCTTCATATGTAATAAAAATATCTACTTTTCCACGTTGGATACTCTGTTTTAATAAATTGCGGATTGCTGTCTCGAAAAAATTCAATTTCTTCGGCATACGGATATTCACGTCCAGATAGCGGTGATTAACACCTTTCATCTCTACTATGAACTTCTGTTCCTCATCGGATATCTCACAACGCCCGAATCCTGTCATACTTTTTATCATGATATGAACCCTTCCCACTTTTAATAATACTGGTACAAAACACTTCATTCATTATAAGCCATTTGGCAAATTGCGTCAACCATGATATACTATTCTCAGCTCACTCGTTACTCACGGGAATTAAGCGCCGCAGGCGCGGTTTTTGCGAATGGCGCGGGTGAGCGGACACTTGCTAAAAACAATACCAATCACAGCATGAAACATAGAAAGGAATCATATTATGGCTTTTGACGGAATTACAGTTGCTGCAGTGACGCAGGAACTCAAAAACACCCTGACAGGCGGACGTATCACTAAGATTGCCCAGCCTGAGACGGACGAACTGCTGCTTACCATTAAGACGCCAGCCGGAGCAAACAGACTCTATATCTCGGCAAGTGCCTCTCTTCCTTTGATATATTTGACAGACGAAAACAAATTAAGCCCCATGACCGCGCCTAATTTCTGCATGCTTCTGCGCAAGCATATCGGAAATGGCAGGATAACAGATATCTCTCAGCCCGGCCTGGAACGTATCATCCATCTGGACATTGAACATCTGGACGAACTGGGCGATCTGTGCAGGAAAAAACTAATCATCGAGATAATGGGAAAACACAGCAACATTATTTTCTGCGATGACAAAGGACGGATCATTGACAGTATCAAGCATGTAAATGCACAGATGAGTTCCGTGCGTGAAGTATTGCCTGGAAGAGAGTACTTTATACCAGATACGATGTCAAAACTAAACCCGTTAGACGTAAGCCAGGAATCTTTCATAGAAGCTTTGACGAAAAAGCCTTCTCGGCTTAGTAAAGCTGTCTATACCAGTTTTACAGGTATCAGCCCAGTCCTTGCAGAAGAGATCTGCTCCCTTGCAGGACTTGAATCTGACATGACTGCCAAAGATCTTTCTTTGGATATGCTTGCCCATCTATATCGGCAGTTCTCTTACTATATGGAACAGATAAAGCTGGGAGAGTACCAACCCGTAATCTATTACGACGGCAATACCCCCAAAGAATTCTGCGCACTGCCCCTGTCGCACTATAGCCAGTATCTGAACAAGGAATTCGACTCTATCTCTCAGGTACTTATCACTTATTATGCTGATAGGAATGCCCTTACAAGAATCCGACAGAAAAGCACCGACCTGCGTCATGTCGTACAGACCGCTTTAGAGCGTAACCGGAAGAAATATGATCTGCAGACCAGGCAGTTAAAAGACACTGAGAACCGTGAGAAATACAAAGTATATGGGGAATTAATCAATATCTACGGCTATAGTCTTCCTCATGGTTCGAAAGAACTGACAGCCCTGAATTATTATACGGATCAGGAAATCACGATTCCCCTGGATCCGATACTGACACCTCAAGAAAATTCTCAGAAATATTTTGCCAGGTATAATAAACAGAAGCGGACTTTTGAAGCGCTCACAAAACTGCTTCAGGAAACTTCTGAGGATATCCAGTATCTGGAATCCATCAGTAATGCCCTGGACATTGCCATGAACGAAGCTGATCTTGCGCAGATTAAGGAAGAGTTGATGCAAAGCGGCTATATCCGCAGAAAATTCACTAAGAAAAAAGTAAAACTTAACAGTAAACCCATGCACTACATTTCCAGTGACGGTTATCACATGTATGTGGGCAAAAACAATCTGCAGAATGATGAACTGACTTTTTCTTTTGCAGTGGGAAATGACTGGTGGTTCCATGCAAAAGGAGCGCCTGGTTCTCATGTAATCGTAAAGACAAACGGCGATGAACTGCCAGACCGTACTTTTGAAGAGGCAGGACGTCTTGCCGCCTATTATTCTAAGAATCGCGGCAGCGACAAAGTCGAGATCGATTATGTAGAAAAGAAACACGTCAAAAAACCAAATGGGGCAAAACCAGGGTTCGTTGTATATTATACAAACTATTCGTTAGTGATAGATTCGGATATCTCTAATATAGAAACCGTGCAGAATTAATTCTGCACGGTTTTACATACCAGATTAATGGCTGTTCAGCCAAAAATTCATACGTTCTATCAATTGTGGAATATCCAGCGGCTTGGCGAGATGTCCATTCATCCCCGACTCTCTGCCTGCAACAATATCTTCCGAAGATACATTTGCCGATAAGGCAATAATCGGTATAGTTGCCGCATCGGCACGTGGAAGCTTACGAATCGCACGAGTAGCTTCAAATCCATTCATAACCGGCATCTGTATATCCATGAGAATCATATCGTAATATCCCTCCGGCATCTCTGCAAAACGCCTCAAGCCTTTTCGGCCATCTGAAGCACACTCTACTCTTGCCCCGATTTCTCCGATTAATTCCATGGCAATCTCCTGATTCAATTCATTATCTTCCACCAGAAGAATCTTACATCCCCGGAAAGAAACATCCTGAATATCCTCGCTGTCTTTGTCACAAACATTGGCATACTGAACCGGATTCTGAAGCCTTAGGATAACCGTTACCGCAAACTGAGAACCTTTGCCTGGCAGACTCTTCACACTAATTGTGCCTCCCATCATACGCGCAATATTCTGAGCGATAGGCATCCCCAGTCCTACACCGTCATCATCAATAGCGCTGGCCGCTTCCGCACGGCTGAATGGCTCAAAAATATGTTGGATAAATTCCTCTTCCATACCAATCCCGCTGTCACTAAATATAAAATCATAAGAAC
>CANSLW010000235.1 GCA_947647815.1 uncultured Dorea sp. | reverse complement strand
TCTGAATGGAATATGGAGATTTGCATTTGATGATGATAAGAGAGGGTGTGAACGGGGATATCATCTGGGGAAGAATATGGATCTTGAGATTCTGGTTCCCTTCTGTTATCAGTCGAAAAAAAGCGGGATTGGAGAGACTGCACACCATGAGACTGTATGGTATTCACGGGAGGTCACCGTGTCAGAGCAGGAATTTAAACATGTATGTCTGTTACACATCGGCGCGGCAGATTATGAGACAGACCTGTGGGTTAATGGGAATTATGTGGGGAAACATTGTGGAGGTTATACGCAGATATCATTTGATATCAAAGAACATTTGAACGTTGGGGAGAATGTCATAGCAATCCGTGTCCGGGACGATCTGGAATGTGACAGGCCGCGGGGCAAGCAGTATTGGAAAGAGGAACCTGACCGGTGCTGGTACACGGCGGTAACAGGAATCTGGCAGAATGTCTGGATGGAGTTTACGGAGGAGGTGTATCTGGAGCAATTACGGATGACGCCGGATATCGACAGGCGTCTCTTGGAGATGGAGTTGTATCTTAACAAAAGTGAGAAATCAGAAATGGAAATAGCCATATATTTTGAAGGCACTTTGAAAAAGAAGATTATCACAGAGGTAAACGGAAGATATGTAAGAGAGGGTATTCTTCTGGAGGAGGAAGATAAGATTGATGAGATTCACTACTGGAGTCCTGATACGCCGAATCTCTATGACGTGGCAATATGCTTAAGAAAGGATGGAATAAAGCAGGATGAGGTATTTTCGTATTTTGGAATGCGGAAGATACATGCTGCAAATGGACATATTTTCCTGAATAATAAGCGTTTCTATCAGCGTCTTGTACTGGATCAGGGATATTGGGAAGATACTTTGCTGACGCCGCCTTCATCGGACGCTTTGAGAAAAGATGTGGAGCTTACAAAGCAGATGGGCTTTAACGGGGCGAGGAAGCATCAGAAGTGTGAAGATCCAAGATATTATTACTGGGCGGATGTGCTGGGACTGGTTGTGTGGGGCGAGTGCCCTTCTGGTTACTTATTTGATAAAAAAGAGATTGATAACATGACCAGGGAATGGGGCGATTTTGTAAATCAGACCTATAATCATCCATGTGTGATCGTATGGGTTCCTATGAATGAATCCTGGGGAGTACGTAATATTGTGACTGATGGGCGTCAGCAGGCATTTGCCAAAGGAATTTATTATATCACAAAATCGTATGACAGTACCCGGCTTATCAGTACCAACGATGGATGGGAGCAGGTGGAACAGACGGATATATTCGGGATTCATGATTATGCCGGAGAGGGGGAGAAGATCCGAAGCAGATATGAGAATCTGGAAGAATTTCTTAAAACAGGAATTCCTAACCGGCAGGCGCTGAGTGAGGGAAACAGGTATCAAGGCCAGCCTGTTCTTCTGACCGAGTATGGAGGACTTGCGCTTACTGAGACGGAAGGCGCAGAATGGGGATATAATGAAGCGGCGCAGACTGCGGAGGAATTCTGTGAGCGAATCGGAGAACTGACAGAAGCAATCCGGGATACGGAAGTTTTTCAGGGGTTCTGTTATACACAGCTTACGGATGTAATGCAGGAAGTGAATGGGCTGCTGACGATTGGAAGAGAGCCTAAAGTGGAACTCAAAGAACTGGAGAAGATATTTAAAGTAACAGTTTAGCCATCGCTAGTCTGAGCTGTTATTATAAAAATGAGACTGTATAAGAACGGAGGAGAGAGATTATGAATGAAGTAAAGAAATGGGCAAGATCGAGATTCCAGCCCAACCTGCCGTTAGGAGCGAATCAGACAAAGGTAACCGCATCACCGGAGCATCTTTCCCTGGCGCGAAAGGCAGGCAGGGAGGGCATCGTTCTTTTGAAGAATGATCATCACGTGCTTCCTGTAAAGAAAGGAACCCGTCTTGCCCTGTTCGGCAAGGGTGTGTTTGATTATGTAAAGGGCGGCGGAGGAAGTGGGGACGTCACCGTATCCCATGTGCTGAACCTCTATGACGGTCTGACAAAGCGGGAAGATCCTGCCTGGGTCTTTGAGCCGCTTGCGCAGTTCTATAAGGATAATGTAGAACAGCAGTATAAGAATGGAGCCATACCGGGCATGACGGTAGAGCCGGAGATTCCGGCAGAGATTTTGGAAGAGGCGAAGCAGAATGCGGATATGGCAGTTATCGTGCTCAGTCGTTTCTCCGGCGAGGGATGGGACAGGCAGAGTGTAGAATATGAAGGTTCAGTTCCAAGTGAAGTAGAACAGGCGAATTGGAGCAAGCGTATCTTCGAAAACAGCGATTATTGTCTGACCAATAAAGAGCTGGCCATGGTAGATACGGTATGTGCTCATTTTGCGCAGGTTGCCGTAGTTCTGAATGTAGGTGGTATGGTGGATACCAGTTGGTTTGTAAACGAAGAGAAGATTTCTTCCGTTCTTATGGCATGGCAGGGCGGTATGGAGGGCGGTCTTGCCATGGCGGATATCCTGCTGGGGGAAGAGAGTCCCTCCGGAAAGCTTCCGGATACTCTTGCCGCTGGTATTGACGATTATCCGTCTACGGAGCATTTCCATGAATCACCCGATTATGTGGAGTACACAGAGGATATCTATGTGGGTTACCGGTATTTTGAGACGATGAAGAAAGCAACAGACCGTGTGAATTATCCCTTTGGATTTGGTTTATCCTACACTACATTCCAGATGGATGTTCTCTGGGCAGGGGAGAAGGACGGACAGATTGCTGTGGGCGTGCAGGTGACGAATACAGGAGAATATGCAGGAAAAGAAGTCGTACAGGTATACTACAAAGCGCCCCAGGGACTCCTTGGGAAACCGGCAAGAGAGCTGGCAGCATACCGCAAGACCAATGAATTAAAGCCTGGGCAGACACAGGTGCTGACCATTACATTTTCAGTTAACGATATGGCGTCTTATGATGATCTGGGGAAGGTGGCAGAAGCGGCATATGTACTGGAAAAAGGAAGTTATATTTTCTATGTGGGGAATTCCGTGCGTGATGCAGTGAAGATTGATTATAGTTATGAACTCGCAGAGGATCAAGTGACACAGCAACTGTCACACAAAGCTGCGCCTTCTCAGCTTACGGAGCGTATGCTTTCAGATGGTTCCATGGAGAAGCTGCCGAGGACTCAGCCTAATGATTTTATGGAAAACGGACTTGGATGGAGTGAAGATGAGACAGAGGGTGTTGCACCGATGGTCAGGAAGATTCCTCGTCACCTGCTGTTTACACCGGATAATTCCGGAAAAATCATGTTGGATGAGGTGGCGCTTGGAAAAGCAACTCTGGATGAATTCATGGCACAGCTTTCTGACAGTGATATAGCGGAACTCCTTGGAGGACAGCCAAATACCGGCGTGGCAAATACGTTTGGTTTTGGCAATCTTCCGGAGTACGGCGTGCCTAATGTGATGACGGCGGACGGTCCGGCAGGCTTGCGTATTGCACCGGAATGCGGGATCTATACGACGGCATGGCCGTGTTCTACCATGCTTGCCGCTACATGGAATCCACAGCTTGTAAGAGAAGTAGGCTGTGCGGCGGCAAAGGAAGTTAAGGAGAATAATATTGCCGTCTGGCTGGCGCCTGCGATGAATATCCATAGAAGCCCGCTGTGTGGAAGGAATTTCGAGTATTATTCAGAGGACCCCGTACTTACAGGTACGATTGCATCTGCCATGGTAGACGGAATCCAGTCTCAGAATATCGGCGCTACGGTGAAGCATTTCGCATGTAATAATAAAGAAACGAACCGCAAGAACAGTGATTCCAGAGTCTCCGAGCGGGCGCTGCGGGAGATTTATCTGAAAGGCTTTGAGATCTGCGTAAAGAATTCGCAGCCGTGGGTGTTGATGACATCCTATAACCTGATCAATG
>CANSLW010000234.1 GCA_947647815.1 uncultured Dorea sp. | reverse complement strand
CGCCACCTTATTCATATAATAATTCATAATCTTCAGATCATCTGCCAGCAACGCTTTGATAAATCCATTGTATTCTCTTCTGCTCTTGCGAAACCAGCCTCTCACCATGGCACAGAACATCCGCCTTACTTCCCGGTTTGTGAGTGTCAGCTCATAATCTGGAAGATTTTCCGACTCCCAGTCTTCTTCGTAATGGAGTACCTTCAAATATCCGCTTGCCAGCAGCAGGCTCCAGATTCCTTCTTCATTGCCATCCAGTTCTCCATATACAATCTGTTCATCAATCGGCGTTATAATCGACTGGCCGGAAAGCAATGATTCAAATTCCTTCTTAATATCTGCGTCTCCTTTTTGAAGCAGTATCCCCACCAAACTGTTGGAACTGGAATTCGCCCAGTAGGCGCCCAGTTTCCCTGTATCCAGATAATTCAAAATAGACCACGGATTATAAATATCTTTCTGAGTTCCAAAAATAAAACCATCATACCACTTTTTTACTTCATCCTTTTTTTCATACATTCCATACTCATCTAATGCTTCAAAGACCTCTCTCTCTGTGAATCCAAAGCAATCTGCATATTCTTCTGAAGTCGTTGTTACCACCTTAAGATTATTCAGATCAGAAAAGATGGACTCTCTGCTTACCCGGGTAATACCTGTCATAATCGCCCGTTCCAAATACGGATTTGTCTTAAAAGCTGAATTGAACAGATTTCTGGTAAATGAAACAATCTCCTCCCAGTATCCATTCACATATGCCTCCTGCATCGGGGTATCATATTCATCCAACAGAATAATTACCTTCTTATTATAATAACGGGATAAAAATAACGACAGATAATGGAGACTCATGGTAGCGTCTTCTTCCTTCATCGTTTCCGATATCCGGTTAAAATATGCCTTCTCCTGAGGCGCCAGAATATCTCCCTCCAGAAGAAAGCGATTCTGTATATATACATTCATCAATATCTGGCATATTCTGTACCGCGCCTTCTCATAGCTGTTTTCTTTCACATTTGCAAAAGAGAGGCTGATGACCGGATAGGTTCCCTGTAGTTTTCTGTAGTCTTCATCTTCCCAGACTGCAAGCCCCTGAAACAGATCTTCCCGTCCGGCGTACTCTATGGAAAAAAACTGTTCCGTCATACTCATAGTCAAGGTTTTCCCAAATCGCCTGGGACGGGTAATCAGAGTAACATCGTCGCCGTTCTCCCACCATTCCTTGATAAATTTGGTTTTATCGATATAGAAATAATGATTTTCCCTTATTTTTTCAAAACTCTGCAGACCGATTCCTACCGTTCTTGCCATAATCTACGCCCCCTCTTTTAGCTCTTAGCTCCTATCTCACTGCAATCTGCTCAAGTACCGCCCCGATCGGTGCTGCGATGGTAAGCTCTGCTCCTACTTCTCTCGCCGTCGCACTCTTATTGATGACCACCAGATGCTTCCCACGGAAATAATCAATAAATCCTGCCGCTGGATATACAACCAGTGAAGTCCCTCCTATGATCAGTGTGTCCGCCCTGCTGATTGCCTGGATGCTCTTCTGGATTACCGTGGAATCCAACCCTTCTTCATATAAGACTACATCCGGCTTAATCTGCCCGCCGCATTTGCACTTGGGGATACCATCGGCATTCTTCACATAGGCGGCGTCATAGAATTCGCCGCATCTTTGGCAGTAGTTGCGGTGAATGCTGCCGTGCAGTTCCAGTACATTCTTACTGCCCGCCGCCTGATGAAGCCCGTCGATGTTCTGCGTAATCACCGCAGATAGCTTGCCCGCCGCCTCAAGTTCTGCAAGTTTCAGATGCGCCGGATTCGGCCTGGCGTCTAAGAACATCATCTTCTCTTTATAGAACTCATAGAAGCCTTCCGGATTCCGGACAAAGAAGCTGTGGCTTACAATCTGTTCCGGAGAATAACGGTACTGCTGCTGATATAAGCCGTCCGCACTCCGGAAATCCGGAATGTTGCTCTCCGTAGACACGCCTGCCCCGCCAAAGAACACGATGTTGCTGCTGTCATCGATGATCTCCTGCAATTGTTTTACTTCTTCTTCGTACATGTTCCTTCCTCCCTGTAACTTAGGAACTGTCACGAAATAATTTGTGCATCTTGACTTGTCTACTCAAATTATTTCGCGCCAGTTCCTTATATTGTGCAATCACTTTTGTTCCTTCTTTCCTGCCGCTAATGCATCGCAATCCACCCGATCACTTCATCCAGGCTGTCAAACTGTGCGGCGATTCCCGCCTTTACATCCTCCGGCACCATAATCAGGTCCGGAATATGAATCACCAAAGCGCCTGCCGCCGTCCCTGCCTGTACGCCCGCAATGCTGTCCTCAAGCACCAGGCACTCCTGGATCGGGACTTGTATCTCTTTTGCCGCCTTCAGGAAAATATCCGGAAACGGTTTGCTCCTCTCCACCATATCTCCATAGGCAAATGCGTCAAAATATTCCTTCACACCGGCGCGCTCAAGCATCGTATCCGCTAACTTGCGATCCGTGGAAGTTGCAACCGCCGTACGGATCTTCTGTTCCTTCAGATAATCAAGCAGCCTGACAAGCCCTTTCTTATGCGGCACGCCCTCCTTGCTGACATAATCGTACTGAAGCCGTGTTCTTCGTTCACGGCACTTCTCGTAATCAAAATCCTCTCCGTATCTTTCAAGAAATGCTTCCCTGATTGCCGCCGGATTCCTTCCCCGAAAGGTATTCACGAATTCCTCCGGAATCTCTGTTCCAACCTCTTCTCCCGCCTGTTCCCAAAAAATGGACGACAGACGTTCCGTATCGAACATCAGACCGTCCATATCAAATATGCACCCTCTTACCATACGCTAAGACTCCTTATTCTTACTGTATCCGGCGAAAAATTCCGACAATGCGTCCAGTGTCTTTAAGAGTACCGGCATCTCTGTCTCATCCAGCTTATCTACCACCGCCTGCGTCATCTGCCTGTGGTAATCCTCATGATGCTTATAAGCCCTGATTCCCTTATCTGTCAGCTTCACGAACACCACCCGCCGGTCTTCCTCGCTTCTTCGCCGCTCCACATATTTCTTATTCACAAGACTATTCATAGCCGTCGTAAGAGACCCCACTGTAATATTCAGTTTCCTGGCAATGGAAGACATGTTCCTGCCCTCGCCTGTGCCGACCGCCTCGATCACATGCATATCATTATTGGTCAGATCCTTGAACTCATCCGTAATGATTGCCTTCTCTTCTAATTCCCAGATCTCATTGATCAGATTCACCAGGATATTGTTAATCGTCACATACGCTTCTTCCATTCCCATTCACCTCCTCTTTCATTCCTACAGCTCTAAACTTTATTTCCCAGTCTCTGTTTTCATTATACACTTCTCCCCAGCAGAGAATCAATAACTTCTTTTACTGTTTCCAGACGTTTCGCCTTATATGCATATGCCCCGCAGAATAGCAGCGCCTCGTCCGTCTCTCCCTTCGCCGCATGGATCAGCGCATCTGTGATGCAGTACGGGATCTTTGCAGGCTCACAATTATGAAGACATCTATGGCAGGGACTATGGGGAATCTGTTCCCCTGCCATGACTCTTTTCATAAACGGGTTCACAATCGCCCGTCCAGGCATCCCCACCGGACTCTTTACGATAGCGATATCTTCTTCCTCTGCATGGAGATAAGCTTCTTTATAACGGATATCCGCATCACACTCTTCGGTTGTCACGAATCGGGTTGCGGCCTGTATCGCATCTACGCCTAAAGAAAATGCATGCGCAGCCTGGCGGCTGTTCTCAATGCCGCCGCCTAATGCTGCCGGAATCCGGCACTGGAACTGTTCCTCATAGGTTTTCACCAGATTCAGAATCTTCCTGACCTCTTCGTCATACAAATTCTCATCATACTCTGTCAACTGATCTTTCGTAAATCCC
>CANSLW010000233.1 GCA_947647815.1 uncultured Dorea sp. | reverse complement strand
GCAGAAGGAGAGCAGATAACGTCCTTCACTTTTAGAAATATTTCCCTTTTTCAGAAGATCGGCAGTCACTTTACTTCCCATAGGGCATCCGCATAAGAATCCTGTCAATATGGTAAAAGCACCGTATGGTGATACCCGGAACAATCTGCACAGAACAGGTGAGACAATCCTGGCAATCACATTAACAGCTCCTGTATGAATCAAAAGATTTGATAAGATAATAAAAGGGAGAAGTGTTGGAAGAACAGTATTGAACCATAGGAGCAGGCCGGCGCTTGCCCCCTGGAAAACAGCCTGTGGAAAGATCAGCATACATATGAAAAACAAAATAATGCAGATTATTGAGATAAACCGTTTCATGGATATCGTCCTTGTCAGAATATCTTGATATATCCTATGGGTGATAATGCTTTTTTATACCAGTTCCTTAATTAGTCAACAAAATGGATTGATTTTTTTTGAAGTCTGTCACATAATATGATATTAGAAGCAAAAGTGAAAGAGAGGATAAATACGATGGCAGTTTTAGAAAATCTGGAACCTAAGAAGGTTTTTCAGTTCTTTGAGGAGATTTGTCAGATTCCGCATGGGACGTTTGATACGAAGCGTATCAGTGATTATTGCGTTTCATTTGCGAAAGAGCGGGGTCTTAAGGTCATCCAGGATGAAGTTAACAATGTGATTATCAAAAAACCGGGAACAGTTGGTTATGAGGAATGTGAACCAGTCATTCTACAGGGACATATTGATATGGTATGTGAAAAGACGGCGGATTCGACCCATGATTTTAAGACGGACGGTCTGGATCTCTATGTGGAGAACGGATATCTAAGGGCGAGGGATACGACTCTTGGCGGAGATGACGGAATTGCTGTTGCCATGGCTATGGCAATCTTAGACAGTGACGATATCCCGCATCCTCCGATTGAAGCTTTGTTCACAGTGGATGAAGAAGTTGGTATGGGAGGCGCCGATGCGGTGGATTTGTCTTTATTGAAAGGAAAGAAGCTAATCAATATGGATTCCGAAGAAGAAGGAATTCTTACGACAGGATGTGCCGGCGGAATACGGTATGAGGTTACTCTTCCGGTTCAGAAAGAGAAGATGCAGGGCAGTAAGATTACACTTCGAATTCATGGACTGCTGGGCGGACATTCTGGCGCAGAGATTCATAAACAGCGGGGCAATGCGAACAAGATGATGGGACGTCTCTTATATCAAATCAAAAAAGAAACGGCATTTCATCTGATCAGCATAAGCGGCGGTACAAAGGATAATGTAATTACTCCGGATACTGTGGCAGAGGTACTCGTAGAAGCAGGCAGGGAAGATAAGGTTCTTGATATCGCGGCGAAGATGAAGCAGATCTGGAATGAAGAGTTCATGGGAGAAGAGCCAGAGCTTCAAGTAGATACGGCAGTTACCAGAGAGTGCAGCTGTGAAGGAATGGACGAAGCATCTACAGAGAGAATAATTGCCTACCTGATGATCTGCCCGAACGGTCTGCAGGAATACAGCCGTAAGATAGAAGGGGTAGTAGAGACATCACTGAATCTTGGTATCTTAGAGATGCAGGAAGATTGTGTAAGAATCGTCCATCAAATCAGAAGCTCTGTGGAAACCCGGAAGTACCAGATACAGGAGCAATTGGAGCAATGTGTCAGATCTGTGGGCGGAGAGGGCGCCGTGACCAATGAGTATCCGGCATGGCAGTTTAACCCGGATTCCAGGCTTCGTCAGATTATGGCGGATACTTATAAAGAACTATATAAGAAAGAGCCGGTTGTATCGGTGATACATGCCGGTCTGGAATGCGGCCTTTTCCTTGGAAAGCGTCCGGATCTTGACTGTGTCTCCTTTGGTCCGAATGTGAACGATGTGCATTCGGTTAATGAAGCATTAGAGATTGCGTCTACACAGAGAGTATGGGAACATCTGAAGATGATTCTTAAAAATTGTAAATAAGTATGGCATACAAAATGCTTGCCACAGGCAGCCATTTTGCATACGATGGTATAAAAAGGCCGGCTCTAAGAATATAGAGCCGGTTTTTTTCATATAGATGGAAAAACGAGAAAAAGGTTATCTTATGCATGTAAAGAGGATAGAAAAATTATTGCTGCTTCTTGTTATCATTTCTCTTTTCACAGTCCTGGGAACGGACTATCTAAAGGAGCTGGGACGTCACAATACCCTTCAACAAAAAACAATCGAAGATCCGGAATTTCGACGGGACTTTTTTTCTGATGCAATGCGCGAAAATAGGGAAGAATTATCCGAAGAGTGTAAAACTTTCCTCGAGAATGTGGAAAACGATGTGGATTATCACCCGATTCCAGAATCTATTGTGGATAAGTCTCTAAAAATTTCCTATATAGACGGGTGGATGGTAGAGCGGAATTATAAAGGAACCAGTGGACATGAAGGTACAGATATCATGGCAAACGTTGATAAACGGGGGATTTATCCGGTTCTCAGCATGACAGACGGAGAGATTACGAACCTTGGATGGTTGGAAAAAGGAGGTTACCGGGTCGGAATCACATCAAATAGTGGTATCTATTATTACTACGCACATTTAGACTCCTATGCAGGACTGGAAAAAGGACAGAAGGTACAGGCAGGAACATTGCTTGGGTATATGGGAGATTCCGGTTATGGTCCAG
Source organism: uncultured Dorea sp. (assembly GCA_947647815.1). Classification (GTDB taxonomy): domain Bacteria; phylum Bacillota; class Clostridia; order Lachnospirales; family Lachnospiraceae; genus Sporofaciens. The sequence continues at coordinate 1,263 of CANSLW010000233.1, read as the reverse complement.
AAGGAACGAAAGGACAGTTTGCGGTGCATCTGCACGTCGGAATCTATTCTTTTGAGGATGGAAAAGAAATCAGTGTGAATCCGTATTATGTTTTATTGTCTTTAGAAGATAAGAAATTGGAATATGAATATGGATATTAAATTTCAAACATACTATGGAGATATAATCCTGAATATGCTATACTAATAAATACGTGAATTTTAGCTGTAAATAGTAGTATTACGGAGGAGAAAGCATGAATCTGCCAGCCACATTTGAAGAAAAGATGCACGCTCTCTTAAGGGATGAGATGGACGCATATCTGGCATGCTATGAAGAGCCGAGATATTATGGCCTGCGTGTGAATACCAGTAAGATTACTGTGGAAGAATTTAAGAAGATCTGTCCATTCGAGATTACTCCGATTCCGTGGATTGAGAATGGATTTTATTATAACGGAGAACATATTTCTCCAGCGAAGCATCCTTATTATTTTGCCGGATTGTATTACCTTCAGGAGCCAAGTGCCATGACACCGGCGAATCGGCTGCCTGTAGAACCAGGTGATAAGGTCTTGGATGTCTGTGCGGCGCCGGGGGGGAAGGCAACAGAACTTGGAGCAAAACTTAATGGTGAAGGATTATTGGTTGCCAATGATATCAGTAGTTCGAGGGCAAAAGGACTGCTTAAGAATATAGAAGTCTTTGGTATAGGAAATATCCTGGTACTCAGCGAGGAGCCTGGGAAGTTAGAACAGTATTTTCCAGAATATTTTGACAAGATATTGATTGACGCGCCTTGCTCCGGAGAAGGGATGTTCCGTAAGGATAGAAAGATGGTGAAAGCATGGGAAGAGCATGGTCCGGATTATTTCTGCAAGATTCAAAAGGGCATCATCCTTCAGGCCGCGAGGATGTTAAAGCCCGGCGGTATGCTGTTATATTCAACCTGTACGTTTGACAGCCGGGAGAATGAAGCAATTATTGCCTGGCTGTTGGAACAGTATCCGCAGTTTCGGATTCTTAACATTGTTCCATATGAGGGATTCTGTCAGGGAATGCCAGAGACTCTTAAGCAGCCGTACGAGGAACTTAAGAAGACGGTCAGGATATTCCCTCACAGGATGAAAGGCGAAGGGCATTATCTGGCTCTGCTTCAAAAAGGGGACAAGGATATTATCAGAGAGCTTTCAGGAAAGAAAAAAGGGGGAAAGAAGATACCGGAAGCAATCGAGGAATTCTTTCAGGATATCTCATGGGTACTGGAGGGGCCGCGTCTGGATAT
>CANSLW010000232.1 GCA_947647815.1 uncultured Dorea sp. | reverse complement strand
ATAATCATGGGATTTTCAAGTATTTTCTTCCTATTCTTTCGCAGAAATAACTTTTTCCTGTACCGATTTAGGTACTTGCTCATATTTCTCAAAGAACATGGAATAATTGCCGCGTCCCTGCGTTCTGGAACGAAGATCTGTAGAGTATCCGAACATTTCAGCAAGGGGTACGAATGCACGTACAATCTTGCCTCCGCCCAAATCATCCATTCCCTCAATACGTCCACGACGGGAATTGATGTCACCGATAACATCTCCCATATATTCTTCCGGCATAGTTACTTCTACTTTCATGATCGGCTCCAACAATACCGGTGTTGCCTTCTTCATCGCTTCTTTAAATGCCATAGATCCTGCAATGTGGAATGCCATTTCTGATGAGTCTACCTCATGGTAAGAACCATCATATACCGTAGCATGTACGCCCACCACTGGGAATCCTGCCAAAATACCAGCCTTGGTAGCTTCCTCGATACCCTCGCCGACAGCCGGGATATACTCTTTCGGAATCGCACCACCAACAACCTCGGAATCAAATTTAAACAATTCTTCTCCATTGGCGTCCATCGGCTCAAAGCGAACCTTACAATGTCCATACTGTCCACGTCCACCAGACTGTTTTGCATACTTGTATTCCTGATCCACAGGATTGGTAAATGTCTCCTTATAAGCAACCTGAGGCGCTCCGACATTTGCCTCTACCTTGAACTCACGCAGAAGACGGTCAACAATGATTTCCAAATGCAGCTCGCCCATACCGGCAATGATCGTCTGACCTGTCTCTGTATTGGTGTGTGCACGGAATGTGGGATCTTCCTCTGCAAGTTTTGCAAGAGCTTCACCCATCTTGCCCTGTCCTGCCTTTGTCTTAGGCTCAATTGCAAGCTCAATAACCGGCTCTGGGAATTCCATGGACTCTAAGATTACCGGATGCTGGTCATCACAGATGGTATCACCCGTACTGGTAAACTTAAATCCAACTGCTGCGGCAATATCACCGGAATAAACTTTATCCAGTTCTGCTCTCTTATTTGCATGCATCTGTAAAATACGTCCTACACGCTCTTTCTTGCCTTTGGTAGCATTCAGTACATAGGAACCGGAGTTCATTGTACCGGAATACACACGGAAGAATGCGAGCTTTCCAACGAATGGGTCTGTCATAATCTTAAATGCCAGTGCAGAGAAAGGCTCGTCATCGGACGAATGTCTCTCCGTCTCATTTCCTTCAAGATCCACGCCTTTAATTGCAGGAATATCAGTAGGTGCCGGCATATAATCCAAGATGGCATCCAGCAATTTCTGAACTCCCTTATTGCGGTAAGCAGAACCGCAGCATACCGGAACTGCTGTACACTCACAGGTTCCTTTTCTCAATGCTGCCTTTAACGCTTCCACAGAAGGCTCTTTGTCCTCCAGGAACTCCATCATCAAATCGTCATCTAATTCACAGATTTTTTCTACTAACTCAGAACGGTACAGTTCTGCATCATCTTTCATATCATCAGGAATATCGGTGATGGAAATATCATCGCCCTTGTCATCATTGTAGATGTAGGCTTTCATTTCAAACAAATCAATAATTCCCTTAAAATCATCCTCTTTGCCAATCGGCAGCTGAAGAATGATAGCGTTTTTACCTAAACGTGTCTTAATCTGATCTACAGCTCCATAGAAATTTGCTCCCAGAATGTCCATCTTATTGATAAATGCCATTCTTGGTACGTTATAGGTATCAGCCTGACGCCATACGTTTTCAGACTGCGGCTCTACTCCGCCCTTTGCACAGAAGACGCCAACTGCGCCGTCCAATACACGAAGCGAACGCTCAACCTCAACCGTAAAGTCAACGTGCCCCGGAGTATCAATAATATTGATACGATGTTCCAGTGCACCAGCCTTGGGTTTGCAGTTCTCCTGCTCTGTCCAGTGACAAGTTGTAGCGGCTGAAGTAATCGTGATACCCCGTTCCTGTTCCTGCTCCATCCAGTCCATGGTAGCAGTACCTTCATGAGTATCACCAATCTTATAATTAACACCGGTATAATAAAGGATACGCTCTGTCAATGTGGTTTTACCTGCATCGATGTGCGCCATAATACCGATATTTCTGGTTCTCTCTAATGGATATTCTCTTCCAGCCAAGGTTTTTTCCTCCTAAATTTATATGGCAAATCTTTTCACCACTCAGCTCTTGTGCATCACACGAGCTTTCCTGCGAGCGGGGTCCCAATTTCGGATTGCCGCATGGCAATCTTTTTCCTTACGAAATTGTGGACATATAAGCATTTGCACTTCTTAATATTATAAAACTATCTAAAATCTATAATGTGCAAATGCTTTGTTTGCCTCTGCCATTTTATGCATATCTTCTTTTTTCTTCACAGATGCACCTGTATTGTTTGCTGCATCCATAATCTCATTTGCCAGTCTTTCTTCCATTGTCTTCTCGCCCCTCTTGCGGGAGTAAAGTGTCAGCCAACGGAGAGCCAATGCCTGACGTCTGTCAGGTCTTACCTCGATAGGCACCTGATAGGTTGCCCCACCAATACGTCTTGCTTTTACTTCCAAGACCGGCATTACATTGTTCATAGCTTCTTCAAATACCTCGATTGCAGGCTTATCCGTCTTCTCTGCAACCCTGTCAAATGCTCCGTATACAATCTTCTGTGCAATACCTTTCTTACCATCTAACATAATGTTGTTGATAAGTTTGGTAACTACCTTGTTATTATACAACGGATCTGCTAATACGTCTCTTTTCTGAGTATGTCCTTTACGCGGCACGTTGCTTCCCTCCTTAATCATTCTTTTTGATTTCATTCGATTAATTCAACGGTACTCACATGTGTCAGTTACATCTGCATGCAACCGGGATATACGCCTCTGCGATTACGCAGCCTGCGTCTCCAACTAACTATCTGTGTATTCGTGCGGAAATTTATCTATAAAAGAATGTGCGCCTGTGCGCTTTCCAACACTAAACCCATAGTAGTCAAAATGCTTACCAGATTTTCTATCTAATAAGAATCCACACTTACTGTGATACTATTGGTACACTAGAATTTATTTCTTAGCGTCTTTCGGTCTCTTTGCACCATACTTGGAACGTGCCTGGCGTCTGTTTGCAACACCTGCGGTATCTAAAGTTCCACGAATAATATGGTATCTGGTACCTGGTAAGTCTTTTACTCTCCCGCCGCGGATAAGAACAACGCTATGTTCCTGCAGATTGTGGCCTTCACCCGGAATGTAGCTTGTTACTTCAATTCCGTTCGAAAGACGTACTCTGGCGATTTTACGGAGAGCTGAGTTAGGTTTCTTAGGAGTTGCAGTCTTAACTGCAGTACAAACACCTCTTTTCTGTGGAGAAGGAGTATCTGTCGGGCGCTTCTTCAAGGAATTGTATCCTTTCTGCAAAGCCGGTGCTGTAGATTTCTTCTCGGATGTCTGTCTTCCCTTTCTTACTAACTGGTTAAATGTTGGCATTCTTTTCACCTCCTATAAAAATATATGTGCCTTTTTATGCACGCTAAATCATTATATAAGGTTAAAATCGCCATGTCAAGGACTTTTTCTAATTTTTCCCGGTTTTTGTATAACTATTCATCAAATACAGAACGAAAACACGTTCCTTCCTAAAAATGGAATGAAATAAGAATCATAACTCCAATCTCATATATATAGACGTGCTCATAGGACGATTGTTATAACAATCTATTTTTTCATCATAATTATGAACATCAAGATAATTTTGAAAAGATTCATCAGGCTGAATTTATTATTAGACATATGCATAATTGCAGATATGTATAATTTAAGAGAGTCCGTCTACGAACTCTCTTAAAAACATATTTTATCCTACAGAATCAAACTTATTTACTTTTCTTCTTAAAATAATCATCAATACTCTTCTTGATTTCATCCGGTTTCAACGTCTTAACCAAATAACCTGCCGGCTTTAAGGAAATTACCTTTTGAACTGTCTCCCTCTGCACATTGCCTGTCAGGAAATATACCGGAATATCTGCCAGGTCTTCCTCTGAGCGCATCATC
>CANSLW010000231.1 GCA_947647815.1 uncultured Dorea sp. | reverse complement strand
CTTCTCAACCACAGGCTCCAGTTCCCCCCAGGATACATGATTGTAATCCGACTGGATCGTTACATGACGGAATGTCGTGTTATCAGCCAGATCGCTGGGCTCCAGCGCCAGTCCGACGCCGGCGCCTTCCACCTTGCCCATTGCATTCTCATGGAAAGCGCGTATATAGTCCAGACATTCCAGTATATTAGCATTTGTCGCATCTGCAATCCGTGTATAGAAATAAATCTCCTCATCCTTATCTGTGTATAGTATCAGCTCTAAGACCCGCTCTTCTGTCATTCCTATATCACCGATATCTAACGTAAAGTTCTCTCCCAACAGATTCAGGATACCATCTTTTAACTTCTGCCTGCCATCCAGTGTATATACAATATACTCAACGCTGCTGATCTTATTATCATAAGACTCCACCACACCATTAATCTGCTGTCCCATAACCGGTGTAACTACATCTCGCATGACTGGTATATCCATCGCTCTCGCATGACCATTCAGAGTATTCAGCGTATATCCATTATAGGAAAATGATATCTGCGGATAAGTTGCTGCTCCCATATCAGCCGTCATGTTAGCATTCCCGGTATTTGTATAAAAGCTGAATCCAACTACTGCCGCCAAAAACACCAGAATCAGGATTCCTGCATCTGTCAGTTTCTTCTTCCAATTCATCTATTGCTCCCCTTTACGTTCCAACAGCTGTCCCAGAATAGGCGATACATGTAAGAATTCTTCACATTTGCGGATCGCCTCTTCGTTTTCCCCCTTCTTGTCCTTTTTAACTGCACGAATCAGTATATTCTTCGGCGTGTGCTCCATATCTATGAACTCCAGTATCTGAGCATCATAGCCCTCTCGCTCCAGATATTGCGCCCTCAGGGCATCCGTCACCAGTGCCGCCATACGTTCCTTAATCAGGCCATATTTAAAAAGCGGCTCGAGAACATTATTTGATATCTGCCCGTTCAATTCATGCTGGCAGCATGGTACTGACAGAATCACCTTTGCTCCCCAGCCAACTGCCTTTGCAAGTGCATAATCCGTTGCAGTATCACATGCATGCAGTGTCACCACCATGTCGACCTGCTCTACACCTGTATAATCTGCAATATTTCCCTCCAGAAATGTCAATTTCTCATACTCATATTTCCTGCTTAATTCATTGCAATGCTGAATCACGTCTTTCTTGAGATCCAGCCCGATAATTTTGATATTATAATGTTTTAACTCATGCAGATAATAATACATTGCAAATGTCAGATAAGATTTGCCACAGCCAAAGTCAAGTATCGTAAGCTCTCTTTCTCTGGCAAGCTCCGGCAAGATATCTTCGATAAATTCCAGAAACCGGTTAATCTGCCGAAATTTGTCGAACCGTGAGTTGACAATCTTACCCTCCGCAGTCATAACACCAAGATCCTGAAGAAATGGCACCGGTACGCCTTCCTCAAGCACATACTTCTTCTTTCGGTTGTGGCTTCTGTCCACCGTCTTTCCGGTTGCTTTCTGCATCTTTCGCTTTATCGTCACTTTCCCCTTCTTACTCACCAACACAGTGTACACTGACGATACCGTCTCCATCTGCAGCTGCCGCATATTCTCCATATACTGCATCATAAGTCCCCAGGCTTCGCAAGAATCCACATTCTTGTGAAATGCCTGGTTATTCCGGAACTCTTCCAGCTGGAACACAAGCTTCCCCTTTTGAATCAGAGGACGCACTTTTACCTTCATTGTGCCGTCTTTATACCGCGGATTACTGAGCACAGCCGATATAAATTCATTATTTAGGTTGTCCTGTAATAGTTCTCTCAATTCATCCATAATATTATTATTGTAATTATTTAGCACAGCAGACAGGTCTGAAGTTTGCTGTGCCAAATATAACATACTATAATCCCAGCACGTCTGCTATCGCGCCCATTTCCTCCAGTGCCACATCAATCAAATCATCCAGGCTGAGTCCTGTGAATTCAATCGATTCCATATAATCCCTGTTTGCCCCTGCTGCAAAACGAAGTTCATTGAACCTTTTCATCACAGACTTGTGTTTCACACTGGCAATCTTCTTATCCGGGTATATCTGTGCAACCGCCTTCACAAACCCGCTCATCGGATCCGCCGCAAGTATCGCGTATTGCAGAGTCGTCTTCGCCTTCATGCCGCTCTTCGGATTATGCGCACATATTGCATCAAATAAGACCTTATCTTCGATTCCTTCTTTCTTCAGGATTTCCACCGATGTAGGACCATGTACACTCATATCATGCTGCCAATCGCACTGCTCCTCATCCAGATCGTGCAGCAGGCCTACGATTCCCCAGTACTCCACATCGTCCGGCGCAAGCTTCTTGGCAAGCCCCTTCATGATTGCCTCAACCGCATAAGAATGTACAATGTAATTCTCTCCCTCCATATACTTCATCAAAATATCATGTGCCTGTTCCCTGTTCACTACTAATTTCCTCCAATCTCTTTTTCTTCTACTACCTGATACATTATACCTCTTCTGGTACTACAATCAGGTCTTTTGTAAAATGATTCAACACTTCACATCCATCCTCTGTCACAATAACCAGATCCTCGATACGGACTCCAATTCCCTCTTCCGGAAGATATATTCCTGGTTCAACAGAGAAGCACTGTCCCACCTGAATCACATCTTCATTTACTGAAGATACATCTCCAAACTCATGGTCTTCAAGTCCAATAGAATGTCCTGTCCTATGGGTAAAATACTGTCCATATCCCTTTTCTTCTATATAATTCCTTGCCGCTAAATCAACATCACACATTCTGTTCCCTGGCTTGGCAGCTTCTATTCCACGCCGGTTCGCTTCCACGACAATATCATAAATCTCTCTGGCACGTTCGGACACCTCACCGATAAAAACAGTCCGTGTCATATCCGATGCATAATTATCTTTGAAGCCGCCAATATCAAGCACAACACAGTCTCCACGCTTCCCTTTCGAATCATCTGTAACATGATGTGGGTCCGCCGCTCCCTTTGCATATGCTGTAATAGGGTCAAAAGAAACATCTTCACAGCCTAATTCCTTATAAATCTCTCGAATCTTAGCGTTCAGTTCCTTTTCTGTCAATCCCTTCGCCACCCACGGAATCAGCTTCCCCATAGCTATATCATTCAGTCTGGACGACTCCCGCATCAGCTTTTGTTCCTTCTCGTCCTTTACCATGCGAATGTAATCAATAATCGGAGAACCATTGACAAACCGGCTGCCTCCGCCTAATTCCTGAAGTCTTAGAAGAAATCTTGCCGGCCAGGTTTTATCAATTCCCATAACCTTGTCCTTCTCCACGAACCGGCTCATAATCTCTACTCCGTCTTCCACATCATCATACCAGACAATATCTACCCCCAGTTCCCCTTCCTGTGGGAATAGTTTATTAATTATCATCTTATGATTCCCATTCACATTCAGATATAGTGCCAGCAGTCTTTCGCCCGGAACAATCCATCTGCCTGTCAGATAAAATATTGCCGTTGGATCTGATACAATCATCTGCGGTATCCCATGTGTTTTCATAGATTCTAACACTCTCGTGACTTTCCCCTGGTCCATAACTCACCCAACCTTTCTTACATTCCATGCTTTTCATCGTAAAATAAAATCGGCAGCTGACCACCACCGATTTTATTTTCTTCCATTATAATGTTTTCTTTTTGAAAATTCAATACTATTACTGTTATTTTACATTTACGCTTTCAAACTCATCGATAATCTCTTTGCTCGGCGCTTTTGTTGCCAGACTGACGATAATAATCATCGCCAGAGAAACAAGGAATGCAGGAAGCAATTCATAGATATTAAAGATACCGCCTAATTTACTGATACCAAACTTCCATACAAATACCATCACACCACCGGAAACCATTCCTGCCAATGCTCCTGCCAATGTAGTACGTTTCCAGAATAACGAACAAATTATTACACCGGCAAACGCCGCGCCCATTCCAGCCCATGCAAAGGATACAATCTCAAATATACTAGAATTAGGATCTCTTGCAATGAAAACAGCGATTATTGCAATTGCAAGTATCGTCAAACGGGCAATCATAAGCCCCTGCTTCTCGGAAAGTTTCTTTCCAAGGAAATCCTGGACAATATTCTCAGACACACCAGAAGCTGCTACCAGCATCTGACTGTCCGCAGTAGACATCGTTGCCGCAAGGATACCCGCGAGGATGACACC
>CANSLW010000230.1 GCA_947647815.1 uncultured Dorea sp. | reverse complement strand
CCAGAACATATCCGCCTGTTGCGCCACGGATATGTTCTGGCAAAGAGCGCAGGTGAGATTTCCGTAGGAGATGTACTTCGGGCTTTGGAAGGAAGTCTTGAGCCGGTTAAGTGCGCAGCATTCTATTCTGAGGAAGGATGTATGGCATCAGATGGATGTGTGACGAAGTACGTATGGCAGAAGATTAATGACAGTATCAACGATACTGTCAATAAGATGATGCTGGACGAGCTGGTCCGTGAGAGCAGAACGCTGAATCCGGAAGGCGAGTTGGAGAATCCCAACTGTAATTTCTGATATTTAAAGATATAGAAGAACAAATAATGAGGAGGAAATGAGATATGAAGAGATTCATATACCTGGATAATGCAGCAACAACAAAGACAGCGCCGGAGGTAGTAGAAGCGATGCTTCCGTATTTTACGGAGAATTTTGGCAATCCATCCAGTGTTTATAGTTTTGCATCTGGCAATAAAGAAGCAATCAGTCAGCAGAGAGATGTGATTGCAGACGTGTTGGGAGCAAAAAGTAATGAAATTTATTTTACTGCCGGAGGTTCTGAATCTGATAACTGGGCGCTGAAAGCAGCTGCCGAAGCGTATGCAGATAAGGGAAATCATATTATCACTACGAAGATTGAACATCATGCGATTCTCCATACGGCAGAATATCTTGAAAAACGTGGATTCGAAGTGACTTATCTGGATGTGGATGAAGATGGTAAGATCAGGCTTGAGGATTTGAAGGCTGCGATTCGCCCGACTACTATCCTGATTTCTGTTATGTATGCCAATAATGAGATTGGTACAATCCAGCCTATCAAAGAAGTAGGAGAGATTGCATATGAAAATGGTATTCTCTTCCATACGGATGCGGTTCAGGCATTTGGACAGATACCGATTCAAGTAGATGAGTGTCATATTGATATGCTGAGTGCCAGCGGGCATAAGCTGAACGGGCCAAAGGGTATCGGATTCTTATATATCCGTAAGGGAGTTAAGATTCGTTCTTTTGTACATGGAGGCGCACAGGAGCGGAAACGCCGTGCAGGTACAGAGAATGTTCCGGGAATTATAGGACTTGGCACAGCAGTAAAACGTGCCGCAAATACAATGGAAGCACGGATGAAAAAGGAAAGTGAACTCAGAGATTACATGATTGGCCGCATAAAGGAGGAGATTCCATATTGCCGTTTAAATGGGCATAAGACAGACAGACTTCCCAATAACGTCAATTTCAGTTTCCGGTTCGTAGAAGGGGAATCGCTCTTGATTATGCTGGATGGAAAGGGAATCTGTGGTTCTAGTGGTTCGGCATGTACGTCTGGTTCTCTTGATCCGTCTCATGTGCTGCTTGCTATCGGACTTCCTCATGAGATTGCCCATGGGTCACTCAGGCTGACATTGAGTGAGGAGACTTCAAAAGAGGATATTGATTATGTAGTAGATTCACTGAAAGAGATTGTCGGTACATTGAGAAATATGTCGCCGCTTTATGAGGATTTTCTTAAGACCAATTCTTAAAAATTATTAAAGTAAAAGAGATAATATCAGGAGGCAGATAGAATGTATACAGAAAAAGTAATGGATCATTTTCAGAATCCAAGAAATGTTGGAGAGATTGAGGATGCCAGTGGAGTAGGCACTGTAGGCAATGCAAAGTGTGGAGATATAATGAGGATTTATCTGGATATTGATGAAAACCAGATTATCCGTGATGTGAAGTTTAAGACATTTGGCTGTGGCGCGGCTGTGGCGACTAGCAGTATGGCAACGGAACTGGTGAAAGGTAAGTCCATCTATGAAGCGCTTAAGGTGACGAATAAGGCTGTTATGGAGGCGCTTGACGGACTTCCGCCGGTGAAAGTACATTGTTCTTTGTTAGCAGAGGAAGCGATTCATGCTGCGCTGTGGGATTATACCGAGAAGAATGGAATCAAGATTGAGGGCCTGGAGAAACCGAAATCAGATATCCATGAAGGTGAGGAAGAAGAGGACGAGGAATATTAAGAATATCTATAAGATGGAGAAAAGATGGAGAAAAAGAAAGTAGTGGTCGGGATGTCCGGAGGAGTGGATTCCTCTGTGGCAGCCTGGCTGTTGAAGAAACAGGGGTACGACGTCATTGGCGTTACCATGCAGATCTGGCAGGATGAGCAAGAGATTATCCAGGAAGAACAGGGAGGATGCTGCGGATTAAGCGCCGTTGAAGATGCCAGAAGAGTTGCTGCTTCACTCGGGATTCCCTATTATGTCATGAATTTTAAACAGGAGTTTAAGAGATGCGTGATAGATTACTTTATGGATGAATACATTCACGGAAGGACACCGAATCCATGCATAGCCTGTAACCGGTATGTGAAATGGGAGGCTCTGCTTAAGAGAAGCCTTGAGATTGGCGCTGATTATATTGCTACCGGGCACTATGCCAGAATTGATTGTCTGCCAAATGGAAGATACGCGCTCCGTACGTCACAGACCGGAGCAAAAGACCAGACCTATGCCCTCTATAATCTGACGCAGGAGCAGCTTAAACGTACATTAATGCCGGTAGGAGAATATACAAAGGAAGAAATCCGCCGGATGGCAGGAGAGATTGAACTTAAGGTAGCAGATAAGCCGGACAGCCAGGATATATGTTTTGTACCGGATGGAGATTATGCCTCTTATATTGAAAAGAACATAGATGTAGATGCCAGGGGAAGAATCACACCTGGTAATTTTGTATTATCTGATGGCATGGTTGTAGGACAGCATAAGGGAATCGTCCATTATACCGTGGGACAGCGCAAAGGGTTAGGACTGGCGCTCGGATATCCGGTATTTGTGCTTGAGATCCGCCCCGACACGAATGAGGTGGTGATTGGAACTCATGAAGAATCTCTGACTTATGAAGTGCGGGCGGATAGAGTGAATTTCATGTCGATAGAAGATCTGTCTGAGAAGAAAAGGGTTTGGGCAAAGATACGTTATAATCATAAAGGCGCATGGTGCACGGTAGAGAAAACAGGGGAAGATGAGATAATGTGTGTATTTGAGGAAGCACAGCGTGCCGTGACGCCGGGACAGGCATTAGTACTGTATGACGGAGAACATGTGCTTGGCGGTGGGACAATTATCGCCTGAGAATTGATGAGATGAAAGGAGAAAAGGTTATGCTGTCAGATTGTCATATGCACACAGCATTTTCTGCGGATTCCGAAACAAATCCGGAGGAGATGATAAAGAGTGCGGCTGCAAAAGGTCTCAGCGCAGTCTGTATTACAGATCATGAGGATATTGATTTCCCGGACAAAGAAAAAAACTGGACATTCGATGTAAAGCCGTATTTTGAATGCCTGGAAGATCTTAAGGAACGATACAGGAGGAAAATAGACCTGCGGATTGGTGTTGAGATTGGACTGCAGCCTCATCTGGGAGATCAGTATCATGATTATACCAGACAGAATCCTTTTGATTTTGTCATTGGCTCGGTCCATGTTGTTGGGTCAAGAGATCCTTATTATAAAGAATTCTATGAAAACAGAAGCGATGTGGCTGCATATGAAGAAACTTTTTTAGAAACATATGAAGATATTCAGAAAGTAAATGATTTTGATGTGTTGGGTCATCTGGATTATGTTACACGGTATGGAATACATAAAGAGAAAGAATATTCTTATAGAAGATTTGCGGATATTATAGACCAGATTCTGCGGTATCTGATTGAACACGGTAAGGGTATCGAACTGAATACAGCGGGACTGAAGTATGGACTGCCCTATGCACATCCCCATACAGACGTACTGAAGCGTTACCGGGAATTAGGAGGAGAGATTATATCGATTGGCTCAGATGCCCATAAACCAGAGCATGTCGCATATGATTTCTATAAAGTGCCAGAGCTCTTGAAAAGTTGTGGCTTCCGATATTATACAGAATTTGTACAACGTAAAGCAATGTTCAAGAAGCTGATATAGAAGAATTCCTGGTTTTATGCAGTTTTGATACCAGGGAAGCATCTTTTTAGACAAGTTATATAAAATTAGGAAAAGCACTTGAATTTTTGTACCAGATTTAGTACAATTATTACCAGTTGAGGATTATTTAACAATCTATACCAATATGAGAGTTTTGTATTACATGCTTTTCGGGCAGATGGATTCTGTTCAGCTGGTATATGAGTTAAAAACTTCACGAATTAAGTAGGACTGCGAAAACAGTTAATAAAACTTTAGGAGGAATTAATCATGGCAGT
>CANSLW010000229.1 GCA_947647815.1 uncultured Dorea sp. | reverse complement strand
GAAGACGTTACAACACTGCCTCAGTATATCGGCCCCGATGCTAAGATCAAACGTGCTTTCATTACACAAGGATGTATTATCGATGGCGAAGTGACAAATTCTGTTCTGTTTACTGGCGCAGAAGTCGGCGAAGGCGCGAAGATCATCGACAGCGTACTGATGCCTAACGCTAAAGTAGAGGCCGGTGCAGTCGTAACACGTGCATTAGTTGCCGATGGCGTTAAGATCGGTAAAGAAGCTGTCGTTGGAAGCGCGGACAGCGAACATATCGAACTCGTTGCAAAACGTGTGAAGGGGGTAGAATAATATGAGTAAAGCATTAGGAATTGTGAATTTTTCCGGCAATCACATCTGGGTAAAGGGCTTGGAGGAGTATCGTCCGATCGGCGCATTCTCTTTCCTGGGCAGATACCGTGTCATCGACTTTCCAATCTCTAACATGAGCAACAGTGGAATTGAACGTATCCAGGTATATATCAGAAGAAAACCTCGCTCCCTTACCGAGCATCTGGGAACAGGACGTCATTATAATATCAACTCCAAACGTGGAAGATTACATATCTTATTCTCCGAGTCCAGAGCAGAGAACGATATCTACAATACTGATATTGCTGCATTTTCTGAGAATATGGAGTGTATCGAAAGATCGCACAGTCCTTATGTGGTAATCGCCCCCAGCTACATGGTTTATTCTGCTAACTTTAAAACTCTGCTTGAGAATCATATTGAATCCGGCGCGGATATCACATTGCTTTATCATTCTATCGATAACGCAAAAGAGTCTTGCTTAAATTGTAATACAGTAAACCTGAACCGTCAGAAAGGTGTTCTTTCTCTGGAGCAGAATCGTGGCAATGCCAAGAACCGGAATATTTTCATGGATACTTATATCATGAAAAAAGATCTGTTTATCGATCTTATTAAAAAGGCAAAATCCTTATCATCTATGTATACGCTTGCAGATGTTGTGAACAATGCCTGCGATGAACTGGACGTACGCGGCATCTCTCACCGAGGCTTTTTCGCGGCCATTACAGACCTTCAGAGCTTCTATAACGCCAATCTCTCTCTGATTGACTTAAAGACAGCTACCAGCTTATTTGACAACGAGAACTGGCCAATCTATACCAGAACAAATGATTCTTGCCCGACTCAATATTTTGAGACAGCAGATGTCAGAAATTCTGTTGTATCTAACGGCTGCCTGATTGAAGGTTCTATCGAACATTCTGTCATCGGACGTGGATGTGTAATCAAGAAGGGCGCCGTAATACGCAACAGTATTGTTCTTCCTGGTACATTCATAGGTGAGAATACAACTATTGACTGTCAGGTCGTTGATAAGAATGCCAAGATTATCCACGCAAAAGAGATTATCTCTGATCCTCAGAATCCTGGATATATCCGCCGTGAAGATACCTTATAGCCTTGTTCAACGGTCACTTGGCTACTGTTCGCGGGAATAAATATATACAAATATCTGTTATTGAATACATTCAGTAGACAACAGTAAAAATCAGCCGGTTTCTTACAAACTATGTTTGGTGAAACCGGCTGATTTCTTACTTATCATTTTACTAATTCTTCAACACACTCAAAACTCTTAAAACCGAAAATCTCCACTCTTTCCCCCGTATTTCTCACATAGATGGATATCTTCTATCACCATACGCTTATCAATAGCCTTACACATATCATAAATGGTTAACAGTGCCGCAGATACTCCTGTAAGCGCCTCCATCTCAACACCCGTCTTTCCTTCTGTCTTGACTTTACAGAATGCTCTGATTGTCAATTCATCCGGATACATCTCAAATGTAACCTTTGAATTAGTAAGATTCAGAAGATGACACATTGGAATTAATTCCGATGTCTTCTTCGTTCCCATAATTCCTGCTATCTGTGCAACCGTCAGCACATCGCCCTTTTTCACTTTCTTTCCTGCAATAGCATCAAATACTTCCTGGCTGACATGTATACTTCCCTGCGCAAGCGCTGTTCTCTCAGTAATCTTTTTCTCTGACACATCCACCATGACCGCATTGCCTTCATGATCAAAATGACTGAATTCCATACTTTATAATCTCCATACTTTTACTGAATCTCTCTAATCTTCTTTCGAAGAGCAAGCACCTGGTTTGGCGCAACAGACAACTCATCAATTCCGATTTGTATCAGATATTCCGTTAAATCCAGGTCTGCCGCAAGATCTCCACACACACTGATATGCTTCTCCTCCAGATGTACATTGTTGGTAATAATCCGAATCATCTTCAAAAGTGCCGGATGGTGGGCATTATAATATCTGTCTAATTTCTCATTCTCCCTATCCATCCCCAGTGTAAATTGGAGAAGATCATTTGTTCCAATACTCAAAAAATCCACTTCTCTTGCCAATTCACCACTGATCATAACAGCCGCCGGAGTCTCAATCATAACTCCCACTGGAATCTCTTCGTCAAAAGCTGTCTTCTCATTCTTCAATTCCTTCTTCGCCTTTTCAAGCATCAGTTTTGCAACCGTCACTTCTTCTATAGACGTTATCATAGGAAACATAATCGAAAGATTCCCGAATGCGGACGCGCGAAGTATAGCTCGAAGCTGTGTTTTAAATACGTCATCCTTGTCCAGAGATACCCTGATTCCCCTGTAGCCCATCGCTGGATTCTTATCTTCACCAAGATCCAAACATTCTGCCTGCTTATCTCCTCCAAGATCTGCCGTACGTATTACTACCTTTTTAAATCCCATTGACTCTGCAGCAAGCTTATACACCTGAAACTGGTACTCCTCTGTCGGAGGCTTCGATCCGCTCTCCATATACAAAAATTCACTTCTAAAAAGCCCGATTCCTCCTGCATCACTTCGAAGGACAGTCTCAATGTCCTCTCTCGTTCCAATATTCGCACAGACGTCTATTTTCTGTCCGCTCTGCGTAATGTTCTCTTTACCCTTCAGACGCTCCAGATTCTGTACCTTCGTATGATTCGTATCCTGCTTCTGTCTCATCTTTGTTATGGTCGTATAATCCGGTTCAATATATACCTTTCCTTCGAACCCGTCGACAATAATCGTCTTCCCTTCATAATCCTTCTTAAGAGCTTCTCCAAGCCCTATTACGGACGGAATCCCCTTTGTCCTTGCAAGAACAGCCGTATGTGAATTAATCGTGCCATATCTGGTCACAAACCCCAGAACCTTTGTCTTGTCAAGCTGAACTGCTTCACTGGGATAGAGCTCTCCTGTCGCCAGTACAAACGGCTCGTCCATCAGCATCTTATCCTTAAATGTCCTGGAAAGAATACGTAAAATGCGATTAGTAACATCCTTGACGTCTGCATCATGCCCCTGCACATAGTTTTTATCATTCGCTCCCGCTGTTGCAACGAAGTCTTCCGCAGCCTTCTGGAACGCATATTCGGCATTTAGTTTCTGTTCTACAATGATATTCGTAATCTTATCAATCAGATCCCTGTCCTCCAGCACCATCTGATGCATCTCAAAAATCGCCGCATTCGCTTCTCCGACTTCCTTAGTAGCAGTTTCTAGGAGTTCTTTCAGTTCCTGCAATGCCTTCTGACGCGCTTTCTGGAACCGTTGCACTTCCTTCTCAACATCTTTCACATAGATTCTTCGAATCTCTTTTGAATCTCTCTTAAAAAAAGATAATTTGCCGATGGCAATTCCTTCGGATACTTTTTTCCCCGTTAATGTAATCATACTTTCGTTCCCCTGTTATCTCTTTTATCTCCTCTTACTATTATGAGAAGAAATCCTGTAATTTTCTCATAGAATATACTTTACACTCTAACTCGCATTTCGTCAAGTAAACAGCGTAGAACTGACACTAAAAAATCAAAAAAGATTGTAAAATCTCTTGACGCTTTTATAAATATATGCTAGTGTATTAACTAGTTATCTATAGACTGAGTTTATAGATACGATGTTTCCAATAAATTACTATGGAGGGTATTGTCATGAAAGGTACAGTGAAATGGTTCAACAACCAAAAAGGTTACGGCTTCATTTCTGATGAGAGCGGTAACGACGTATTCGTACACTACTCCGGATTGAACATGGAAGGTTTCAAATCTCTGGAAGAAGGACAAGACGTAGAGTACGATGTAACTGAAGGCGCGAAAGGCCCGCAGGCAGTGAATGTAACAAAAATCTAAAGCTACACCCTATAATCGTAATTTATGTGTACCTTTTATATATTAAAACAGCTATATGATTTAGATATCTAAAAGCACTACATGTAAT
>CANSLW010000228.1 GCA_947647815.1 uncultured Dorea sp. | reverse complement strand
GTGGAAGTAGAGGCGGAAAGTATTAAAGGAGCGGCAGCTGAAGAGAACAGAAAGCCGGCTGACGGGAAGGATGAAGATGAAAAAAGTGCAGGTGAGACGCTGCATGAGAGAGACATTACGATAGGTGAACTAGTCGATATACATAAAGAACTGGACGCTATGATGATAGAGAAAGCAACAGGTGAGCTTCCGAAAGTAGAAGAACATCTGGCGGCATCCGAGACCGAAGTGAAGGCAGATGATATGCAGAAGACAGATGTATATCTGGCAGAGGATACCAAGGTATATGAACTGCAGGACGAAAGTACAGTGAAAGCATCGGTGGAAAATGACAAGAAACCAGAGGAAAAGATGCTGGAAGAAAAGCCCCATGGATGGAGAGCTTATTTCATGCAGCGGTTAAAAAAGCGGGCAGAGAAGCAGGTGCCTGTCCATGATGAGCGCGCTGTGGGAGACGAGACGGAAAGAAGAGAACTTCATACGGCATCTGCGGGAGAGAGTTATTCTGAAGAGCATGACTATCAGGGAGAACGTAAAGGAAAGGATGTCAAGGATTATATAGAAGGTGGTTATCTGAAGGATATTTATTTTGAGGACTCTTACGATGAGACGGAATACCTAAAAGGAGATTATCCGGAAGAATATAACGAAGTCTACGAACAAGATGGTTATGGCGAAGAGAATGGCTATGCCATGGAGTATGAGATGGGATATCAGAATGTGGGTTATGTCCAGGATATTTATGAGGATGAGGCTTACGCAGAGGATATACCACAGGAAGAAGAACCGGTAGGAGAGTTTAACCCTTATACCGGTAAGGAATATGAGTCGAACAGTGTGAGGATGCATCCTTCCAGAATTGGATATGTACAAGTATATGACAGATCCAACCATCAGTGGACAGACATGACAGAATGGGCATTCCTGGGCTATCAGGAACGCAAGAAACAACTTCTTGGTAAAGATTATGATCCGCCGATTTATCTGGATTGATGGACTCCTTGGATGAAAAGAGGAAAATACTGTGAACTGGGAACAACTATTATCAACCAAAAGATACCGAGGCGGTTCGGGAAAGAGCAGGAATAACAGGAGCGCGGACCTGCGGAGTGAGTTCGAGAGGGATTATCACCGTATCATAGGCAGCGCTTCTTTTCGGCGGCTGCAGGATAAGACTCAGGTCTTCCCATTAGACCAGAGTGATTTTATCCGGACAAGGCTGACGCATTCGCTGGAGGTCTCATCATTTGCAAAATCTTTGGGACAGAATATCGGAGAAAATATATTGGCTTATAAGAAAGATATAAGTTTCTCGCCGCAGATGAAGGAGGATATCTGTCATATTCTGCAGTGTGCGGGACTAATTCACGATATTGGCAACCCACCGTTCGGACATTTTGGGGAAGATGCCATCAGGGAATGGTTTAGAAAGAATCTTTCAAAGATGGAGTATCACGGGAAGCCGATAGACCAGGTGCTGCTGCCACAGATGAGAGAGGATTTCTATCATTTCGAAGGAAATGCACAGGCGCTGCGGCTGGTGAGTAAGTTACATTTCCTTGTGGATGAGAATGGGATGAATCTGACTTATGCGCTGTTGAATACGATTGTGAAGTATCCTGTGGCTTCGACAGAGATCAATAAGGAATCCGGGGACATCAAGAATAAGAAGATGGGATATTATTATGCGGACAAAGAGATCTTCGAGGATGTCGCAAGAGAGACCGGTACATATGGAAAACGACATCCGCTGACATTCATTCTGGAGGCGGCGGACGATATTGCGTACAAGACGGCAGATATAGAGGATTCATTCGTGAAAGGTTTCTTAAGTTATCAGAAATTACAGGAAGAGCTTAAGGAGCTGCAAGAGTTGTATGCCCCCGAAGACATGGGTGGATTCATGCCGGCGGATAAGCTTCAGGAATTATATCTGCGTGGACGGGACATGCATGTGGAGAATCCGGAGGAATATGCTGTTAAGAACTGGATCATCAGGGTGCAGGGCTTTGTAATCAGCTGCGCAACGTATGGATTCACTTCAAATTATCAGGCAATTATGCAGGGCAGTTATAAAGAAGATCTTTTTTATCATACATTTGCGGAAAAACTAATGCAGCTGTTGGGAGACCTCGCCTATCGGGAAGTGTTCACATCAGATGCAATCTACCGGATGGAGGTTGCAGAAGGCGCGATGCTGGATTTCCTGTTGGACAGGTTCATGAATGCAGTGGTGAAGTACGATGATCCGAATGAGCAGATGGATGCAATCAGCGAGCGTCTGGTATCATTTATTTCAAGCAATTATAAACGGGCATATCATTGTCATGCCCAAGGAAAGACGGAGGAAGAGAAACTGTACCTGAGGCTGCTGCTTGCGACAGATTTTATATGTGGGATGACGGATAGTTATGCAAAGCGGTTTTATCAGGAATTAAAAGCAATTTTATAAAGTAATGGAATCTTTTTGGATCCTGGGGAATAGATTGTGATAAAAAGACCAGGATTGGAAGTGGAGGATTGAAACGTTTTATTCGCTATCTGTATGAATATGAAAAAGGAAGAAGACTGCGCAATGTAGGGTTTGTTAAGGTAGAGCAGGGAAATGATGAGTGTACGCTGCACATTCATGGTAAAGGACTGCATATGAAGGGAGAACAGAAGCTGACATTATATCTGTTCTATGAAGATGGAGACGAATGTGTGGGTATATGGCAGGGAATTGTGGACAATATAAACCCTGCCATTAATTACAGGCTGTATTATACACCGGAGGATGTAGGGACGCCGGAGAATTTTGAGAAAATCAACGGAATCATTCTGGTGAGCGAACTGGGGCACAG
Source organism: uncultured Dorea sp. (assembly GCA_947647815.1). Taxonomy (GTDB): domain Bacteria; phylum Bacillota; class Clostridia; order Lachnospirales; family Lachnospiraceae; genus Sporofaciens. The sequence continues at coordinate 1,425 of CANSLW010000228.1, read as the reverse complement.
GTATGCCGCTGTGTGGAATGATTCACCGGTGGATGTAGGGCATATGCGTATACTGGATTTGTCGCAGGAGGCACAGAATATGCAGGAGCCCCAAAAGATGCAGGGGATTCAAGATGAGGCAGGAGAGACGGCTGATGACAGAAGTGAAGAAGATGTTGGACTTATGCAGAATCCACAGGAAGACGCCACAGATACCGGAAATTTAGAAAGAGATGCCGGATTTATGCCAGAATTGCAGGAAGAAAGTACAGATATCGAGAGCACGGAAGAAGAGGCATCAGATGTTGATGACTCAAAGGGTGCAGAAGACCATAGGCGGCAGCAGGAGGATGCGCCAACAGTAAACCCGACAGGACAGGAAACAAACGGGCCGCAGCCAGGAGATGTACAGTCAGCGAATGAAGCGCAGCAATCAGAGAGTATCTGTCAGTGTACGAAGATTCAGCGGAACGATATTGCAAGGCTTCCCCGCTGTGAATGGAAATGGGCGAATAATAGTTTTCTGCTTCACGGATACTATAATTATCACCATCTTACCCTGATTGATGACGGGGGAAGGTTCATGCTGGGAGTTCCGGGAATCTATCATCCGCAGGAATCAAAAGCGGCGAGCGTGTTTGGATTCACGGAGTTTATTCCGGTTCAGGAGCTTGAGGTGGATCTGTCGGATGAGGAAGGCTGCAGGCAGGAACAGTTCGGATACTGGTGCAGGCCGGTGAAGAGGCCTTTAAGGATGTAGAGGGAGAAAACACTGCTTTGAGAATGATATGCGGGAGACAAATATGCAGAATACAGATGGGCAGAATGCAGATATACAGAGAAGAGATAAGAAGTATATGAAAGAAGCAATCCGTCAGGCAAAGAAAGCCTATGCAATCGGAGAGGTGCCGATTGGGTGTGTGATTGTGTATGAAGATAAGATCATAGGACGGGGCTACAACAGGAGAACCATTGATAAGAATACACTGGCACATGCGGAACTTCTTGCAATCAGAAAAGCGAGTAAGAAGATGGGCGACTGGCGTCTGGAAGGGTGTACAATGTATGTTACCTTAGAACCATGCCAGATGTGTTCCGGTGCAATCGTGCAGTCCAGAATACCGAGGGTTGTTGTAGGGTGTATGAATCCTAAAGCGGGCTGTGCAGGTTCCATATTGAATCTGCTTCAGATGGAGGAATTCAATCATCAGGCAGAATTGATAACCGGGGTTATGGAAGAAGAATGCAGCCAGATGATGAAATCGTTTTTTAAAGAATTAAGAGAAGCTAAAAAAGAGCAAAAAAAAGCAATGTCTGAGATATAGACATTGCTTTTATTCTGCTTTTTTCGTGCATTGCGCTTCGAACACGGATTCACAGACGTTACCTTGACAGTTAACTCAGCCCAGGCACCCTTACGGCACCCGGAAGGTTCTGCTTAGTGCT
>CANSLW010000227.1 GCA_947647815.1 uncultured Dorea sp. | reverse complement strand
AGTGCTATGGGCAATTCTTCTGCTGATATTATTACTATGAATGTTCTCCATGTAGAGGAATATGCAGATGCGGGTATCTTGATGGATCTGACAGATGCTGAGAAAGAATCTGATTTAAATGCAAGCGAGAATTTTCCGGCGCCATTGTTAAATGGTTATACGGTAGATGGTAAGTTATACGGAATCCCGAAGGATTTTGATACTAATGCTATTTTCTATAATAAAGAGATATTTGATAACGCACATGTAGAATATCCAACAGACGGAATGACTTTTGAAGAGTTCCAGGCAAAATGTGAAGAACTCAGAGATGCAGGACTTCCGGAAGGAGTTTATGCTTGTCCGGTTAACCGTAACTCAGGACAGACAACTTATGACGCTACAATCTATGCGAACGGCGGATATATCTTAAACGAAGATAATACTGAGACAGGATGGGATGATCCAAAGACTATCGGCGGAATCCAGCCATGGCTTGATTTTATTGAGGCCGGACTGTCACCATCACTTGAGCAGATGGCAAATACAGACCCAGACAGCATGTTCCAGGGCGGACAGGTAGCAATGTATCTCTCTGGAAACTATATGATTCCTTCTTATAACAAGACATTAGAGGGTAAATTCGGTATCGTTTCAAGACCTACATTTAATGGACAGAACACAGATATTATCAATGGTCTTGCTTTCTCTGTATCAGCATTTACAGAGCATCCAGAAGAAGCTGTTGATTTTGCATTATGGCTTGGAAGTAAAGAAGCTCAGACAATTCAGGCTGAGGCCGGAGTTGTTATCTCAGCAAGAAATGACTGTCAGGATATCTATGTTGGAACACATCCGGATCTGAACCTGCAGGTATTCCTTGATAATGTAGCGAATGCAGAGCTGCTGCCACACTGTAAAGTGACATCTGAGCTTTCCCAGGTTGAAAAGACATATCTGGAGCAGGCATGGATGGGTGAAATCACACTGGAAGAGGCATGTAAGAAGATTAAGCCTGAGGCAGATGCAATCCTTGACAAGATGAATGCAAAATAGAGCAAAGTAGGGATGATATATGGGTGAAGGAAAGAAAATGGCAAAACCGGTAAAACGGAAAGCCAGTAAAAGGGAAAAGAAGGACTGGGTTGCGGCGTATATCTTTATTGCACCAGTAACAATTGGACTGATCATATTCTATGTATATCCGTTTATTCAGAACTTCTGGTTTAGTTTTAATGATGTAAATAAGTTTAACATGGCTACCTTTGTAGGGCTTGCTAACTACAAACAGTTATTCAAAGAGCCAGATTTGCTTGTGGCTATGAGGAATACACTGATCTATGCAGTGGTCACGGTTCCAATTGGACTGGGACTGTCATTGGTGGTTGCTGCCTTGCTGAATGCCAAAATTAAGGGAACATCCTTTTATCGTACGATTTATTTTCTGCCATCCGTAACCATGTCGGTAGCGGTAGCCTTGGTATGGAAGCTGATCTTCCATAGTGAATATGGAATCTTCAATGCGGTGATAGAAGCCTTCGGTGGAAAGGGACAGAGCTGGCTGACGAATCCGACTACGGCGCTGGCCTGTGTTATGATCGTCGCCATCTGGGGAAGTGTTGGTTACAATATGATCATACTTCTTGCAGGTATGCAGGGGATATCAAAGACATATTACGAGGCCGCAGCGATTGACGGGGCAGGACCAGCAACTTCTTTTTTCAAGATTACATTGCCGTTACTTTCGCCGACAATCTTCTTTGTAATCATTACAGGGTTGATTGGTGCGTTCCAGGTATTCGACAGTATCTACATGATGATTGATCCTACGACGAATCCGGCATTTAATGATGTTAAGACGATGAACGTATTGTTCTATCAGAATGCATTTATGTATGGATATAAGGGTTATGCGGCAGCGATTTCCATCTTCATGTTTGTGATTATCATGATTATTACGGTATTCCAGATGATCGGACAGAAGAAGTGGGTCAACTACGACTAAGGGAAAGGAGGAAATACTATGACAAAGACAGCGTCACGAAAGCGTTTGCTGATACATATTATATTAATAGCGGGCATTGCGATTACAGTATTCCCGTTCCTTTGGATGGTGTTTACATCATTTAAGACATTGCCGGAATCCATGAAGATACCTCCTTCTGTTTTGCCGGAAGCATTGAATCTGGAATCCTATCAATATGTGTGGGATGTACTTCCTTTTGGAACCATTTATACTAATACGATTATAGTTACTATTATAACGGTGCTTGTACAGGTTGCATTTTGTACGATGGCGGCTTATGGATTTGCAAGAATTGAGTTTCCGTTTAAGAATGCAATCTTCCTGATTATATTATCCATCCTGATGGTGCCGGGACAAATTTTCTTGATTCCACAGTACCTGATCATTCAGAACCTTGGGCTGGTCAACACACTGCCAGGACTCTTCCTGCCGAACTTGTTCAGTGCATTTGGAACTTTCTTGTTGAGACAGTTCTTCATGTCACTGCCAAAAGAGCTTGAAGAGGCGGCTCTTCTAGACGGCTGTAATAGATTCCAGATTTTTGGAAAGATTATGCTGCCGCTTGTGAAGCCGGGAATTGTAGCGTTGGTTATCTTTACGGCTAAGTTCGCATGGAACGACTTCATGTGGCCGTTGATCGTCAATTCAGATCCGGCTAAAATGACACTGGCTCCGGCGTTATCGCTTTTGAAAGGCCAGTATGCGACAAATTATCCAGCTCAGATGGCAGGAGCCGTGTTAGCGGTAATTCCGATGATTGTACTGTTCTTCATCTTCCAGAAGCAGTTTATTGAAGGTGTTGCACAGTCAGGTATCAAGGGTTAAAAACAGACCGGAATCAGCAGATTACCGGGATTTTCCGGAGAGGGGTGAAAGCCCCTCCCTATTTTTGCGTAAAATTATGACGATCGAATCATAAAGATGTTGGGGCTAAATAGAAGTTTGCCCCTGATACCAACGGATTACTCTGTACTTTGTGTTCTCGTAATCCTGGTATAAACTTCTAAATCTATCATGATGACGTAGAAATCACGTCAAGAAAGGGGAAAAAATGAAAGAAAATGAACTTAGATTATGCGGCGTAATATCAGCCGAAAAGGATCCGTCTCAGGGGAACACCGTCTGTTTAAGTTTTTCGGGCGGGATCAAGGGAAAGATATGTTTTTTAGAAGAAAGAATTTTCCGTTATGATGTGGATCCTACAGGTGAATTTCCGGTCTATGCGAAACCTGTGGATGAGAAACACGCCGCCAAGATTCAGCAGCGTCCGGACGATTCAGACGCGTATACAAGACCAGAGGCGGCGGTTGAAAAACAGGATGGCAGAATCTACATCCGCTGCAAAGATACAACCGTAATCTTCAATCAGGCGACGGCGAAGATGCAGGTACGGTTGAAAGACCGAATTGTGCTGGAGGAGGCAGAGGCTCTTTTAATTCAGGAGGAATCTACGGTGCAGACGTTGTTCCGGCAGAAGGATGAGGATTTTTACGGAGGAGGCATGCAGAACGGACGTTTTCTGCATACAGGAAAGAAAATCCAGATTGTCAACGAGAGCGGATGGATGGACGGCGGCGTGGCGTCTCCTAACCCTTTCTATCTTTCAACTGCAGGATATGGAGCGCTGCGCAACACATTTAACGAAGGAAGCTATAACTTTGGCGCTGAAATGGAGCAGGAGAAGATGAATACCGGGGAGGAAGATAATCCGGGAGACAGAAACAGGCAGCTTATAGTCACAGAACATAAGGAAAATAAGTTCAGCACATATTACTTCCTGTCCGGTGCGGAAGATAAGCGTCAAACCGTGCAGGAGATTCTGCAGGGATACTATCATGTTACTGGCAGTCCGGTGCTGCTTCCGGAGTATGGTTTCTATGAGGGGCATCTGAACTGCTATAACCGGGACGCATGGTCAGAAGAATCTGGCAGCAAGGCGTGGACGGTGAAGGGCAGCAAGCCTCATACCAGCGAAGGAAGGACGTGGTATGAAAGCGGCATGGCTGCCGGTTACCGGTTCACGGAAAACCTGCATGCCGAGTCCCTGAACGGAGAGAGACCCCATGTTGCCGTCGAAAATTACCCGGAGACGGTAGATACCCCTTACGAATATTCCGCAAGGGCGGTCCTTGAGGAGTATCTTCGTTATGATATGCCTCTTGGATACTTCCTGCCTAATGACGGTTATGGCTGCGGTTACGGGCAGAACGGTTATTATGAGCAGGAAGTATCCAAGAGGAATATCATAACGAAGATACTCCTCAAGGACC
>CANSLW010000226.1 GCA_947647815.1 uncultured Dorea sp. | reverse complement strand
GGTGTATAAGAGCCGACGGCTATAATACATTTGCCTCGAAGCAGCATCTTATCATCTGGCAATACCGGCTCGGATGCAGGCGTTGCCGTACAGATAATCTCACTTAAACTCACCAGTTCTTCCACCGTCTTACATTGTACTACTTTTATATCTGGGTTATCAATAGTTTTTTCCAATCTGCCCAGATATTCCGTAAGGTCCCTGTTACTGTGATTGTAGACATACACCGTATGGATATCTCTAGCTGCACAGGCATACAACGCCAGATGGAATCCCTGTACGCCGGCTCCTACAATTCCCACCGTATGACAATCCTTCCTTGACAGATGGCGGATACCGACTCCGCCTACCGCTCCGGTCCGGTAAGCCGTCACCGCCTGCCCGTCAAGCAATGCGGCCGGCGCTCCCGTAGTCTGGTCATTCAGAAGAACCACCCCGTCTATGGACGGCAGGCCAAGGGACGCATTTTCCGGGAAAATGGACAGAATCTTTGTCCCGATAATATCCTTCGTATAGCATGGCATATACATCAATGTCTTATTCTCATGTTCCACAGTCGGTCTTGGCGGCATATAATACTCCCCCGCCCCAAAGATCCGGTAAGCCTCCTCAATCTGATCCATCATCTCGTTCAAATCAACCAGTTCCTCAATCTCTTTTTTGCTTAATACAATCATACATTTACCTCACTTTCTTCAAATAATACACCGCAAGCTGTGTGCGGTCCCGCAGCCCCATCTTATCCAGAATATTACTGATATAATTCCTCACAGTTCCTTCACTTAAAAATAATCTTTCCGCAATCTCCTTGTTGCTATATCCTTCTGCCACCAGTGCTATAACCCTATGTTCTTTCTCGCTGATGTCATAAGCTTCCCCGTCAAAGGTTTTTTTCTCCTGAAGTAACTGAGGTATCTTAGAGACAATCTCTGTCCCAAACACTGTCTGTCCGGTACACACTGCACGGATTGCCGGCAGGATGCTCTGATAATCCTGCTTCAGGAGATATCCCTTCACTCCATACTTTAGCGCTTTTACTATATATTCATCATCCGCAAATGTAGTCAAAAGCAGTATTCTTGCCTCTGGATATTCCTGAAGAATCTGCTTTGCCGCCTCAAGCCCGCTAAGTTCCTGCATCCGGATATCCATCAACAGTACGTCCGGCATGTATTCTTTATATAACTGAAATGCCTCTTTTCCATCCTTTCCCGTTCCAACAACGGTAACGTCCTCCCCAGTCTCCAGAATTGTCTTAAGCGCACCCACTACCAGCATATCGTCATCTATAATTACTATCTTCATAGAACTAACTTCCTCTTTTACCTTTTCATCCTTTTTGGCACGGTAATGTAGATTCTCCATCCCTTTTCCCTCTGAACCTCCATATTCCCGCCAAAAGTATCAATCCGATCCATCATATTCTGAAGGCCAATTCCTCTGACATCTTCATTCCCTGACATATCATAAGAACTAATCCTTCCTGTTCCTTCATCCCCCGGCATTCTACGGTTTTGCAATCCCTTCTTGTCAGCTTCCACTGATCCGTTATCCTCCACAATCAGCTGGTAGAGTCCCGGGTGCTCTCTGACAATGATTCTCACCTGTGTTGCGTTACTATGTCTTGTCACATTATGAAGCGCTTCTTTCACAATTGCGATGAAACTGTACCGAATCTCTCCTGGCACATCATATCCCATATCGTATTCAAGCTCAGCAGAGCAGAAGGTAAATTCCGATACCAGCTTCCTAAGCACTTCTTGTAAGTTTACCGACTCATCATGAAGGTCATGGACACTCTCCCTCACACTGGTCATCGCTGCATTCAACGTTCCTTCCAGCTGCCCCATAGGTTCCGCAAGCATTCCTTCTCCATGAACAGCCTTCATCGCCCCCACCATCAGAATCGATCTGGACAACATATGCCCTACATTATCGTGGATTTCTCTTGCAATCCGGTTCCGCTCCTTCAATGTTGCCGTATAGATCTCATAATCCTGATTCTTAAGGATACTCTGATTCTTCTCCTTCAGCAGCAAATTCCTCTCCGCACTATCATCCCGAGTTCTTCTGTACTTCTCTTCTAACACCGCATACCGCCTGGTCTGATATTCCAGAACACATGCCAGCAGAATTCCCATTCCCACAAGACAGATAAACTCAGCCTTTATTGAATCATAATGCATAGAGCACAAAATTCGAATCCCACAAAATACTGCCAGCACATAATTGCGCTCCGAAAGTACCGCATATATCATAAGAGGTATAAAAAGCAGTAACTTCGGACATCCCACAGAAAAGATAAGGAAAACAATAACCAGTCCCTTCTTCTGCCATCCCGGACGTGCCAGACAATTTGCGCACGCGCTAAGCACCGCCAGAAGCGCCACCGCAACAAACGTCACATCAACCGGCACAAAGAACACCGCAAGAAAACAATATCCCCACAATACCGCCTGATCAACTATGTTCTTCATCCCGTTCCCTTTCCTGATTTTAAATGTTTTAACTGTACAGGTTAAAAATATTACATTTGTCACATCCGGTTCTGACACCTGACACTACCATTATATACGCCAATCTCTTATACTACAAGACATCAGAGAAAATATTCAGCCATATAGACAAAAAGAACAGGAGGCACCCCATGAATACAACTGACTTCATCCGGATTGAAAACCTGGTAAAAAGATACCAGGATCTGATAGCGCTCGACCACTTAAACCTATCCATACAGGAAGGCGAGATCTTCGGTCTTCTGGGCCCTAACGGCTCTGGCAAGACCACCGCCATCAACTGCCTGCTCGCACTGTTAAAATACGATAAAGGCAGCATCACCATCTTCGGGAAACAGATGCATCCCGACAGCTACGATATCAAGAAAGATATCGGCGTTGTCATGCAGAATGTCGCTGTATTCGAACAGATGAGCGTCTGGGAAAATATCGATTATTTCTGCGGCCTGTACGTGAGAGATAAGGCAAAGCGCCGTGATCTTGTAGAAGAAGCTATCGCATTTACCGGACTTCATGATTTTCGAAAGATACGTCCGAAGAAACTCTCTGGCGGGCTCCTTCGAAGGCTTAACATTGCCTGCGGTATCGTCCATAAGCCAAGACTTATCATCATGGACGAACCCACCGTCGCCGTCGATCCCCAGAGCCGCAACAAGATCTTAGAGGGCATCCTGGAATTAAACCGCCAGGGTTCCACCATCATCTACACTTCCCACTACATGGAAGAGGTAGAACAGATCTGCTCCCGGATTGCAATTATCGACCACGGACGCGTCCTTGCCACCGGAACTACAGAGGAACTAAAGCAGATGATCAAGACCGGCGAGACCATCACCATCGAATCCATCCTGCTTAACGAAAACCTGTTGTCCGGAATCCGCGAACTGCCCCACGTCTTCACTCTCACCTATGAAGACCAGATACTTAAGATCCGGCTCGGCACAGCGAATCACAATCTGGTGCGTATCCTGAATTTCCTTCAGGAACACGATATTACATTCGGCAGAGTATTCTCCGAACTGCCTACACTCAACGACGTATTCCTCGAGATCACCGGCAAAGAATTAAGAGATTAGGGAGGTGCAAAGACATGTTACATCTATTCAAATATCGTTTTCTGCAGACTATACGAGAATTCTCCATCATGTTCTGGGCTCTTGCTTTTCCAATGATACTTGGCACCTTCTTCTATCTGTCCTTCGGTAATCTTGGTCTTGAGAGCACAGGGGATTCCCAATGGGATGCGGTAAAAGTTGCAGTGATAGAAAAAGATACCTCCACCGAAAACGCAAAAGCTTTCCAGCGCTTCCTGTCACAGATGGATGGCGAGATGCTGGATATCCAGAACATTTCCAAAGAATCACAGGCAATCAGAGCATTGACAGAAGATGAGATTCTAGGCATCTTCTATGTACAGGATATACCTTCCCTTACCGTGGGAAAAAACGGCATCAGCGAAAGTATCCTGACGTCTGTTCTTGATACCTACAATCAGAATGCCTCTATGTTTAAGGAGATTGCCACGACCCATCCCGAAGAACTTCCTGACGCAGTTACAGCCATGGAAGATTACCGGCAGATGACAACCGAGGTATCTCTGGGCGGCAAAAGCATGAATCCGAATACACAGTATTTCTTCGCACTGGTTGCCTATGCCTGCCTCTCAGGCGCATTCTTAGGCGTCCGTGCAAGTCTTGACAGCCAGGCGAATCTGACTGCTCTCGGCGCGAGACGCAGCATTACGCCAACCCACAAATTAAAACTTATCATCACAGATATGCTGGTACTGTTCATCATACATTTTGTAAATATACTGCTCCTCTGCTTGTTTATAACGCAGAGGAGCAGTATATTT
>CANSLW010000225.1 GCA_947647815.1 uncultured Dorea sp. | reverse complement strand
GTACCGTCTTCATATCCTCCAACTCTGCCTTCATTTTGCCATTTCGTAATTGTCTCATCCTGCTCGATCGCACCTGCACAGTTATAACTGTATCCCTGATATTCATCTATATTCTCCCTCATATATTCCAGCGCTGTTACTACCTTGAATGTAGATCCCGGCGCATACTGTCCCTGGGTTGCCCGGTTTAGCAGCACACTGTTCTCATCTGAATTCAGAGACTCCCAGTTGACTGCGACCATATTAGGATCAAAGTCTGGTTTTGATACCATCGCCAGTATCTTTCCTGTACTTGGCTCTATTACAACGACCGCACCTTTCAGACTTCCCAGTGCATCGTAGGCTGCCTGCTGAAGATTCACATCCAGCGTTGTCACTACACTGTCTCCATGATTCTTCTGGTCTTGAAATTCATTTCTAAGCTTCTCCAGAAAAAATGCATTAGAAGTAAGAAGTTCGAAATTTGCCACCGATTCAAGTCCCGCTTTTCCATGTTCACTATATCCGATTACATGAGCAAACATATTGCCGTATGGATATTCTCTGACTTCTGTCCCGTCGGCTGTCACCTGAGTTGTCGCCAGTACTGTTCCATTCCTGTCTAGAATATCTCCCCTGAGAACTCTCTCCGCGAAAGAATCTTTTCTTGCATTATAAGGGCTGTTAATCAATTCCTCACTCTTTACCACCTGAAAATGGGTAATATAGCCCATCATCCCTAAGAATAGCGCTACAAAGATATATGTGACTCTAGCGAACTCTTTGTTCCTTACGCGCTTTGCCTTTGCCCGCTTCTTGTCTCTTTTTTTGGCGTCTTTGCGTTCTTTCCGGGACATATCTTGTCTCTCTTGCTTCTTTCTCAAACGCCGGTCTGCTTCTCTTTGCTCGTAGCCGTTCCCTTTTCCTTCTCTCAATATCTTCTTCCTCGTCTTCCCTTACAATATATAATCCCTGAATAATCGCAAACATAATTAACGTGCTGAGCAGCGAACTGCCTCCATAGCTTACCAGCGGCAATGTCACTCCCGTAGACGGAATAAACTTCGTTACTCCTCCAATATTCAGAAAAGCCTGGAATATATAACAGGTTCCAAGTCCCAATGCTACCATCTTATAAAACATATTATGAAGCTGCATGGCAATATTTAAAAACATTACATAACAGCTGACACATACCAGAATCATACATAAAGCAAATATCAGTCCCAGCTCCTCAGATATCGCCGAAAATATAAAATCCTCATCCGCAACTGGTATATTTTCCGGCATTCCCTGAAATAATCCCATTCCAAACCAGCCGCCTGTCCCTATAGCGAATAGCGACTGTGCCACCTGATAACCTCCATTATCATAATTGGCAAAAGGATCTTTCCAGACTATAACTCTGGTCTTCACATGATTGAACAGGTAATATGCCGCTACCGACGCGGCGCTTCCTGCACCAACTCCAGCCGCAACATATAAGAACTGATGGGTCGCTACATAAAGCATTGCCAGATATACTACAAATATAATCAATGCCGCGCCCAGATCCTTCGATACTACAAGAATCAGCACATGAAATGCCGCAAGGGCTGTCGTAATCACAATATTCTTAAATTCCAGAGATATCTTAAAGCTGGATGCCACAAAGAATACGAAGATAATTTTCACCAGCTCAGACGGCTGTATACTGATACCCCCAACTGTAAACCCCAGCTTTGCGCCATAAGAAACCTGTCCTACCACCACAACAATCGCCAACGACGCAATTCCTGCTATCGCATACAGATTTCTCCACTCCGAAAGCATCTTAAACTTACGGATAATCACCGGGACAGCAAGGCTTATGGCAATACCGCCTGCTGCTATAATATACTGCTTCACCGCTTTATCATAATTCAGTCTCGTCAGAATAATCATACCAATACACAACAACATACACATGTTATTGATCACCAGCCTGGAAGACAGTGGATAGAGCATCTTATACATCAGAATCGTTGCCGCAAACAAAATCACCTGAATCACGTAAAAAGCCAGTATCTTTGTATCCTGCTTCTCCAGATACATAACCATAAAAGCTATGATATGTATCATGAACATCAATGCATTCTGCCTTGTAAGCATTCTTTTCTGTTTATATGAATCGTAATATCCAAAGATACTGAAACACAGATACGTATACATCGTAACCAGCAGAATCATCAGATATTTTGACAATTCAACAATAATATTTACCAAATTCTCACCTACTTCACTCCCCGCTTAAAATGTCCTCTCGTATATTCCATCTTTCCCGCGGTTATCGCTTTCCGATGGATGAAAGCATCAATATATAATTCTGTAATCCTCTTTGCTTCATCCCTTGATTCAACCGTAAAGTCCAGTCTTACTTCCCCTGGCTTAAGCTTTGCAGCCTCCTCGGCTTTATCCGCGAGAAAAAGCGGCATACTGTTATAGATAATATTATAACAGTATGGGCAGCACATTCGTACCGCAAACGTCTTTTGATACCGGTCCTGGATAGAAAGCCACCCTTCCTTTTTGTGACATCTTTCCTTTGTCTTCTTTATGCAGTTGGCAGTAATCATAACCGGCTGATATCCGTAGACATTCAATATTTCATCCTGTATATCTAATTCTCCAAGCTCTCTTGCGTTCAATTCCGCCGGAGCTGTAAAATGATGGATTCCCTGTCTCTTTATAAAAGTTTTGCCATATCTGTTAAATACATACAGATTAGAATCGGACCGAATCTCTCCTTCATATCCATGGCATCTAAGCCACCATAAGCTTTCCCAGTTCCGAATCAGCACACCGTCATAGATCTGCTCTATCACAGAATAAAACTTTTCCAATCTGGCTGCCTCCGCCTCCCGGAAAATATATGGCATTGCAAGATAATACCTGCACGCACTCTCTGTGTTCCTAATTATACTGGTTATCTCTTCTCTAAACCCTAACAGACTATCCACATATATGATATCTGCATATTCACAGTCAAGTACCGCCTCTAACTGCTCCTTGGCCTGAACCATACAGGAGATCCGTATTCTCCTACGAACATCAGTGTCTTCCGGCATTGTCTCTTTTGCAGATATTTCTGTTTTCTTCATATCCGTTGGTTTTTCTATCTTCCGCCGATACTCGTTTAATATACATTCCGTAAGCTGCCATATTCCTTCCCTCCGCAATTCATTCAACGCCTGCATAGGAAGAAATACATCTCCGTCTGTCTCTACTCTCAATTTCTCAAACTGAAATTCCATATTTCCTGTCTTACGTATTTGTTTCTCAATTCTCGTCACATCCAGAGGATGACTCACAGCCCGTTGTACCATCTCACCTTCATATTCTGTCCGGTATCCAGAATATTCCAATATCAGTTTAGCACGCTTTCCCGCAGAAAGTATTAAAATACCATTAATTTTTTCTTGCATTTTATACTCCGGATTCTCTGCTGTTTCCGCAAGCCCCGACGGACGCTGAAAAGATATCATTTCTCTTCCGTTCCGCCTCTTATAATATCCATCAGTATATCCTCTTCTCTGATAAGCTCTAAGAAGTTTCTCTTTATCCTCCTTTGACACATGATAACCCTCAGAACCATTTTTGAGATAAAGGTCTGTATACTTGCGATATATGCTGACCACCGTATATACATAGTCTGGCTGCTTCATTCTCCCTTCTATCTTAAAGGAATCAATGCCTGCTTCGATTAGCTCCGGCAGCAAATCAATTGTACAAAGATCTTTTAGGCTCATCATATCTTCCGGATCTTTGCCGTGAACACTATACGGCAACCGGCATGGCTGCGCACACTGACCACGGTTTCCGCTTCTTCCTCCAATCATGCTGCTCAAAAGACACTGCCCGGAATAACAATAACATAACGCGCCGTGTACAAAACATTCTATCTCAAGCCCCGTCTCTTCCTTCATCTGCCTAATCTCCGATAAGGAGAGCTCTCTTGCAGGAACTACCCTTGTGATACCCTGGGCTTTTAGTAATTCTGCCCCTTTAGATCCTGTTATCGTCATCTGGGTACTTGCATGAATAGCCAATTTAGGAAAATACTCCTTCAAATACTCAATAACTCCGACATCCTGCACGATTACCCCGTCTAATCCACGCCGATAATAAGGCTTAAGATAATTATATAACTGATCAATCTCCCTGTCTTTCAGTAACGTATTCACCGTCAGATATATCTTTCTCCCGTGTATATGTACATAGTCAATCGCTTCAAGCAGCTCTTCTTCTGTAAGATTCTTCGCATACGCCCTTGCCCCAAACAAGGTTCCTCCGATATAGACTGCATCCGCTCCCGCACATACTGCCGCTTTCAGACTTTCATAAGAGCCTGCCGGCGCCAATATCTCAACCTGCCTGTCCATACAATCTCCCTTCCTTATTATACAAAAAGGCTGTCTTTTGACAGCCT
>CANSLW010000224.1 GCA_947647815.1 uncultured Dorea sp. | reverse complement strand
GTATCAGAAGATATCTGATACGCTGACGGTGCTGACTACGGGAGGTGAACGGGAGTGAGTAGTTCTATCTATGGAAAGCTTGCGCTGACGAATCTTAAGAATAACCGGAAGACTTATATTCCTTATATATTCACGGCGATTCTGACAGTCATGATGTACTATATTATGGACGCCCTGTCAAGAAGCCAGGGTATCGGCGACCAAAGCCTGCATTTGATACTGGTCTATGCGAGGGCAGTCATCGTGATATTTGCAATTATCTTTCTATTCTATACGAACAGTTTCCTGATCAAGCGCAGGAAGAAAGAGATCGGCGTCTATAATATCCTTGGCATGGGCAAACGGCACATCGCCAGAATGCTTATCGTCGAGACAGTGATTATGGCAGCAGTCAGTATCGGCGCAGGGCTGATATTTGGAATTATATTCAGTAAACTGATGTATCTGGTGCTGCTGAAGATAATGAACTATGTAATCGGAATGGAATTTGAGATTCCGGCGGTTACATTAACTTATACGCTGTTCTTTTTCCTGGGAATTTTTGCCATGACACTGGTGTATAATCTGGTTCAGATTCGGCTGTCGAACCCTGTAGAGCTGCTCCACGGCGGAAATCAGGGGGAGAAAGAGCCTAAGACCAAGTGGCTTATGACCATATTCGGGCTGGTATTCCTTGGAACGGGATATTATATTGCGATTACTACAGAGGCTCCGCTGCAGGCAATCCAGAGTTTCTTTGTGGCTGTAGTCTGTGTCATTCTCGGTACTTATGCACTCTTTACAGCGGGAAGTATTGCGATACTTAAGGCACTTCGAGGGAATAAGAAGTTCTATTATCAGACGAAGCATTTCAGCGCGGTGTCGGGCATGATCTACCGTATGAAGCAGAATGCGGTAGGACTTTCCAATATCTGTATCTTAAGTACGATGGTACTGGTTATGATCTCTACGACGATATCGCTCTATGCGGGAATGGAGGATATACTGAAAACAAGATTCCCGCAGGAATTCGTGGCAAAGACGAATATCTCTACGCCGCAGTCGGACCAGGCAGTGGAGCAGATCGTAGAGGAGGAATTGGAAAAAGCAGGTGTAAAACCTAAGGATATGCTGAAATATCATGATGGAAGCATTGTGGCATTGAAAAGAGAAGACGGCTTTTCATTACAGGAGTCTGTAGATTACGCAGCGTCGGATGTCGTAGAGCTAAGTGTGATTCCGCTTGAAGATTATAATCAGATGGAAGGTGAAAACGGCACGCTTGCGCAGGATGAGGTATATGCATACGGAACAGTAGAAGGCTGGGGGCGGGATTCGGTTGTGATCGGAGATCAGACATATCGTGTAGTGAGAGAGCTTGATAATATGAAGTATTCGCCTAAGAACGAACATGCAATGGTTAACGAATATGTCTTCATTGTTTCTAAAGCAGAACAGGTTCAGGAACTTTTAACTGCGGTCTATGCCGGGAGCGGCATGCAGGAGGACTGGGTTGCACAGATGTCGAACCTGAACTACAGGTTGAGATTCGACCTGGAAGGCGAGAAGGAAGCCTGTTTAGACGCTATGCGGAATATGGAGGCAAGGGTAGAGAATGAAGTGGAAGCAGGATTCTGTGAAAGCAGGGAACTTGAAAGAGAAGGATTTTATACTTTGTACGGAGGCCTGTTATTCATCGGCATCTACCTGGGCGTGCTGTTTTTGATGGCAACGGTGCTGATTATGTATTATAAGCAGATCTCCGAAGGCTATGACGACAGGGAACGTTATCAGATTATGCAGAAGGTGGGAATGAGCAAGCGGGAAGTCAGACGGTCTATCAGGAGCCAGGTATTGATGGTATTCTTCCTTCCCCTTCTGATGGCAATCCTCCATATCGTGGTGGCATTCGGCGTAATCACGAAGCTTTTGGCAGTTCTGAACCTGGAAAATGTACCGTTATTCCTGGGCTGCACAATCGTAACTGTGGCAGTATTCGCCGTATTCTATGCAATTGTATTCTCGCTGACAGCACGGGAATATTATAAAATTGTTAATTAAAGTGTTCATTTACAGAACACAGGCAATTCGGGTTTGTACTTTGCTTAAGCAGATAATTAAGGGCACTTTTAGTTCAGTGGAGCTTTGCCAGGTCTGCGAAGAGAGGAACAAACCCGAATTTGCTGTGCCTGGAATGGCTTAATATTTCAGACCTTCAAGCAGAAATGTTATACGAAATCGTGAAATTCCCTGTACCGTTCATTCACAATATGATAAAATTGAGAAAAATCAAAGATAATTGGAGGAAATCAACATGACAAAAGCTGGAGAAAGAGAAGTTTTAAAATTAGAACATGTCAACGGGGGCGCAGGATTCATCATGAAAGAGCCATTGCTTAGCCAGGAGGAATTAGGAGAACACTGCGGATTGTTCGGCAAAGTAACCCTGCCGCCCAACTGCGAGCTTGGCCATCACGAGCACCACGGCGAGACAGAGACTTATTATATCTTAAGCGGATCAGGGATGTACGATGATAATGGGAAGGCGCTTCCGGCAGAGGCAGGAGACGTTTTCTTCTGTAAAGACGGCGACGGACACGGCATCAAGAACACAGGAACAGAAGATCTCACCTTTGTGGCATTGATTCTTAAAAAATAATTAAAAAAAGCAGGAATTCAATATATTTTCAGATTTTCTGTTTCTGGCATTGCCTTTCATAATCAAATAATGCTATAATCTTCATAGTATGTTTTACGAAAAGTAACGAAAGAAGCAGGTGTCAGACTTGAAAAATAAAATCCAGAAATTTTCCAAAGGAGATTTTCAGTTATCACAACCTGATGTCATATTTGATGAGACTAATCTGGTTCTCATTATCGGAGAAGGGGAAGTATATCGGGGGCATTTTACAATAAAGGCAGAAGGCGGAAGAAGGATACGAGGGCTGGTCTACTCGTCTTCTTTTCGTGTTCATTTTAAAAATACTGGATTTGACGGGAATCCGGCAAAAGTCGAATTTACATATGATGGAAAGGGACTTAGGCCGGGACATGTCGAGGATGGTGTGTTTACAGTTGTATGTAATGGTGGAGAATATGAACTTGCTGTTACGGCAATCATCGAGAAGCCTTATGTGATGACTTCTTACGGCAAGGTTCAGAGTACAGATGATTTCCGCAAACTTGCAATCAAAGATTTTTCAGAAGCTGGACGGTTATTTCGTTCCAGAGAATTCTATGAGATATTGAAGTATGAGAACGAACGTATTTTTTATCTGTATGATAATATGAGGAAATGGTCTTTAGGGGACCGGGCATTAGAAGAATTTTTAGTTGGAATTAAGCAGAAGGAATGTATATTTCTGACGCTCCCCGGGGAAGGCATGCTTTTTGAAGATGTGGCGGAGACGTCAAAAGGAACCCTTACTATCGTGAAGAATACATGGGGATTTATGCCGATTCACATAGAAACAGAAGGTAAATTTCTGCGGGTACAGCGCTCTGAGATCAGTACGGAAGATTTCATTGGAAATGCATATGAGATTGAATATGTGGTAAGACCGGAATTCCTTCATGGCGGGCGTAATTTTGGAGCGCTTCGGTTTATTACGCCTTATGAGTCATTGACATATGAGATAGAAGTACTGCAGAATCAGGAACACAGCGAGAACCGTGAGAATCATAGAATGCCGGATCTGCTTATCGCGCAGATCCTGAAAGAATATATCGGATATGTTGCAGGAAGAATTGAACTGGATAACTGGATGGAAAGTGCGGTTGAGAAGATGATGTCGCTTCGGAAGCTGGACCCGCAAAGCGAGATGTATCAGTTGATGCAGGCACATGTTTATCTGGTGGGAAGCAGAACGGAAGAGGCGAAATGGATTCTTGAGAATTATAATTATAACAGGTTCGCCATTGGAAAAGACCCTCTGACGAATTGCTATTACCTGTATTTGACGGCGTTGGTAAGAGGGAAGAGAAATCATGCGGAGAGAGTGCTTGATGAAGTTGGAAAGACTTATATGAGACATCAGGATTCATGGCTTCTGCTGTCCATGCTGCTTGATCTGGATACGAGGTACAAGACGCCTTATAAGAGGATTGAATTGCTGGAACAACAGTATCAGTATGAGATGCATGGTGTGCTGTTCTATCTGGAGGCGTATCTGTGTTATAAAGAAAGACCGACGCTTTTAAAGAAGTTAGGGCGTTTTGAGATACAGGTGCTTAATTTTGCTTCAAAATACCGGCTGATGACAAAGGAACTGGCCTTGTACGTGGCAAATTTTGCCAGCCAGCAGAAGCAGTATAGCGACTCCATGTTCCGAATCCTGGAACGCATCTATAAGATATATGATGAGACGATGATACTGAATACTATATGTACTCTGTTGATTAGGGGAAATAAATCGCAGAAGAGGTACTTTGTGTGGTATCAGCGTGCAGTGGAAGCGGAATTGAAGATTGCACAGTTATATGAATATTATATGATGACAGTAGACGAAGAGACTGTCAAAGGACCACTCCCTAAGGTGATTTTGCTTTATTTCATGCATGGAAATTCTTTGAATTATAAGAAAG
>CANSLW010000223.1 GCA_947647815.1 uncultured Dorea sp. | reverse complement strand
GACGAATCTGTTAAAACAGCAGTTAGAGAACCAGATTGAACTGTTGAAAGAACAGATCAACAGTATGCGCATGAATGATGCTCATTATGACCAGCGCGCCAGAACGATTACTTCAGAGATTGGAGTACGCAAAGACCAGCTCCGTGAGCTTAAGCAGGAAGAAGATACGATTCAGAAGCAGATTGATGAACAGACGAAACTTGAGAATCAGGCAAGAGAAGAGTTGATTCAGGTACAGTCACGGATTGCCGCGATTACTGCATCGGTAGACAAGAGCAATGGCGAAATCATGGAGTTGTTGAATAACAGGGCGTCGACCAAAGCGAAGATTCAGAAATATGATACCATGCTGGAACAGATTCAGGTAAGAAAGGCGGGGATGAGCCGTCAGATTCTTGAATCAATAGAAGAGATCCGTGAACAGAATGAGAAGTACGAAGGTTACCAGGCGGAATTAAAAGAGGTGTCCGGACAGATTATAAAGCTGTCTGAGGAAAATAAAGGATATGAAGAGAAGATATCAGTACTTCAGGAGCGTCTGACTAAGCAGACAGAGCAGTTTAGGATTGGGCAGACAGCATATCACAGAGAAGAGTCAAGGCTTGAATCTCTGAAGAATATTACCGAACGATATGACGGGTATGGAAACAGTATTCGAAAGGTCATGGATCATAGAGACCAGGAGAAGGGAATCTTAGGAGTTGTAGCAGATATTATCAAAGTGCCAAAGGATTATGAGATTGCCATAGAGACGGCGCTTGGCGGTAATATTCAGAATATTGTGACTGCGGATGAAGAGACGGCTAAGAGGATGATCCAGTTTCTGAAAAAGAACCGTTTCGGTCGGGCTACATTCCTTCCGCTTACCAGTATCCGGGCATATTCGGGGATTGGTAAGCCGGAAGCGCTAAGAGAGCCGGGAGCAATCGGAACGGCGAATACATTGGCGCAGGTGGAAGGAAAATATCAGACGCTTGCGGACAACCTTCTTGGAAGGACGCTTGTGGTGGATCATATTGACCATGGACTAGCCATTGCCAGAAAATATAAACAATCCATACGAATTGTTACGTTAGAAGGAGAGCTGATTAATCCGGGCGGCTCCCTGACTGGCGGTGCATTTAAGAATTCCAGTAATCTTTTAAGCCGGCGGCGTGAGATCGAGGAATTCGAGAAGACGGTGAAGCAGTTAAAGCGTGAGATGGATGAGATGGAGGCATCTTCGGAGCTTCTGAGGAAGGAACGCGCCGGTTATTATGAGAAGATAGATGAAATCAGCATGAAGCTTCAGAAGGCATATGTTATTCAGAATACGGCGAAGATGAATGCAGACCAGGCAATTGCGAAGATTCGCAATGCGGAAGAACTTGTGAGAACGACAAAGGAAGAAGAAGAGAAACTGGATGCTCAGATTACGGATATTATTGATAATCAGGAATCTATCAATGTCGAATTGGATACTTCTGAGAAACTGGAACAAGAATTGACACGTCAGATTGAAGAAGAACAGAAGATTCTGGATGCGGAACATGAGGAAGAAGCAGGAAAGGTCAAAAGGACTGAAGAGATTCATCTGGAGTTTGCCAGTCTGGAGCAGAAGTTTACATTTGTAATGGAGAATGTAAACCGTATCAGGGACGAGATTGAAAAGTTCCAGGAGGAAATGAAAGGGCTGGAAGAAAGCAAAGGCGGTACTTCAAGAGAGATTGAGGAGAAAGAAAACCAGATTGCAGAGCTTAGAGATACCATTGAGAATTCTAAAGAACTGTTTGAAGAGATTCAGGTTGAGATAGAACGTTTCAAGAAAGAACGGGAGGATCTGAACCAGAAACATAAGGTGTTTCTCCAGAAGCGGGAGGATCTGTCAAAGCATATGTCAGACCTTGACAAGGAAATCTTTCGTCTGGAAAGCCAGAAAGAGAACTATGAAGCATCTTCTGAGAAACAAATCAGCTATATGTGGGAAGAGTATGAGATTACATATATCCGTGCGAAAGAATTAAGGGATGTGAATCTCACCGATCTGGCGAAGATGAAGAAACGGATTCAGGAATTAAAAAGTGAGATCCGCGGACTGGGTAATGTCAATGTCAATGCGATTGAAGAGTACAAGAGTGTATCAGAGAGATATGAATTCTTAAAAGATCAGCATGACGATCTTGTGGAGGCGGAAGCAACTCTGGAGCAGATTATTGAGGAGCTGGATGCGGCGATGCGGAAACAGTTCCAGGAACAGTTTGCGCGGATTGCAAAAGAGTTTGATGAAGTATTCAAAGAATTGTTCGGCGGGGGTAAAGGCACGTTAGAATTGATGGAGGACGAGGATATTCTAGAAGCAGGCGTAAGGATTATTGCCCAGCCGCCAGGGAAGAAGCTTCAGAATATGATGCAGCTGTCTGGCGGCGAGAAGGCACTGACGGCGATTTCTTTACTATTTGCGATTCAGAATCTGAAACCTTCGCCTTTCTGTCTTTTAGATGAGATAGAAGCTGCGCTTGATGATAATAATGTGGTCAGATTTGCTCAGTATCTGCATAAATTGACGGAAAATACTCAGTTTATTGTAATAACGCACAGAAGAGGAACGATGACGGCGGCGGACAGGCTGTATGGAATCACGATGCAGGAGAAGGGAGTGTCGACGCTGGTGTCTGTAAGTCTGCTGGAGGAAGAGCTGGATGCATAATAGTCTTTCATTGTAAAAGGAAGTAAAGATAAGATAAGAGAAAAATAAGAGAGAAGAGCAGGAGGTAAGAATGGCTGAGGAGCAGAAGGAGAAGGTTGGTTTTTTCAAGAGACTTGTTCAGGGACTTGGAAAGACGAGAGATAATATTGTGTCTGGAATGGACAGTATTTTTAACGGCTTTTCACATATAGACGATGATTTTTATGAGGAATTGGAGGAAGTTTTAATCATGGGGGACCTGGGGGTGCAGGCGACTTATGATATTCTGGATGATCTGAAGACGAAAGTGAAGGAGCGGCATATAAAGGAACCGGTGCAGTGCAGGGAACTTTTGATTGAAAGCATCAAGGAGCAGATGGATGTAGGCGAGACAGCTTATGAATTCGAGGAGAAGACGTCAGTCGTTATGATGATTGGAGTAAATGGTGTCGGAAAGACGACTACGATCGGAAAACTTGCGGGAAAACTACGGGCACAGAATAAGAAGGTAGTACTTGCGGCCGCGGATACTTTCCGCGCGGCGGCAGGAGAGCAGCTGAAAGAATGGGCAAATCGGGCACAGGCAGACTTGATCGGCGGGCAGGAAGGCTCAGACCCGGCATCAGTAGTCTATGATGCGGTAGCATCTGCCAAGGCAAGACATGCAGATGTATTGTTGTGTGATACAGCCGGCAGACTTCATAATAAGAAAAATCTGATGGAAGAATTAAAGAAGATGAATCGGATTATTGACCGGGAATTTCCTGAAGCATATCGGGAGACGTTGGTGGTACTGGATGCAACTACGGGACAGAACGCACTTCAGCAGGCGAAGGAATTCAACGAAGTGGCGGATATTACAGGAATTGTCCTGACGAAGATGGACGGAACTGCAAAAGGCGGAATTGCTGTGGCGATACACGCAGAACTTGGTATTCCGGTAAAATATATCGGCGTTGGGGAATCGATAGACGATCTTCAGAAATTTGACGCAGATACTTTCGTACGTGCGCTGTTCACGACAGGAAGTGAGGAGACCGAGTAATATGTCATATAAAATATGATGTATTAGTGTATGATTGATAACTGGCCAGTACACAAAATGAAAGAAGACAGAAAAAACTAGGAGGAATCATATTATGCTGACACTTGAAAAATTTGAAGAAGCAAGCGAGCTTGTGAAGAACATCACGAATCCGACGAAGCTGGTATACAGTGAGTATCTTAGCCAGGAGACGGGAGGCAAGATCTATCTTAAGCCGGAGAATATGCAGTATACGGGCGCTTATAAGGTAAGAGGCGCTTACTATAAGATCAGTAAGATGAGCGAGGAGGCGCGCGAAAAGGGATTGATTACAGCTTCTGCCGGAAATCATGCACAGGGTGTTGCTTATGCAGCGCAGAAGTTCGGTTGTAAAGTAGTGATTGTAATGCCGAATATCACCCCTTTGATTAAGGTAAACCGTACGAAGAATTATGGCGCTGAGGTCATTCTGTATGGGGACGTCTATGACGATGCCTGCGAATATGCGATGAAACTGGCGGAAGAGAAGGGATACACATTCGTCCATCCATTTGATGACGAAGATATTGCAACGGGACAGGGCTCAATCGCTATGGAGATTGTTCAGGAACTGCCGACGGTAGATTATATCCTGGTTCCGGTTGGTGGCGGCGGATTGATTACCGGTGTTGCTGCTCTTGCCAAGATGCTGAATCCGAAGATACAGGTTATCGGAGTAGAGCCTTCACAGGCGGCAAGCATGACGGCGGCCCTTGCGTCAGGCGAGCCTGTTTCTTTAGACAGCGCCAATACGATTGCCGACGGTACTGCGGTAAAGAGAGTCGGTGAGACGATATTTCCTTATGCACAGGAGAATATTGACCGTATGCTGACGGTGGAGGATGATGAATTGAGAGGCGCTTTTCTGGATCTGGTTGAGAACCATAAGATGTTAGTGGAGAATG
>CANSLW010000222.1 GCA_947647815.1 uncultured Dorea sp. | reverse complement strand
GAACTGTGGAATGTGCGTCAGTCTGCGGGAATGGTATTTCAGAATCCGGACAACCAGATTATTGGAACGGTTGTGGAAGAGGATGTGGGATTCGGACCGGAGAATCTGGGTGTTCCCACAGACGAGATCTGGCAGCGGGTAGAGGACAGCTTAAAAGCAGTCGGAATGATCGAATACCGGCATCATTCGCCTAATAAATTATCCGGCGGACAGAAGCAGCGCGTAGCTATTGCAGGCGTGGTGGCGATGGAGCCGAAGTGTATCGTATTGGATGAGCCTACGGCGATGCTGGATCCGGTAGGACGCAAAGAAGTCTTAAAGACCGTGCAGAAGTTAAGAGAGCAGAAAAAGGTCACGGTGATTCTGATCACTCACTATATGGAGGAAGTTGTGGATGCAGATAAGATCTATGTGATGGATCATGGACGTGTGGTGATGGAAGGTACGCCGAAGGAGATATTCTCAAGAGTAGATGAACTGAAATCATACCGCCTGGATGTTCCACAGGTAACGCTTCTGGCGGACGAACTTAAGAAACGAGGACTTGAGATCCCGGATGGCATATTAAGAAAAGAAGAGTTGGTGGAGATACTATGTCAATTAAATTAGAACACTTGAATTATGTATACAGCCAGGGAACCGCATATGAGAAGAAGGCATTGAAGGATATCTGTCTTGAGATTCCCCACGGAGAATTCGTAGGGATCATCGGACATACGGGATCCGGGAAGTCCACGCTGATCCAGCATCTGAACGGTTTGATTCGTGCGACAAGTGGAGAATTGTTTTACAATGGGGAGAATATTTACCAGGACGGTTATAATATGCGTGGATTAAGAAATGAGGTGGGACTGGTATTCCAGTATCCGGAACACCAGCTTTTCGAGATTGACGTCATGACAGATGTGTGTTTCGGTCCAAAGAACCAAGGACTTTCTGCCAAAGAATGCGAAGAACGTGCATTAGAAGCCTTGCATCTTGTAGGACTGAAAGAGAAATATTATAAAGTTTCTCCTTTTGAACTCTCCGGAGGACAGAAGAGAAGAGTCGCGATTGCCGGTGTTCTGGCGATGCGTCCGAAGGTTCTGGTACTGGATGAGCCTACGGCGGGACTGGATCCGAAGGGGCGGGATGATATCCTGGATCAGATTGCCTATCTTCATAAGGAGAGTGATCTGACGGTTATCCTGGTGTCACATAGTATGGAAGATATTGCCAGATATGCAGACCGTCTGATCGTAATGAACAAAGGAACGGTCATGTATAACGATGAACCGAAGAAAGTGTTCGAGCATTATCAGGAACTGGAACAGGTAGGACTTGCCGCGCCGCAGGTTACGTATATTATGCATGATCTGGCGGGGAAAGGATTGCCGGTCAGAACAGATGTTACGACAGTGTCAGAGGCAGCGGACGAGATCATAAGGGCGCTTGCATAGATGAAAATGAATTCCCCGGAGGCATTTTTCTGCTGAGTCTGGGAAAATAAGTCACGAACATGGAGAAGAGACATGATACGAGATATAACAATAGGACAATATTATCCGGCAAAAAGCGCCGTACACAGGCTTGATCCGCGGGTGAAGCTTGTGTCTACGCTTTTATACCTGATTTCGTTATTTTTATTCCGGAGCATCTCAGGATATCTCGTTGCAACGCTATTTCTTGTAACGGTGATACGGATATCGAGAGTGCCGTTTTCTTTTATTGTGAGAGGTTTAAAACCGGTGATTATGCTGTTGATGATTACGGTTTTGTTCAACTTGTTTCTGACAAGAAGCGGAGAGGTTTTGTTCCATGCATGGATATTTACCATCACAGAAGGCGGACTTGTGACGGCGGTGTATATGGCAATCCGGCTGATCTACCTGATTATCGGCTCGTCACTGATGACATTTACAACGACGCCGAATGAATTGACCGATGGGATAGAGGCGCTTCTTCATCCGCTGAATAAGATTCGTGTACCGGTTCATGAGGTGGCGATGATGATGTCGATAGCCCTTCGGTTCATTCCGATTCTGTTAGAAGAGACAGACAAGATCATGAAAGCCCAGATTGCCCGGGGAGCAGACCTTGAGAGCGGCAATATGATTCAGAGGGCGAAGAGTATGATTCCGATTCTTGTCCCCTTATTCGTGTCCGCATTCCGGCGCGCCAACGACCTGGCGATGGCGATGGAAGCCAGATGCTACCGGGGCGGAGAAGGAAGGACGAAGATGAAACCGCTGCACTATAAGCATGGGGATTATACGGCGTATGTGATTGTAATTGTATATGTTGCGGCAGTAGTAGTGATTGGAAGATATGTACCGTTACATGTGTGGATATTTTGATGCTCATATTCCACTGGACGGAGTTTTTGCAATGGATTGTAAACTGTACAAGTATAAATAAAAGGAGGCGGCTACTTATGAGGCGGATTCGTCTGTTTGTTGCTTATGACGGCACGGACTACTGCGGCTGGCAGATTCAGCCAAATGGTATCACTATTGAGGAAGTCCTGAACACAAAACTTCAAAAGCTGACCAAAGAAGAGATCCGCGTTATCGGGGCAAGCCGTACGGATTCCGGGGTGCATGCACTGGGAAATGTTGCCGTCTTTGACACAGATTCTCCGATTCCGCCGGATCGGATGGCGTATGCATTGAACCAGAAGCTGCCTGCGGATATTGTAATCGTCAAGTCAGATGAAGTGCCGCAGGACTGGCATCCCCGCTATCAGGATCAGGTAAGGAAGATTTATGAATACCACATCTATAATGCGGCGGTTCCGAATCCTTTGAAACGCAGATACAGTACTTTCGTATCCTTTCCGTTGGATGTGGAGGAGATGAGGCGGGGGGCGTCATATCTGATCGGAGAGCATGACTTCGCCAGTTTCTGCAATGTCCGCACGAATGTTGAGGACACGGTGAGGACCGTTGAGGAGATAAC
Source organism: uncultured Dorea sp. (assembly GCA_947647815.1). GTDB lineage: Bacteria > Bacillota > Clostridia > Lachnospirales > Lachnospiraceae > Sporofaciens. The sequence goes on along the minus strand of CANSLW010000222.1, from coordinate 1,736 downwards.
GATTACGAAGGAAGGGCAGGACATTACGATACGTGTTGCCGGAGGCGGGTTCTTATATAATATGGTACGGATCATTGCGGGTACGTTGATCCGCGTCGGGCGGGGGTTTTATGCGCCGGAGAAGGTAAAGGAGATATTAGAGGCAAAGGAACGGACAGAAGCAGGAGTGACGGCGCCGCCGGAAGGACTGGTACTGATGAAGATAGAATATCATTAAGATTTATTTTAATGTAGGAATATATTAGACATATCATAAGGATGGATTAATATTATGGAGGAAAGAGATAAGATTTATTTTGATAATGGGAGTACATCCTGGCCCAAAGCACCGAATGTCGCAGCGGCAGTTGCCAGGCTTCTGACAGAAGGTGCTTTTAATATTAACAGGGGGAATTACGAGGGCGCTTACGAGGTGGAAAGCGAGGTGTTAGAGACAAGGGATCAGATGGCGCGTTTATTTCATGCCAGAGATTCAAGACATGTGATATTCACGCCGGGAATCACGTATTCGCTGAATTATTTTATTAAGGGCTTTTTAAAACCAGGAGACCATGTTCTAGTATCCGGAATGGAACATAATGCGGTCATGCGCCCGTTAAAACAGATGGAAGCGCTGGGAGTTGTATGGGAGACAGTGAAGACAGAAGCAGACGGAACATTATATCCAGAATCAGTGGAAGCTGCCGTTAGGAGCAATACCAGAGCGGTAATCATGCTTCATGCATCCAACGTCTGCGGAACGATTCTTCCGGTTCGGGAGATTGGGGAGATCTGCAGGAGGCGTCATCTGTTTTTTGCTGTGGATACGGCTCAGAGCGCAGGGACAATCCCGGTTGATATGGAAGAATGCGGAATCGATTTCCTTGCATTTACCGGGCACAAAGGACTTCTTGGACCTCAAGGGATTGGCGGTTTTCTGATTTCGGAGGAACTGGATGAGTGTATGGAACCTTATATAGCAGGAGGGACAGGAAGCCAGTCGGATTCTCTTAAGATGCCGGAGACGCTTCCGGATAAGTACGAGAGCGGGACCATGAATCTTCCGGGAATCATCGGCCTTCATGCTGCTGTTTCTTATATAGAGGAGACAGGAATTGAGCAGATTCACAAGCGCAAAATGGAACTGACTCATTATTTTCTGGAACAGATAGAGGAATTTCCAGATATTCGGATTGCAGGAAAGAAGGGAACGGAAGGCAGGGTGGCGGTAGTTTCGCTGGATTTTGAGAATATGGATAATGCGATGGCGGCATTTGAACTGGAACAGCAGTATGGGATTATGACAAGAGTAGGGCTTCACTGCGCGCCAATGGCACATCAGACAATGGGTACATTTCCCCAGGGAACGGTACGTTTTGCATTCGGTATGAACAATACGAAAGAAGAGATTGACCTGTGTATCAGGGGAATCCGGGAGATTACAGGGAAACGTTGAGTTTTTCAGAGGAATCTAAAGTGATATGCTGTATAGTTATTCCCGCGGGCAAGGAGCCAGGTGACTGCTTGCTGCGGGGGCTTTGTCTTTGTTATAGATAAAATAAATATATAACATATGGTTATTATAAAAAACAATGAGCATTTCAGCATGAATCCATTGCCCGCAGTGACGAAAAGTGTTACGGTTATTCTACATAAAATATGGGAAGCATATGGTTTCCCAGCGATAACAAAAGATATAAGGAGGATATAATTATGGCTGATTATCGCAAGATGTGGGAAGAATTGGGGATGGATCT
>CANSLW010000221.1 GCA_947647815.1 uncultured Dorea sp. | reverse complement strand
CATAAAATCAAGGTTTAGAACAATAAAACAAGGTAGTAATTTGACACTACCAAGAAAGGACAGGAGGCATCGATATGACGCGGGAAGACAGGGTTGAAAGCCTGATCCATTATCTGAAAAATGAGAAAGAAGGGTATGAGAGTGTCCGTGAGCCTGTGGACTATGAAGGAAAACGCCGGCTCTTAAGAAGCCTTATGAATGTACGGTGGCCGGGAGCAGCATCGGATGACTTTATCAAGATGCAGGATGAACTGTTGTCAAATGAGAAGGAAGAGAAGGGAATCGTAAGCGTGGAGGAGATACCGGTTATTGAAGATATGTATCCTTGCGCCGGAATCAAGAATCCAGGGAAGATCTCTCTATGGCAGGGTGACATCACCAGATTGTCGGCAGATGCGATCGTCAATGCTGCCAACAGCCAGCTTCTCGGCTGCTTTGTGCCTTGTCACGGTTGTATCGACAATGCGATTCATTCGGCGGCAGGAATCCAGCTTCGCAATGAGTGCGCGCAGATCATGGAGGAGCAAGGACATGAAGAACCTGCCGGGAAAGCGAAGATTACGAAGGGATATAATCTTCCGGCGAAATATGTGCTTCACACGGTCGGACCGATTGTGGGATTCAAGGTGACAAAAAGACAGGAGGAGGAACTTAGATCCTGCTATCTTAATTGTATGAAACTGGCTGAGAAGAGCGGACTTAAGTCGGTGGCGTTCTGCTGTATTTCCACAGGAGAATTTCATTTTCCTAATAAGCTGGCGGCAAAGATTGCTGTTGAGACGGTAGACCGCTATCTGTCCGGTTCCAGGCTTGAACGGGTGATATTCAACGTGTTTAAAGAAGAAGACTATCATATCTATAAGAAGTTGTTTCAATAAAGGATGGAATAAGGGATGGATAGAAAAAGTACTATGAAAAATACAGGGGATAAATGGGATGTAAGAAATTGGAGGTACTATTTCCTTATACTGCTTACAGCCTTCTGCTTGTCTATAACAGGCTGTGAAGCGCCAGAATCGATCAGCCAGTCGGCATCCGAAACAACAGCAAAAAAGGCGGAGGATTCATTTTCTATCGCAAATGTGCCTGAATATGACGGTGAGCCATATGTCGTGATTGATGAGAACTTGCCGGATTTTACTGAGGAAGATATGACTACGGAATCCTTTGAGACCTATGGTGAGTTGGATTCTTTGGGAAGATGCCGCGCTGCCTGTGCGAATATTGGGCAGGACCTGATGCCGACAGAGGAGCGGGGAAGTATCGGTCCGGTAAAGCCTACCGGATGGCATACCATAAAGTATGATTCGGTAGACGGGAAATATCTCTACAACCGCTGTCACCTGATTGGGTATCAACTGACTGCGGAAAATGCAAATGAGAAAAACCTGATAACCGGAACACGGTATATGAATGTAGAAGGCATGCTGCCTTTTGAGAATATGGTTGCAGATTATGTGAAGGATACAGATTCCCACGTACTTTACCGGGTGACTCCGGTATTCGAGGGAGACGACCTGCTGGCAAAAGGAGTACAGATGGAAGCTTATTCCGTAGAGGATGAAGGGGAAGGAGTCTGCTTCAATGTGTTTGTGTACAATGTGCAGCCCGGGATCAATATTGATTACGGGACAGGAGAGAGCAGCCTTGGAAGTATCAGTGAGGCGGGTGAGAAAGAAGATGACGTGGAAGATACACAGGCAGAGATCCGGGGGAATTCAAGATCTAAGATTTACCACTGTCCCGGACAGGCAGCCTATGAAGAAATGGCAGATTCTAAGAATCTTGTGATCTTCCATTCTGAGCAGGAGGCGATGGATGCGGGATACAGGAAGGCGAAAAGGTAAGGGGTAATTATAGAATGATTGACGAATCTGTAGGCAATAAATTGATGATTCCCGCGAGCAACGAGCCAAGTGACTGCTCGCAGGCATTTGGCGACTGCCGCGAGGGTCACATACCCCGATGCTTGCATCGCTGCTTGCTTGATGCCCTATATGCTTGCATCGGGGTTGTTGACTTATATTTCGCATCGATTGGCGAGCTCCAAATTCTGTGACAGAATCTTATTATTTGCGGATGGCAGGATTGCTGAACAGGGTTCACATGAGGAGTTGATGGCGGCAGATACTGTCTATAGATCGTTATTCCAACTGCAGGCTCAGTATTATGCAGAAGATGTGTAAGGAGCAATCAGATTGTATGGAGATAAAAATGTTAGACTTTACAATATTGATGCCCATCTTTCCAAATGGTAAACTATAATAGATATTAATACAAAACCATGAGGAGGAAGATTAAAAATGAGAACACGAAAATTTGTGGCTCTACTGCTTGTATTAGTAATGTCACTGACCATGGGAGGAATGGCGGCTTTTGCAGAAGAACCTGAGAAGGATTCTTCTGGTTCTGGTGTACCGGTGTTTGAGACTGATACTCCGAATGCACTTGAGATGACAGGGTTTAATGACGCAGAGTCGGGAGATACAGACCCGAACAGTGTAGGACCAGACGATACCAATACAGGAGATATTGACCTGAATGGCACGGCGTTAGATGAAACAGAGCCAGATGGCACAGAATCGAACCCTGCAGAGAAGCCACAGCCAGGTATCACCGTAACAGGAGTACCGACAACACCAGTAAAGGCAGGAGATACTGTCAGCTATACGGTGAAAGTAGACCCGGAGGGTGCTGATATGGCAGGATGGAAACTCATAATCAATGATGGGTTAAAAGAAGCGATTGATACAAGAAATGGTCAGGAAGAACCAGGAGAAGCTGAAAAAATAGATATTTCTGCTAAAAATGAAGTAACAGTTTCTTATCAGATTCCTGAGAAGTTTTATATTTCTGAAGATTCTTTTTCTGTTTACGCAGAGGTAGAGGATGAAGAGACGACATTGGAGATGTCGGATTTTTATGAGATTCCGGCACAGAAAACCTTGACAAGTTCCATAGTGTTTGACACAACAAAGAAGCTGATTACAGGCAGGGAATATCCGTTTACAGCGACTTGGACAAACGCAGTAGACTATACTATTGAGAACTTCTCTGTAGAGATTTTTAATCTTACATGCAGCGAAGGATATACAGAGGGAGGAGCCCATGCTGCATTGAAAGTAACAAAAATTCCTGATGGAGCATCAGCTGAAGTAAGTAAGGGTGCTATTAGCGTTAATCAGTTATCGATTCCGGCAGGCGGGACTGTTACGATATCAGGTACGGTTTCATTTCCATTGAAAGGATCTGGGGAGCTGCGTTTTTCTGAAATGATAAATGGTGCGCTTGTAGGACAAATAGGAACACCGGCATACGAGATTGTTACTGCCGAAGCATCGGATGAAAATGGAAATGGGACATCCACTCCACAACCAGGAACAGTCTTGAAGGATAACGCTACCGGAATTACGGTAAGCGGAACGGAGACAGGCGTTGAATTAAAGGTAGAAACCTCAATCAGCCAGGAGAAGAAAAAAGATATTGAAGATAAAGTGAAGAAACTGGTCGGAGATGCCAGGGGCATCAAGATTTTTGATATCTCGCTCTGGATGGATAATAAAGAGATTCAGCCGGGAACACCTGTTACGGTAACAATTCCGATTCCAGAAGGCTTCAGTAAGAACCTCGTTCTTTATCATCAGAACACACAAGGAGAGTTAGATAGAGTAGACATTAATATTAAGGAGTCTACGGTGAGTTTTGAAGCGAAGAGCTTTAGCCCTTATATTCTTGTTGATTTGGGTGAGAAGGCTGCCAATACAGCTGCTAATACTCCTCAAAGAGCGCCCAGGACAGCAGATACATCTTCCATTATGTTATACCTTATGCTTGCATTGGCAGCAGGTTGTGTAGGAGTTTTAACAAGAAGAAAAGTGAATAATTAATCATCATACAAAATACGCTGCTAGTCGCTATTTTGCATGCGATGATACTAAAAATAGAGCTGTGTTTTTGACGGCTCTATTTTATTCTATATACCATAAGTATATAGAGTGGGTGCTGTTGAGAAGATTCTGTTTTGCTTTCCCGGATTATATCTGCCTGTTCGAAAAGGTATATCGATAGTAATGATAAGTGAATATGTTTATTGGCATTAACGATTGGACAGGGAATTTTTCAGCTAATATAATGAAAAGTAGTATGCAAAATATATTGACATATCAAAATTTCATTGACAATGTTACAGAAATGAGGGCATATATACATGAAGGATAAATTCGATATCAATGTCTGTTATAAAAAAGCGTTTGAGATGCTGGGAAATGAAGGCTCGATTGAAAAAATGGTATGCGATATTGCAGAATACGTTGGCACAGGGATTATTGTAGTAGATATCGGAGGAAAGATACTTTCAGCGTCAGATGAGAATTTGGATATGGAACCTTCTGCCTGTAAGAAGCGCAGTGAGATGTTACTTCGTCTGGCTGCATACTGTATAGAAGAGCAGAGGGAAGGTATTTTAGGAAATTCAACCATAATCGAAGAGGAAGAGGGGATTTGGGCAATCAACAGAATTATGGTTAAAGGGAATACAGAAGGATTCGGCATTATGGAAATTCCTTATAACAAGAGGCCGCAGCATACTTTGGAGCAGTTATTTTGCCAGGCGAATGATATTTTATGCCAGGCACTTGGGTTGTTAATGGAAAGATATGGCCATAGACTTTATTATCATTCATCAA
>CANSLW010000220.1 GCA_947647815.1 uncultured Dorea sp. | reverse complement strand
CCGTCCAAGTTTAACTGCTCCTGAATGATCTCAATAACTCGCTCTAACATTTTCCCTTTCTTTCCATTTCAGATAAATCATGACCTTCTGTTCGTTATTCTCCCTAGGCTTCTGGTTCTTCAAGGCATTGGAAAGGCATACTTCTTTAATCATCTTGTAGGCTGCATCGTAATATTTCTGCATCTCTGCTTTGCGGCTGTTTATCATTACATAACTGATTATCCCAATTAAAACTACTGCTATGACTGCAATTACTATGATCCACATCTTTACTGTCTTCCTTATTTATTTGCTGGTGTAAACCGGTCTACATCCGGCGCCTCATTCATAACGTTCAGTTCTCCGTGATCAATCTCGCATACAATCCAGATATCTTTCACATCTGCTCCCGGATTAATGGAAATAACCTCCGGCTGCCTTCCCGGCAGATACACTTTCACGGAAGCCCCATGTTCTTTCATGGTTCCGGTACGGTTAAAATCCGCCACTTGGAATGTATAGACACCATTCAGATCATAGATTGTCGTTGTCTCCGGCCCATATCCATCCATATCATCCAAATCCAGTGATGCAATAACCTGATTCCCTGCTCTGGCTTCTTTATGAGAATATTTTACCAAGACTTCCTCTCCAGCATCCGTCTCCCCAAAAAGATAAGAATCCAGATCTCTGGGCTGTGCATTCCACTCCAATACAATTCTCGCGGTTCCGCTGGCCAGATCCGGTGAGATAGTATACTGGATTCCGCTGTATGTCTTTCCCTCTTCAATCTCACAGGAGAATTCTTCCTGAATATATTTCTCTGCCGATACTGCCACTTTATAGCGGCCAGGTTCCAGTTCAGCGGAAAAGATACCCGTGCCGTTGGTTTTTACTGTTTGGTTCTCTCCTTTTTCTCCCACCGGCTCAAATGCAAGAACAGCCTCTTCTACTCCCTCTCCGGTCACTGCATTCAGGACTACCCCTGATAAATAGCCTGCATTAGCTTTCTTTTGATTCGCATTTACAAGAATCATCTCATTCCATGCATCTTCGGCAACTACATTCCCTTGGCTGTCTGTTTCAATTCGGAGAATACAATCCTCCAGATCCGCTTCTATGTAAGTTCTCTTGTTATTGGTTACAGGCTCTACCCTCTGTGACAATAACATCTGAAGCTTCTCAAGACTGATACTGCCCTCAAAGTTCCGAAATAACATTCCCAGAGAATTTAAGCAAATTTTTTCCGGCATACCTGTACTTTTCGGTGTCTTCCGGCTTTCGTCCACGATATTCTTATTGCTTCCTGTATTTCGGTAGTAGCACATTCCGTCCAGCTTCGGATGTTTCACTTCCAGATAGCCGTCCTTGTCTTTATTGATATTGTCAGTATTTCCAAATTCATTCTTAAAATCCTCGAATGTATAGCTGACCAGTTTCTGGTAAATAGCTGCATCCATCTTAACATCGGCAGACTGTTTGCTTTTATCCTCCGTTCTATAATCTCCAACCATAACCTCATTTTCGACCTGATCAAGCACTCTTTTGATCTTAACAGACCTTGTCTTTCCGTATCCTTTATTCAGGATGGCTTTCGCCTTCGACAGATCCTCCTGCAGAAGATAGACTTGCGCAAGACCAATATAGGCTTCTTCATCCTTCTGGTTTACTGAGATTGCTTTCTTATACTGAATCACAGCATCTTCATAGTTATTTTGTGCCAGGTATTTTTTCGCACTGGTGATTGCCTCGGTATAATTCTTTTCTTTCATCTGACCCCTCACCAAATAAAATGACACCCCGCCTATGATTACTATCAATATTCCAATCAATACAGTCAGTATCATCTTCGCCCTTTTCTTCTCCATTCCTGTATTCCCTGCCTTTCCCTCCCTGCTGTTCTAATCTCTTCTTATTGATAAATCTGATATGACTTCTCACGAATCCTTCTTTTCTTTCTTGCCAACAAGACTTCCACAATAATAAATCCAATTGTTGACATTGCTGCCACTGCAATTCCCACAATCATATATCCCATTCCCGTCATATTCTTACTCTCCTATTCCTTTCATTCCCCTATTCTCCCATTCTCCATAATCTTACTCTCCTATTTCTTTCATTCCCTTATTCTCCCATTTTTCCAATAATCTATTTTTATTCCCTTATTCTTCCATATCTTCCATAACCTTAATCAATTCCTCCATGTCCATATCCTTCTTTCCTGACTCTCGGTAGAGATATTTACAGTCCTGGTACCTATATCTGAGTTCCTCATAAATGTCTTCCTTATGCCCCTGTCCTGCTGCAATATCCAGATAATTACAGCACATCCACATGGGTATCCGATAATCTTCTGAGTAATCTCTTAGCATTCCTTTTAAAACTGTGTTGCTTCCTTCATAATCCTCCAGTGCACGCTTCGTTAATGCCAGATTCATCCTGTCCTCATAACTGGGAGACCTCCCCTGGTTCAGTGACTGGTAACATTCACAGGCTTTTCTAAGATAGGTATTGCGTACCGTCTCTCTTTGCTCTGCCTCTGCTGCTTCCGCCGCTACCTGCCCGGTTTCCCTAAGAATATCTATAGAAGGTTTTATTTCTTTTGCTGATTCCAACATGTTTAGTGCCTGATCATAAGATCCGTTTGCTGCATAGATATCTGCTGCCAGCAGATATGCACTGCCAAGCATATCTTTGTCTGTCCTAAAGGATTCGGATCCTATCACTTTTTCTATTTCCAAAAGCGCTTCTTTCGAATTACTTTCAGCCCATTCTGTCTCTGCATGAATCAGATAAACCTCCCCATCCGATAGATAGCTGCCGGATTCCATAGTCTTCCGTGCCTTGGAAAGCTGGCCGCTTCGAATCAGTGCAATGATATAATCTCTGTAGTATCCTTCCTGATTCGGACTGAGTTCCCATGCCTCCTGATAATACTTAGATGCCTCCCGGAAATTCTCCTGCCGGAAATAACTTTCTCCCAGGACATGAAGGACTTCCGCCTTCTGGTCTTCATGCTTCTTGATATAAGACTTGTATTGAAAATCATTCAATATTTCTGTCGCCTGAGAGATAATCTCTGTATCATTCTGCGCTTCTGCACTGACATATAACTCCCGATATGCCTGATTCCATTTTTCTACGTTATTCTGCCAATTTCCGTAATAAACCATCAATCCCCCTGCCAGAATCAGCAGAAGCCATAGAAAGATGCCCCCAAATTGCATACACCCGCATCTTCTGTATACCGGATCCATCTTTACAATATCAGCAATCATATAGCTCATCTGGCTTGCTGTCCGAAATCTTGCGGATGGATTCTTCTTCATGGATTTTGCTATAATTGCCTTAAACCCTTCACTGTAAGGAATTTCCATTTCCATAATGTCAGAAACCTTTTTATTTGGCGAGGGAAGAAGCCCTGTCATAAGACGGTAAAAGACTGCTCCCAGACTGTAAATATCCATTCTCCCATCCAGCTGAATCTTTGACTTTCTACCGTATAATATTGCCTGAGCCTTCTCATACTGCTCGGGAGCTGCATACCATGGACTCATTCCCTGAATATCCTTGGAATTCTCTCCGTCTATGGATATGTTGAAATCAATCAGACAGATCTCATGATTCTTTTTTACCATGATATTGGCAGGTTTGATGTCGCTGTGGAGAATCTGATTCTCCTTAGAATGCAGATACTCAAGAACCTCACAAAGCTGTGCCAGCCAATCAATAAGTAAGGCTTCTGAAAACTGATAATTTCTGTCCAGATAATACTGAAGATCTTTCCCCTCTATGTATTCCATTACCGTATAAACACTGTTGTCAATAGACAGACAGTCGTATACCTGAGGCAGGCACTTATGGCGGAGTTTCTTTAAAATATCAACCTCAGCACGTCCGTTTACCTGGGCTTTGAAATTGTCTTTTATCTTCTTTACAACGATTTTCTTGCGAAGACGCAGATGTTCCGCCAGATAGATAATTCCTGTTCCTCCCTGCCCGATTTCTCCTATAATCTGATACAATCCTACCAGAATGTCACCTTCTGATAACATTGCCTTCATCCGCTCCTTCCTAATTTTACATATATACAGCAAGACCGCCCAAATCTAAAGATTCAGGCGGCCCAAAATTATCTTCTACGCATTCCTTCTCTTTCTGATGAATAAGAAGATCAGCAGGCCTGCTAAAGCCATCACCGCTATAATGGAACCTATGAATAACGGTGTGTTACGGTAAAACTGAACCAGAATGTTTGATGTAATAAGGACACTGTATTGTCCGGTCTCAATGCCGTTGCCTGCCGCATCTTTTGCGACTGCCTTCAGCCTCTGCCAGTCTGTGGAACTGTCTAAGGTATATACAACTTCCCCTTTCTGCTTCTGGATCATCTTTGCGTCATAACTCTTGGTCGGATGGCTGTCGTCATCTACATAGACATCCATATCCCCTATGGCAATGTTATCCGTAACTTTAATTTCTACGTCTCTGCTATTGCTTCTGTACTGTTTCCGGTTTTCGATACCGGTAATTACAACGGAAGGAACGGTCTTATCAATTACAAACTCAATTTCCGTATTCTTGACCTTATTATTGACCTCATTTTCTGCACGGTCTATAGAATCAATTGTGATATTGTAAAGTCCCTCTTTCTCAAAATTCTTTGCCGGAATCGTGTACTCGTAACGTTTCCAGGATTCTATTTCCTCAACTCTGCCTGCCATGTTTGGAAA
>CANSLW010000219.1 GCA_947647815.1 uncultured Dorea sp. | reverse complement strand
TTGGGAACTGATTCAGGCAGATCTTGACAGAAGGTTTAAGGAGACAGGCGTAGAGAATGTATCCCTTCCTTTATTGATTCCGGAAGCGCTTCTTGAGAAAGAGGCAGATCACGTGGACGGTTTTGCGCCAGAAGTAGCATGGGTTACTCATGGAGGTATGGAGAGACTTCAGGAGAGATTATGTATTCGTCCTACATCAGAGACTCTGTTCTGTGACCTTTGGGCAAGGACCGTTAAATCTTACAGAGACCTTCCGAAGGTATGGAATCAGTGGAATTCTGTGCTTCGCTGGGAGAAGACTACCAGGCCGTTCCTTCGTTCCAGAGAATTCCTTTGGCAGGAAGGGCATACCATCCATGCAACTTATGAAGAGGCAGAGCAACGTACAATCCAGATGCTGCATGTATATGAGGACTGCTATAAAGAGACGCTGGCGATTCCGTTTGTATCCGGAAGAAAGGCAGAGCATGAGAAGTTTGCCGGAGCACAGGATACCTATACAATCGAAGCTTTGATGCACGATGGTAAAGCACTGCAGTCTGCAACCAGTCATTTCTTCGGAAGCGGATTCCCGGATGCATTCAATATTAAATATGTAGATAAGAATAATGAACTCCAGAGTGTATACGAAACTTCCTGGGGATGGTCAACCAGAAGTATCGGAGCTCTTATTATGGTTCATGGTGATGACGATGGACTGGTACTTCCTCCGCATGTAGCGCCTGTTGAGTGCAGGGTGATTCCGGTCGCACAGCATAAGGAAGGAGTCCTTGACAAGGCATATGCACTTCTTGATGAACTTAAGAAAGCAGGATACAGAGTGAAGATTGATGCTTCTGAGAAGAGTCCTGGATGGAAGTTCTCTGAGCAGGAGATGCTTGGAATTCCTACTCGTATCGAGATTGGACCGAAGGATATCGAGAAGAATCAGGTAGTTGTAGTACGCCGCGATACCCGTGAGAAGATTGTGGTATCTATGGATGAAATCGTGGCAAAACTGCGCGATATCTTAGAGACGATTCAGCAGGATATGTACGACAGGGCAAATGAATTCCTTCAGGGACATATCGATACAGCGGTTACAATGGACGAGATGACAGAGAAGTTCAAAGCAAACCGCGGATTCGTAAAGGCATGCTGGTGCGGAGACCCAGAGTGTGAAGGCGAGGTTAAATACGTGACAGGCGGCGCGGCAACCAGATGTCTGATTGAAGATGAGGATATGATTTCCGACAAATGTATCTGGTGCGGAAAGCCGGCGAAGCATATGGCATACTGGGGTAAATCCTACTAAAATATAGAATAAATCATAACAATAAATCCAGAGGAAGGGACGCTTCTTCTGGATTTTTTTGCTGCCTGTGTTTATAATGAATCATAGTGGAAATATTTTACGTAACAGGCAGAAGAGGTTGAAGATATGAATGAAAAGGAAGCGGAGATTATTATAATCGGGGCAGCAATTATAGATATACTTGTCCGGCCGGCAAATGAGGCGGTATTTCAGACAGGTTCTTATTCTGCGGAAGATATCCATATGTCTGTAGGAGCGGATGCATTAAATGAAGCGACAGTGCTTGCCCGTATGGGGAAGACTGTCCAGTTAGTGACTGTAATCGGCAATGACGAGGCAGGACAATATCTTCTTCGGCACTGTAAAAGAGAAGGGATTCTGTTTGACGGCAGCTGCCAAAGAGACGGTCTCGTGACAGGGATTAATGTTGTGCTCGTTGACGAAGAAGGAAAACGCAGTTTTCTTACAAATTCCAGTGGCAGCCTTAGAAAGTTATCTGTTGGAGATATTCCGGCGTCATTTGCTAAAAGCGCAGGGATTGTTTGTTTCGCCAGTATCTTTGTGTTCCCGCAGATTGGGGCAGAAGAACTGCAGAGTATATTTGCACAGGCAAAAAGACAGAACAAGATTATATGTGCGGATATGACGAAATGTAAGGATGGAGAAACGATAGGAGATATGGCGGCGGCATTTTCCTATATAGATTATCTGTTGCCTAATGATGAAGAAGCGATGCTTCTCACAGGAAAAGAGACGGTAATGGAGGCGGCAGAAGAGATTCTTAAAACCGGTGTGGGAAATGTAATCATCAAATGTGGCGCGAAAGGGTGCCTGGTGATGAACCGGGAGGAATCTTATATGGCGCCGGCGAAGAAGGGCGCAGTCTGTGTTGATACAACGGGCGCAGGAGATAGTTTCGTGGCAGGATTTATCTTCGCATTGTCGGAAAGGCGGACACTTAGGGAGTGCGTGGAATATGGGAACGAGTGCGGCGCGAAAGCGGTGGGTGTTGTAGGAGCGACAGAGTGGAGCGCTGTTTTGAGAAATAGGGGGAAATAATACATGGCATATTCACATGAAATCATCATGCCCAATGCTGATATCCCGTTTAAGATGTTTGTTTTCGAGGGAAAAGACGGGAATTATGTGCGCGAGAAGCACTGGCACAGATCGATAGAGATCTTCGCGCTCTTTGAAGGTGCATTGGAATTTTATGTAGATGAAGTCCGGTATTCGCTCAAACCGGGAGAGTTTATGCTGGTGAATTCTAACGAGATTCATTCCGTGTTTTCACCAAGACCGAACTGGACGGTGGTATTGCAGATTCCGCTTGCCACATTTGAAAAATATTATACAGATGAGAAGTTCATATATTTTTCCCGTACTTCACGTCTGCAGAATGAAGAAGTGATGCAATTGATTGGGGATATGTATCACAATTATGTTGGCCGGACATGTGGATATGAATTGAAGGTGCAGAGCCAGTTCTATGAATTACTATATATTCTTGTAACTAAGTATCGGGAGATGGACGTGGCGGAGGAACTTATTAAAAATAACCGGAAGCTGGACAGGCTTTCGGTGATTACTGCCTTTATGAGAGAAAATTACAGGGAGGATATCTCTCTGGAAAGCCTGGCACAGACTTTTGGGTATTCGCCGACTTATCTGTCGAGAATATTTCAGAAATATGCGAAGACAAACTACAAGACGTGTCTGGATAATATCCGGTTGGAACATGCTGTAGAAGAGTTGGTGAATACCAGAATGCCGATAGGGGAGATTGCTTTTGAAAATGGGTTTGCTAATAGTAAGGCATTTTCGAAAGTATTCAGGAAGCGGTATGGGATGCTGCCAAGTATATATCGTAAGACGATTCGATAGAATGAAAAAGACAAAAAAGTGCCATAAGAGGACTAATTATTGCATTGTAAGAGTCAAAATAAGTTGATAAAATGACATTAGTTAGTTATGCGAAATGATTTTGTGCGAAGGAGAGGATGATATGGAGATTCAAAAGGTAACAGACGCCGCATTTGGCGTCTACGGCAGGATACTTACAGGGTATGATTTTACGGAAATATTGAAAGCATTGCATTGTCAACCATGTCCGGCAGATAATGTAGTCTATGTTCAGGGGGTAAGTGAATTGGAATCACTGCCGGTTGCAAAGGAATTGAGAGAGCGTGCATATGGCGGACTGCCAATTGAAGTCGGATATTGTAATGGGAATAATAAGAAGCTTAATGCAGTAGAATATCATCGTTCATCAGAGATAGATATAGCAGAGACGGATTTGATTCTTCTGCTGGGGAGACAGCAGGATATCGAAGCGGATTATACGTATGATACGGGGAAGATAGAAGCATTCTATGTTCCGGCGGGGACAGCGGTAGAACTGTATGCGACAACTTTACATTATGCGCCATGCACGGCAAAAGGCGACGGGTTTAGGTGTGTGATCGTACTGCCTGAGGATACGAACGGGGAACTTGATTTTGAACCGTTAAGGGACGGCGAGGACCGGCTGATGACGGCTAAGAATAAGTGGCTGATTGCACATGAAGAAGCTGGGATTGACGGAGCCCATTGCGGATTGAAGGGCAAGAATATTACCCTTGCGTAATCAGTTTTTTATAAAGTTTGTGTGATAACGGGGGAAGAAGGATTTTTCTTATATAGAAAGGAGGGTATGTATGGAATTACATGTACTGGAAAGTCGAAGATTGGGGAAGAGAGATCCTATGATCTACGGACATTTTATTGAGCATTTTCACCGTCAGATATACGGCGGAGTATATGACCCGGGGAATGTGTTGTCAGATGAAGAGGGATTCCGGACAGATGTGTTAGAAGCAATGAGGCGTATCAAGGTTCCAATCCTGCGTTGGCCGGGAGGGTGTTTTGTGTCTTCGTACCATTGGAAGAATGCGGTGGGTACAGACAGGAAGCCTATGTTTGATAAAGCATGGCGTGTGGAAGATCCGAATACATTTGGCACAGATGAGTATATCAATCTGTGCAGGAAGATTGGATGTGAACCATATATCTGCACGAATGCAGGAACAGGAACCGCAGAAGAGATGAGCGACTGGGTGGAGTATTGTAATCTTCCGTACGAGGGAGAGTTTGCCAAATGGCGGATTGAGAATGGATACGAAGAACCGCATAAGGTAAAATACTGGAGCATCGGAAATGAGAATTACGGCTTCTGGGAAATCGGCGCCAAGACTGCCGAAGAATGGGGACATCTGGCAGCTGAGGCTTCGAAGATGATTAAGCATGTGGATCCGACGACAGAGTTGACGGCGGCCGCGCTGGCGGATGTTGATTGGAATATCCAGTTATTGAAGAACAGCGGACAGTTTCTGGACTGGATTTCGATTCATGAGTACTGGGACGGCATTCATCACGATAATAATTATGC
>CANSLW010000218.1 GCA_947647815.1 uncultured Dorea sp. | reverse complement strand
CCGAGGCACTGAAATGGTACAGGAAGGCAGCCGGGCAGGGGGTTGCGGCAGCCTGGAAGAGCCTGGGAAACATGTACTGCAGGGGTGAAGGGGTGGAGAAGGATTTCGTCACGGCTGCGGAGTGGTATAGAAAATATGTGGAAGTCATGTATCCGATCCGCCAGGGTGTGAACTGTATTTAAATATATCATATCATTCAGAGAATTGGTAGATATATTTTTAGCGTTGTGCTAAGATTAACTATAGAAAATAAAAGCGGGTGAGCGTAATGGGAAAGATGATTACATACAGACATAATATTATGTCGGTCAATTCGTTGGATACATTTTTCAGTATAAAAGGTGGATTTGTCCGGGAACAGCGGGATGTGTATTTTGTAAGGGCTCTTGGGTGCGGACGGGATATGGCATCAGAGATACTTAACATCGATCAGAGGATGGGAAGACAGATGCAGGAGAAGAGACTGTTCTATACGAGAGTAAAGTCGCTTGTGCCATTGACTTCAAGAGAAGATATGGAATTCTATGAAAAGCAGTTTGCGTTACATAAAGAGAAACACCTAAGCTATGTGAGGAATCAGGAGAAAGACGAGAAGTTTGGTCATGTGCTGAGCGATGCGTATCTTGAGACTATCAATAAGTACAGGATGATAAAAAAGAATATGACAGAATCTATAGAAAAGAATTTTGCCGTGAAGCTGTTATACTGGACAGACTGTGTTCTGGGAGAATCGTTATCTGATTGGAGTGAGAGAAAATGCTATAAGATAGTGGCTGAAAATGTGCAGAAAGAGCAGGAGTATCTATTTTACTTTATGCTTACATTGATTGGATGTGACGTGCTGCTTCTGGAATGCAGAGAAGATATTTCGACGATTGAAGAGCTTAAGAAGCTGTCGCAGGAGCTAAGGCTTGGAGAATTTGGCGGGCAGGCGCTTCCGGAGTATAAGCAGGAATGTGGGACTTATGGGACGGAGGATAAGGGTAATAGTAATAAGGTTTCTGCTCCTGGAAGAAATGACAGACGACAGCAGCAAACACCGGTGTCATCACAATCGCAGAAGAGTTTTGAAGAGCTGGCGCTGCTGGCATCTTCGATTGTTATGATAGCCGTATATGACAGGGCAGGACAACCGGTTGCGACAGGCTCTGGCATCATGATTGGGCGGGATGGATATATTCTTACGAATAATCATGTGACTGCAGGCGGATGTTTTTTTGCGGTCCGGATAGAAGATGACGAGAATGTATACCGTACAGATGAGATTATCAAATACAATTCGGTGTTAGACCTTGCCGTAATCAGGATTGGTAAGTACTTAAATCCGCTGCCGGTCTACCGCGGAAGGAAGAAGCTTGCCAGAGGACAGAAAGTTGTGGCTATCGGCAGCCCGCTGGGACTATTTAACTCTGTTTCGGACGGTATTATATCGGGCTTTAGGGAGATTGATTCTGTAAATATGATTCAATTTACTGCTCCGATTTCCCATGGAAGTTCCGGAGGCGCTGTATTGAATATGCAAGGTGAGGTAATTGGGATTAGTACGGCGGGCATTGACAGCGGCCAGAATTTGAATCTGGCGGTTAGTTATGAAGATATCAGTATGTTCATTAGAGGTTTCGTGAATTAACGCACAAAACTTGTAATATCTGGCTCTTTGTGATAAAATTATCT
Organism: uncultured Dorea sp.; assembly: GCA_947647815.1. Lineage (GTDB taxonomy): Bacteria > Bacillota > Clostridia > Lachnospirales > Lachnospiraceae > Sporofaciens. The sequence continues at coordinate 3,064 of CANSLW010000218.1, read as the reverse complement.
ATAGTGTTTGCCAGGAGAGATGATATGAGCAGAGAAAATAAAAAAATTCAAAATCTTGATGAATTTTTTATTGGAATGAGTAAGCGCAGAGAGAAAGGCGTATATTTTTGTAGAATAAATTATCTTTCGAAAGAAATAAAAGAGTTTCTATGTAAATATTATGATGCTGCGCGAAGGTCGGGCGTAATCATTGAGGGAAGGATAGCCAATCCGACGGAAGGAAATCTGTCTTACTACAGTGAGATTATGGGAATGGATTTTCAATTGAATGTTGGTTTTATATCATCAAGCCTGAAGAAGTGGCTCCCAAGGATTAATGAACGGCAGCGGGAAGGCGTCGCCTGTTCTATATATGACTCGCTGAATGAATTGAGAATGTCGGGCAAGACTGAGAATATGCTGAAAAATGCATATATAAAGTTCATGTGCTGGCTATATTATAAATTTGAACGCATTGTGAATCAGCTGGGGCAGGAGAATGTTCCTAAGCTCTTGTATTGCGGTAATATCAGTAATTATGAACTGATGCTTATCAGCATCTTATCTGATGCCGGATGTGACGTGGTACTTGTACAGCCTGCCGGAGATGCAGGGTATCTGAAGCTGGATGCAGACTCAAAGAAGTCGATAGAATATAAAGTGTCTGGCGGGAAGGAATTTCCGAAGGATTTTTCTTTGAAGCAGCTGTATCAGGAGGCGGAAAGGGCAGAGCAGAACAAGAGAGTATTTGGAGATCAGGCCGGTATCATGAATTGTACGAATGCCTGGATAGAAGGGAAGGGTATCTCGGATATTCAGCAGGCGCCGGCGCTAAGAGGGGATAAAACTGATCTGTTTTATAATTGCTATTACCGGATCAACGGGGTATGGGACAAACTTACATATGTTAACGACTTGTATCAGTTCTTCCTTTCGTTGAAAAATGAGAAGCGGCAGGTGGTTGTAGTTAATAATATGATACCAAAACCTACTCCCGATGAAATTATGAGAATCAAGAGAGGGAATTATGGAAGCCTCGAACAGATGCTTATGGATCTGCAGGCGAATATACAGTATCCTGCAAGCCGGCAGCTTAGAGGTTTGTTTATAAAAGCGTTTGCAGAAGTGATAACAGAGGAGTCGAAGGAGTCCGGAATCAATCTGAACAGACTGTTGAACAAAGCGGTTTATCTGCTTTGCTGGATTAAAAGATATCAGGGACAGTTGTTTCATAACTGGAAGATGCCGGAGGTGGGCTGCTTTATCTATAAGGGCGGCTGCAGGGATGCCAATGAAGCGTTGTTTATGCGGTATCTGGCGAGGATTCCGGTAGATGTATTGATATTGTGTCCGAACCTTAACGAGCGATGTTGTCTTAAAGATACATTGTTATATGAACTTAATTATCAGGATTCGATGGTTTTAGATAAGTTTCCGGAGCAGAATGCGCAGCTTCGTATCGGTACGGCAGCATATCATGCGGAACGGGAACTGGATACCCTGATGTATAATGATTCGGGGTTGTTCCGTGACAGGCAGTTTGCAAAGGCGAATGCCGTATCGTTGCAGACGATGGATCGGGAGATTAAGATTCTCTGGAATAACGACTTGAAGTTCCGGCCTAATTTCAGTACGGTTGATGGGGTGGTGAATCTGCCGGTTATCTTTTCTAAGATATCGGGAGTAAAAGATAAGGATGTGGAGAATTACTGGATCTCTATTAAGCAGCTTATAACGCCGGAGACACTGGTGATTGATCATGCACCGTTTATATCCCCTGCAGCGCCGAATCCGATGAAGATGTATGCGGTGGAGTTTTTTAAGAATGGCAGGCTTAACAGGAATAAGATTAAGAATCATCCTGCATATCAATATGTGTTCTTAAGAGAAGAGATGCAGGAGCATATCCTCGATAAGCTGGAATCTTTGATTGAGCAGAAGCTGATTAAAGGAACTTTTGAGAACGGAACGGAATATACTATAGTTTCCGTTGCGCTTAATCTGCCGAAAGAGGTTACAAGACTGGTTCAACAGTTCGATTTTACAAAGAAAAATCCAAAGCTGATATATATAAATACAACGGAGACTCTGATCTCACTGGAGGATTCGATTTATATAACATTTTTAAATCTGCTTGGATTTGATGTGCTTTTCTTTGTGCCGACAGGATATAGTATGGAGAAGCATTTCAATAAAAAACTGATGGAAGAGCACCAGATTGGGGATTATGTTTATGACCTGCAGGTTCCTGACTGGAGAACGGTTCCATCGGCTGTCCGCAAATCATGGCGTGATAAAATATTTAAGAGAGGGTAGATGATATGGGACTTGATTTTAGTAAGACTGCCGTGCCGGCAGCGCCTGTAACAGCAGCAACCGTAGAAAATGAGATTGAGACAGTACAGTCATATGATATTGTCGCCGACAGAGAGCAGATGAATGCGGCTCTGGTAGACTCTGAAGAGGTTGACGTTCTTGTCAGCACCATTGAAGTTTATAATATGGAGACGATTGTTTCCTTTGGCGCGGAGGCTGCAGAAGAGGTATCAAAGGCATCTGATATCGTGCTGAACAGTATGGATATGCGCCAGCTTGACGAATCAAGCGAGATGCTTAACTCATTATCAAAGATTATGGAGAAGTTTGATATTGATGAGATCAGAGAAGATAAAGGACTTTTTGGAAAACTGTTCGGCAATCTGAAGAAACAGTTGGAAAAGATCCTGGCTAAATACCACACCATGGGTGAGGAAGTTGATAAGATTTATGTTCAGCTTAAACAGTACGAAGGTGAGATCAAACAGTCTAACAGAAAGTTGGATCAGATGTTTGAAGCAAATGTGAATTATTACCATGATCTTGTCAAATACATCTTGGCAGGCGAGCAGGCGTGTAAGGAAGTAGAGGAGTATATTGCTCAGAGACAGGCTGATTTTGAGGCTACGGGAGATAATTCGATACAGTTGGAGCTTGCGAGCCTTAACAATTCTCTGATGATGTTAGAGCAGCGTACCCAGGACTTAAGAACCGCAGAGAATATTGCCATACAGTCTATTCCTATGATTAAGACGATGGAATTCAGTAA
>CANSLW010000217.1 GCA_947647815.1 uncultured Dorea sp. | reverse complement strand
GTGCCTTCTGTCTTGTCTGTGCCTTCTGTCTTGTCTGTGCCTTCTGTCTTGTCTGTGCCTTCTGTCTCACCTGTCGATCCGCCGCCGTTAGCCGCTGATTCTTCTTCCATAGCCTTCATTCTTGCTAAGAGCGCCTGCAATTTCTCGAAAGCTTTGGAACTGTACTTCCTGATAAACTCCTGTTGATATGTAGAAAGACTGTTGTAAGCTTTGCGCACCCGCTCCAGATCATCCTTATCACTGAGTCTTAATTGTTTCTCACTTGGCAGCTTATTCATTGCCTGCTCAAATTCTCCTGCAATGCCAAGCGCTTCCAGATACTCATCGTCTACCACCTTATCCAGATCATCAATATTATAGAGATTATCATCAATGGAAAGGTACACTTTGTTATTCTGCTTTACGACAAAATCTACTTTGCCCTGCACCACATTGGTTGCACCGGACTTGCTTGTTACATTCATGATTACCGTCTTACCAACCAGGTTTGTTGCCTGCTGTGTAGTCATAGTCGCATTCAAGTTCTGCATTTCTTCCAGTGATGAGAACGTTGCAAGCTGTGAAATGTATTCCGTATTGGAAGTAGGCTCCAAAGGATCCTGGTATTTCATCTGCGCCACCAGAAGCTGTAAAAAGGCTTCTTTGTCAAGACTTCCTGCCTTCTTGCTCTCGGACAGGGAGGTCTGGGAAGCTGTCTCATCTACAATTTTACCATCTTTTACTGGTACTACAATTGACATAGGTTACTCCTTTCTTACATGATCAAACTATGCTGTTATATCCATGCTGTTGCCCTGCTCAGCCATCATCTTTGCTGCAAGGCTCTCCTCCTCTGACATCACACCTTCCAGTTCATCCAGGCTGTTCAGGTTAAGATTTCTTCTACCGTCCTTTGCTGCTTCCTGCTCTTGTTGCTCTTTCGCAGTATTCTGCTGGTTTTCTTCCAGATTTCGCTCAAACTCATGGCTGGCAATGGTCACCTCAATTGCTTCCACTTTTAATCCCTGCTGGTTCATATTCTCTTTGAGCATAGCAACCTGATTCTCTAATGCTTCTTTTACCACTTCATTCTGCGCTGCAATCTGAGCGGTAATAACACCCTCCCTGGAAAGAACCTGCAAATAGATTTTACCTAAATTTGCGGGATTCAGCTGCATCTCAATAGAGGATTCCGCCTGATTCACAAACACCCTGGTCATCTGACTGACCTGACGGAGTATATCCTCCATATCCACTCTCGCCTGCACAACTGTCTGGGTTACTTCCATTACCTGACCCTGACCTATGTTCTGGGTTGTTGTCTGGTACGTCACATGGGTCTGCCGGCTTTCACCCTTATCTTCTGCCTTAGTCTCTTTCGCCAAATCAAGCTCTGTTTCGGCTCCATTGCTTTTGTCATTTGCCTGCTGCCCTGCATCTTCCTGCCCCTGGGCAGTTGACGATACAGACTGGGATTTCCCCTGTTCTTGGGATTCTGCTTCTCCTTGCGCCTTCACTCCATCTGTCAATTCCTGAGAATTTTTCTGTTCTGATGCATCCGTCTGCAATGCTGCACCATACTCTGCCTGCCCTGCTTTCCCATCTTCCGTATTCTGTGATAATACTTCTGCGTCCTCAGACAGTTCACCTGCATTCAGAATATCTTCCTGCTGTGAACCTTGCAATTCCATAAGCTTCATCTGTTCCAGAAGCTGGTTCATTTCTTCTGGTGTCAAGTTTAACTGTGCTGCAAGCTGCTGGGATAAATCACTCACCTGACTGAGTATCTGCTGGAAATCTTCGCTCAACAATAATCCGCCAATATCTTCGCTTCCCATCAATTCCATAACCAACCCTGCCAGTTTGGAAGGATTCATTAAATCCATAACTGTAAGGCCCATAGCCTCCATCTGCTGGGTAAGTTCTTCCTCAGAAATCCCAAGCTCCTCTGCGATAACTTCCTTGACCTGTTTGGTAAATGCCTGTATCTTTTCTGCCGCATTCTGTGGCAGCTTCTTTGGGGCATCCGCCTGGTTACTTTGAACAACCGTGTTCTCACGGTAACCGGACTTTGCAGATTCTTTCTGATATGCCGTGTGATTCACGGTATCATTTGTGGTTGCTTTGCCTGGTCCTTCTGTAGAAAACAGATCCTGATTCCCATTTCCTGGTGCCTGGTTTAAAAACGCGCCAAATGCAAGACCTGGTTCCTGGGACTGCTTTGACATACCCTTCAGCTCCGGACTGCTCAGCATTGACATGATCTGCGTCACTTTGCTGGTAGTCATGTAAACTCCTCCTTTCTTAGATTATTCTATTATAAAATCCCAAAGGATCTTATAACCATATTATGACAGATAACCTTCCTCCGTTATCTCCTGTCAAGGCTCCATAATTTTGGTAAGCCTTGCCGCCACTTCTGAATTCATGGCATCTAATATCTTAGCTCTGGAATCTGTAGCCATATTATCCAGTATCTTTGCCACCAGCTTCAAATCATCCGTCATCTGCTCCATAAGAGCTGCTGCCTGCTTAGGCTTCATAGATGCATAGGTGTTGGCATATTCCTGAATCTGGGCATCTGCCTCCTGTTGCTGGACTACCTGTTTGTACAACACTTCTGCATTTGCCGGATCGATACTCTCATAATATGTTCTATATTCTGATATATCGGGTGCATTTTCGTTAAACACAACCTCTTTGTAAAACTCAGTTTTCTGTTTTTCAAAATCAGATTGTGCATTCTCAAATTCCTTGAGCCTTGCCACCTCCGCCTCCAGTTGTGCCACATAATCCGAACTATCCTGAGTCTGGGACTTGGCATTGGATACCTCTACTTCCAGTTCCTTAATGCGGTCAATCGCTTCGCCCAACGTTGTATAAGGGTACTGCGCATCTACTGGTTCTTCCTCCCTTACCGTCTCCGGCAATATCTTGTTAACATATGGAACATCCTTGAGTATTGGCTGAAGAACTGTCGAGCCGAATCCTCCGATATCCATCTTGATGACCAATGCCAGAATTGCAAGCCAGATGATGATAAAAATAATGGTTGCTACGATAACGGCAACCTTACTTCCGCCTTCTTCCTCATCTTCCGGCACTTCGGCCTCCATCTGCTTTTTATTCTTTTTTTCCTCTTTTTTCTTTGCTCTTTCTGCCTTCTTCTGGGCTTTTTTATCTAAAGCCCCCTTTTCTTCCTGATCTAATGCCCGCTCTGCCATATTTATCACCGCCTATCCTTCTTCTGCATGGTTGTGGGTAAAGCTTACCAGTTCATCCACAGCTTTGCTTTCATCTTTTTCCACTTCTTTTTTAAATTCTTCGAAAGCTTTATCTTTTAAAATTTCATGGGTCTTGCGCTCCGTCATGACCTCTTGCAGTCTCTTTCTTGCATTCTCAAGATTACGTTCCGCCACATGTACTGCCAGAATCTGTCTTTTGATTGCCTCTTTTATATTCTCAATCGCTGTCCGGTTTATCTTTATTTCCAGAAAATCAAGCCTTCCGCTTGCCAATTCCCGTGCCTTCAATTCATATGCACGTTTTCTTAATCGCAATTCATTAAGCTTTTCTTCTTCCTTCCTAAGCGCCGCGGCCGCGATAGAGAAATCTGTCTTTGCCTGAGTCTCAAGCTTATATTTAATATTCAGAATATTCTGCATTCTGTATATGAACTTTGCCATAATTATCACCAATTTACTTTGCAATTAAAAAATCCGCGCCATCATATCTATAATCTCATCAAATGTAAACTTATCATGTGTCTCCTGTAACAAAAAATCATTCACTCCATCAATTTTCTCAATGGCATAATCAATATTATTATTGGAACCTTTCTTATATGCCCCGATATTGATTAAATCTTCCGCTTCCTGATAGGTTGCCAGCACGTTTTTGAGCTTGCCTGCCGTCTCTTTGTGTTCAGGCTCTGCAATAGAGCTCATAACACGGGAAATACTCTGTAAAACATCAATCGCCGGATAATGATTCTTATGGGCCAGCTTCCTGTCTAGCATAATATGGCCATCCAGGATACTTCTTGCTGTATCTGTGATCGGCTCGTTGAAATCATCCCCATCCACCAACACGGTATAAAGTCCGGTAATGGAACCCTTGTCTGAGTTGCCGGCACGCTCTAAGAGCTTGGGCATCTCGGAATAAACACTCGGAGGGTAGCCTCTTGTTACCGGCGGTTCCCCGGAAGCAAGGCCAATCTCCCGCTGAGCCATGGAAAAACGTGTCAGGGAGTCCATCATCAATAATACATCTTTTCCCTGATCCCGAAAATATTCTGCAATCGCTGTCGCCGTCTTGGCTGCATTACGCCGAAGCAAAGCCGGCCGGTCAGAAGTCGCTACGACTACCACGGAACGGCGCATACCTTCCTCGCCCATATCCCGTTCAATAAATTCCCGGACCTCCCTGCCTCGCTCACCAATCAGAGCAATTACATTGATGTCTGCGCGCGTATTTCTGGCAAACATGCCGAGCAGAGTACTTTTTCCCACGCCGGAACCGGCAAAAATTCCAATTCTCTGTCCTTTGCCGACGGTGATCAGTCCATCGACGGCTTTCACTCCTAGCGGAAGCACCTCGTCAATAATTACCCGCTCCATAGGATCAGGCGGCGGGGCATCCACAGGATATTCTTCTTTTAATGTCAATGACTCTATATCAGTGGGTCTTCCCATACCATCTAAGGTATGTCCGAGCATTTCATCCCCTACAGAAACAGACAAAGGATGTCCCGTATTCTCTACGATACATCCTACTCC
>CANSLW010000216.1 GCA_947647815.1 uncultured Dorea sp. | reverse complement strand
GACTTAGGATCTAGTGGGCTTCCCGTGCAGGTTCAAGTCCTGTCATCCGCATTGATCTAAAAACTCGGAATCTTAAATAATAAGGGTTCCGGGTTTTTTTCTACTTATAATTTGGAAATGTCTCAAAAGCGGTCTTTTCTTTTGCTTTTCTTTTACATGAAAAAGTGGTATAATTATTCCGTACATTGTGTCTTGATAAGTATGAGGATGAGGCTATGGTAGATAAGAAGAAAGAATCAGAGAAAATAAAGCTGAAAGGACAGTTAAAGCTCTATATCCAGTGGCCGGCTATTATGGCAGTTTTGCTGGTAGCGATGAATGTATGGGTCTATATCATTGACAAAAGAGCAGGGACGTTAATGGGAATATTTGTCCTAATCTATATTATAACAGTAGGCGGGCTTTATTTGCGCAGCAAATCAGTAATATTAAAGGATTTGGTTGAATTTGCAGCCCAGTATGGCATTGTCCAGAACACATTGCTCAAGGAGCTGACTGTGCCGTATGCTATCCTTCTGAATGATGGAAAGACCATATGGATGAATGACTTGTTTCAGGAGATTTTAGGCGGCAAGCCCAGAAAAGATGTGCCGATCAGTAAATACATACCCGAGTTGAACCGGAGTATATTCCCTAAGGAAGTGGAAGATACGGTTGAGATGGATGTGTATTATAAGGATAAGGAGTATAAGGCGGAACTGCGTCAGATATCTGTAGAGGGTTTTAATAATACAGGACTTTTGCTGCAGATGCCTGCGGAGAAGGAATATTTCATTGCTGTCCATCTTCAGGATGTGACGGAACTTAACCGGTATATTAAAGCGAATGAAGAACAGCGTCTGGTTGCAGGACTTATCTATATTGATAACTATGATGAAGTGATCAACAGTGTGGAAGAGGTTCGCCAGTCATTGTTCCTTGCGTTGGTTGACAGGAAGATTAACCAGTATATTGCCAGGGTTGACGGTATTATCAAGAAGATGGAGACGGATAAGTACTTTGTTGTACTCCAGAAGCAGTATTTTAAACAGTTAGAGGCAGATAAGTTCTCTTTGTTGGAGGATGTTAAGTCTGTTAATATAGGAAATGGAATACCTGCGACTTTGAGTATCGGGCTTGGACTTAGCTGCGATTCTTATTCGCAGAGTTATAATTTTGCCCGTGTGGCAATCGACCTTGCGCTTGCAAGGGGCGGCGACCAGGCAGTGATTAAAGTGGGCTCAGGCATTACTTATTATGGCGGCAAGAGGGAGCAGACCGCGAAGAATACAAGAGTAAAAGCACGGGTGAAAGCAGAGGCATTCAGAGAGTTTATTACTTTGAAGGACGAAATCTTCGTTATGGGACATAAGCTGACAGATGCGGATGCATTCGGCGCGGCGATTGGAATCTGCAGGGCTGTTGCAGCACTGGAGAAGAAAGCTTATATCGTAATCAATGAAGTATCGGCATCGCTTAGGCCGATGTACGAGTGTTTTGTGCGGGACTCGAATTATTCATATGATTTGTTCCTGAACTCCCAACAGGCGATAGAGATGGCGAATGAGAATTCTATGGTTGTGGTGGTTGATACTAACCGGCCGCAGATGACGGAATGCCAGGAACTTTTATCTAAGACCAAAACAATTGTTGTGCTCGACCATCACAGGCAGAGCAGTGATAATATTGATAATGCATTATTGTCATACATTGAACCGTATGCCTCTTCAGCGTGCGAGATGGTTGCGGAGGTGCTGCAGTATATCGTGGATGACATTAAGATTCCAAAGATTGATGCAAGCAGTATGTATGCGGGTATCATGATTGATACGAACAATTTCGTGAACCATACAGGCGTGAGGACCTTTGAAGCTGCAGCGTTTCTGCGCAGGTGTGGGGCAGATATTACGATGATTCGTAAGTTGTTCAGGGATGATATTGGTTCTTACCGTGCTAAAGCAGAGATTATCAGCAGCGCTGAGGTATACCATGAGAAATTCGCTATTGCAAGAGGTACGAATCTTGATATCGAGAGTCCAACTATTATAGGTGCCCAGGCGGCGAATGAATTGTTAGATATCAGTAATATTAAGGCATCTTTTGTGCTGACAGTGTACAATGGAAGAATCTATGTGAGCGCGAGATCTATTGATGATGTGAACGTCCAGATTATCATGGAGCGTCTTGGCGGCGGCGGGCACCTGAATGCATCGGGAGCACAGTTCGAGCACACAGATATAGATAAGGGAATAGAAAGTTTGAAGAAAGTAATCAACGAGATGATAGAAGGAGGAGATATTTAAGATGAAGGTAATATTGACAGAGGATGTGAAGTCCCTTGGCAAGAAGGGCGAGATTGTAGATGTGAGCGACGGATATGCAAGGAATTTTATCTTGAAGAAGAAAAAAGGAGTAGAAGCGAACAGCAAGAATATGAATGATCTGAAGCTCAAGAAAGCGAATGAGGATAAACTTGCGCAGGAACAGTATGAGGCGGCGCAGGAACTGGGGAAGAAGATTGAAGCAGGCGAGATTAAGATGTCAATCAAGACAGGCGAAGGCGGAAAGGCTTTTGGCTCTATTGCGTCTAAAGAGATTGCAATAGAAGTAAAGGAACAGATGGGCCTGGATGTAGATAAGAAGAAGATTCAGCTGAAAGAAACGATTAAGACAATAGGCACACATACAGTAGCGGTTAAGCTGCATCCAAAGGTTACGGCAGAGCTGAAAGTAAATGTAACAGAAGAGGTTTAGGGAGAGTCTGGAGGAGTGAAGCATGGAAGAGGCGCTCATTAAGCGGGTAATGCCGCACAGCATAGAGGCGGAACAGTCGGTTGTCGGGGCGATGCTGATGGATCGGGACGCAATTATGACGTCAGCTGAGATTATCAGCGGCGGAGATTTCTACCAGAGCGCTTATGGAGTGATTTTTGATTCCATGGTGGAACTATTCAATGAAGGGAAACCGGTGGACCTAGTCACCTTGCAGGACAGGCTGAGAGAGAAGTCTGTTCCGGAAGAAATTGCAAGCCTTGAATTCGTAAGAGACTTGCTGACTATAGTTCCTACGTCAGCAAATGTAAAGTATTATGCACAGATTGTGGCGGATAAGTCTGTGCTGCGCAGGCTTATCCGACTGAATGAAGAGATTGCGAATACTTGTTATGCCGGGAATGAACCATTAGAGGAAGTGCTGGAAAAGACGGAGAAATCAGTCTTTGAGCTGCTGGAGAAGCGGAATACCAGTGAATTTGTGCCGATTAAGCAGGTGGTCCTGAATGCACTTGAAAGAATTGAGAAAGCGTCTAAGAATAAAGGAACTGTGACTGGCATCCCGACGGGTTTCATCGACCTGGACTACAAACTGTCAGGTTTGCAGCCATCGGACCTTGTATTGATAGCTGCAAGGCCTTCTATGGGAAAAACTGCATTTGTTCTGAATATTGCCCAATATATTGCCTTTAAGAAAGAGAAAGGTGTTGCGATATTCAGTCTCGAGATGTCCAAGGAGCAGCTTGTGAATCGTCTGTTTTCCCTGGAGTCCCAGGTAGATGCCCAGGCAATCCGGACAGGGAATATGAAGGATTCTGACTGGGAGAAATTAATAGAAGGAGCAGGCATCATCGGCAAGTCTCGATTGATTATTGATGACACCCCGGGAATCTCTGTATCAGAACTTCGGTCCAAGTGCAGGAAATATAAGCTGGAGCACGGATTGGATATTATTATCATCGATTATCTGCAGCTGATGACAGGAAGCGTAGGCAGAAGCTCAGAATCCAGGCAGCAGGAGATCTCGGAGATCTCAAGATCTTTGAAGGGGCTCGCAAGAGAGCTGAATGTTCCGGTTATTGCACTATCCCAGCTGAGCCGTGCGGTGGAAAGCAGGCCGGATAAGAGGCCGATGCTTTCGGATTTACGTGAATCAGGGGCGATTGAGCAGGATGCGGATGTTGTCATGTTCATTTACCGTGATGAATATTATAATAAGGACTCTGAGTTTAAGAAACAGGCGGAGATTATTATTGCAAAACAAAGAAACGGCCCTGTGGGGACCGTTAATCTGGCCTGGTTAGGCGAATACACGAAGTTTGCTAACTTAAGCAGGCAGGAATAATTTTTTTAATTTTTCAACCGGACCGGCTTCTGCCGCGCTTTTCCGAAAGGATTGCTGCTGGCGGATGAGCTGGTCCAGTTTTTTGAATTCTTCTTCTTGTTGACGTTCTTTGGCGTCCAGAAGGAAGGACATCTCTTTGCTGAACATAGATAACAGGACTGCGTTGTTATTTTCAAGCATCCGTTTCATATGTAATTGGTCGCGGGTCCTTCGTATATCTGGAATCAGTGCCTTTAATTCAGAAAAGGGTACTCCCTGTTCATATAGTTCCTTGATACAGTTAAAAAGCTTTACATCATCTTTGGTTTCTTTCTTTAGTTGTTCTAAAGCGTTACTGCCCATGGTCTGAAACCCCCTTATTAAGACTTGTCCTATATGCTGGCATGTGTAAATGGAAGAAACCAGTATATCAGGCATCTATATCATAACATGCTGGTTTTGCGAAACAAGTAAAAAGGTGTCAGCTGTATAAAAAATAAAAAAGCAATGCATATACTCTTCCTGAGAAATAGATATGCGTTGCTTTTTTATTGTGTTATTAATAATATTAGCCCTGAGAGATAGCTCCTGTAGGACATTGAGCAGCGCAAGCGCCACAGTCAACACAAGCGTCAGCGTCGATCTCAAAATGATCTGCGCCCTGGGAGATAGCTCCAACTGGACATTCAGCTTCGCA
>CANSLW010000215.1 GCA_947647815.1 uncultured Dorea sp. | reverse complement strand
TATTCATACTGATTAGAAGAATAATCAGCGATACCGCAATATTCAAAATAATCATAACGTCCAGAAAAAACGGACTCAACGGTATGATTAACAGCAGTACAATCATGACTACAATTAAGGACACCGCATTATTTAATATATTTTTCATCCTCTACACCAACTTTTTATTCATTCGGAATACCTCAACCAATATCTCCGCAACTACCCCGTAATACTCTGCCGGAATCTGTCCGCCAAGAGGGGTTGAAGCGTAAATTCCCCTTGCAAGAGGCTTATTCTCAATTACCGTGACATTACTGTTCTCCCCAATCTCTACAATCTTAAGTGCAATATAATCCTGCCCTTTTGCAATGACCACAGGAGCATTGTCATGGTCTATATCATATCGGAGTGCAACCGCATAATGTGTAGGGTTACGGATAATCACATCCGCATCCGGAACCGCCTGCATCATCCTGCTTCTTGCCATATTCTGCTGGAGACTCCTGATCTTACCCTTAACCTTCGGGTCTCCTTCCATCTGTTTGTACTCTTCCTTGACTTCCTCTTTGGACATCTTCAGATCTTTCTCATATTTCCAACGCTGGTAGAAAAAATCGAATCCTGCAATGGCAGCAAAGATCATTCCAATCCGCAGGATCATACTGATGATCTCCTTCAGTACATATGTAGCCGCCGAAATCGGATTCACATCCATCATCTGCGCTATCACAATCAGTTCGTCCTTCAGGATTCCATACAAAACCACTGCCAGAATGATAATCTTCAATAATGCTTTCACCAATTCCATCAGCTGCCGGGTGGAAAACATATTCTTGATTCCCTTTAGAGGATTCAATTTGCTAAGTTTGAATTTCAACGGCTCTTTTGTGAAAAGGAACCGGGTCTGTATTCCTGTTCCAAGCACCCCGATTGCCAGGCTTATCACCCCCAGCGGAAAGATGCACCACGCTGCCGTCTCCACTGCCTTCATCCCTACAAGCTGCAGATTCGAGAGAGAAAGTTCACGGATATCTGCTACGGAAGACACTTGAAACAACATAAGCTCATTAAGCCTTCGGAAGATACCGGGAAACAGCAACTGTAAACAATAGAAACACCCTACAAGCGAAGCGACCGAGATAACGTCCTTACTAGTAGCAACATTACCTTTCTTACGTTGGTCCCTTCGCTTCTTAGGTGTGGCTTTTTCGGTTTTTTCATCTGACGCCAAAGGTGTTCACTTCCTTTTATAAGAATGTCAGTATACCCTGGACCGTCTTCATCATAGTCGTCATAATCTTCTCGATGAACTCACCTGCAGGCGCATACAGAAGCGCCAGAAGGCCCAGGCCGACAATTAATTTCATCTGAATATTAATCACAAATATACTAATCTGCGGCACTACTTTATTTAGAATCCCTACTCCTATCTCTACAAGGAACTCCGCGGCAATCATGGGCAGAGCAAAACTAATTCCCATGTTCACACATTCCAGGAAAATATCAATTATCTTCAACGCAAGTCCCTGAGTAAATACAATCCCGCCATACGGGACAATCTCCGCCGAAGTCAATAAAATCTTCATCAGCGCAAGATGCCCATCTACTGCAAAAAATAACATAATCAACCATGCCTGATACACACTGCCTGTAACCGGCATCTGTGCATTACTCTGCGGATCATACACTGTAGCCATTGATAATCCAATCTGATAGTCTATAATGTAGCCTGCAAAACTAACAATAAAAAAAAACAAGTGCATGACATATCCTATCACATATCCTGCCGCAAATTCTTTGATTAGAAGAAAGCCAAACTCAATCGTACTCGCAATCTCTACCGCCTCTTCCATTGAAGCGGAATATACCATCATTGTCAGGATGAAGATAAATCCTCCCTTCACCCTTGCCGGTATGTTATTTCTTCCTAATATCGGATTCATTAAGACAAACCCTGACATCCGCATCAGAATCAGCGAAAACAAGGTAAGCTGTGCGGTATTATCTATCGACATGTCATCACTCCTCGCATCATCCCTGTATCAATCGGAAAATCCTCGTGGTAAATTCCTGCAGCGATTCCAGCATAGAACTGCCGGAAAATACAAGTATGATACCTATTACCAATAATTTCGGCACAAATGTGATTGTCTGTTCATGAATCTGCGTCGCCGCCTGTATAATGGAAATCAGGATACCAACCAACATACTAATCACCAGGAGCGGCCCTGCCAGTTCGATAATCAGTATGAATACCTCATACATCAGATCCGCCACTTCTCCATTCGTCATCTATATGCCTCCTTTCCCGCTATCCTCCCATTCGAAAACTATTCACAATTGTTGAGAACAACAATTCCCATCCATCGACAGTCACAAACAGCAACAACTTGAACGGCATGGAAATCATCGCCGGAGGCAGCATCATCATACCCATAGACATCAGAGTAGACGATACTACAATATCTATCAGCAGAAATGGGATATACAACAGAAATCCTGCAGTAAAGCCTCGTTTTAGTTCACTCGTCATAAAAGAAGGGATTACAACCGTCATGGGAAGCTCCACCCGGTTCTCCAAATCTTCTGTCCCCGACATATCCAAGAACAATTTCAAAGAATCTTCCTCTGTGTTGTTCAGCATAAACGTCTTCAGCGGAACCTGGGCACGTTCGATAGCTTCTTCCTGTGTAATCTCCTGATTCTTATACGGCGTATAGGCTTCCGTATTAATCTGTTTAATGACAGGATCCATGATAAACAGAGTCAAAAAAATTGCAATTCCAACCAATACCATATTGGGCGGTGTCTGCTGGACACCCATTGCATTTCTCAAAAAAGAGAGGATGATCACCGTTCTTGCAAAGGACGTCACCATGACCAAAAGAGAGGGCAGAAGTGATATGATTGTCAGCGTCAACAGAATATCCAGTGTAGGAACCTGGTTGCCATTCACATTGATCAATGAGTCGTACACTAATTTCTACCTCCTCTTTTTGTTATGTCACCCAGCTTATCCAGCATCGTCTTAAAGTCCGGTATCTTCGCTGCTCCCTCCTCCTCGTCAGGTTCCAGAGGAAACAGGTCTTCATCCTGAACTTCTGACAGGAGACTGATTTGGCCTGACGTGACACCGACAAGCAGATATCTTCCGCCTATCTGCATAATTGCAACGTGTCTGTCCTGACCAAGGGTAATCTGGTCAATAAGGCGCATATAACGGGAACTGCCGCTTCTGCCCAGACCTTTTCCTATGTACTTGCTGGCCAGATAACTCAGATATATAATCACTATTACCGCAACAAAGGTGGCAATCACTCTCCACATATCTTCCCTTCCTTACTCTCTTAACGCTGCTCTAACGCGATCAGATTCACTTTCATAATCTCTGTAATCCTTACTCCGAAGTTGTCTTCCACAACAACCACATCACCCTTTGCAATACACTGTCCATTGACATACAGATCTACCTGCTCCCCTGCCAGTTTATCAAGAACAACCAGCGAACCTTTCGAGAAATCAAGTATATCCTTTACAAGCTTCTTTGTCCTGCCGATCTCCACGGATACCTCAAGAGGCACACTCATAATGAGTTCCATGTTCTCTTCCTGTTCTCCCTCTAATACGATTCCGGTATCTGCCTTGAGATTCGGCTGCATTGGCGGCTGTACATGAATCATCTTCGGTTCCGGCGGTGCCTTCGGAACTGGTTTCGGTTCCTGCATCTGAGCCTGCATCTGCTGCATCTGCTGCATCATCTGCTGCATCATCTGCATCTGCATCATCGCCACATCCGGACTTACCATCGGCTGTACTGCGCCCTGCATCATCGGCATCATCTGCGGCTGTGCTGCACCTGCCATTGGATCGGCTGATGGTGCCGGTGCGGCTGGTGTTGGCGCGGCTGCTGCCGGTGCTGGTGCTGCCGGTGTTGGTGCAGGTGCCGGTTCTGGTGCCGCTGGCGCGGTTGCTGCCGGTGTTGGCGCAGGTGCCGGTTCTGGTGCCGGTTCCGGCTCATCGCCCATCATACCTGCAAGCATCCTCTCAATCTCCTCCTGAGACATCTTACCGCCTGAAGAGTCTGCTGCCGAAGAATCCGCTGCCGGCGTCGGTTCTGGTGCCGGTTCCGGTTCTGGCGTCACAGGCGCCGATGCTTCCGCCTGGGCTGCGCTGCTTTCCTGCCCGCCCGGAACATACGGAATAATATCTTCCGGCGGAAGGAACCCTTCTACCAAGCCCTTCGCTAACCGAATCGGCATCACATTAAAGAACTCACTCTCTAACTTATCGGCAATCTTCAACGTAAAGCCAATCAAAACCTTCGGTTCTTCATCTGTAAAATACTTCTCTATAAACTGCTGTTTATTCTCCACCTCAAAAGAAATCGGTGTAGAGATATCTACCACTCTTCCCAAGAATTCAGACAGCGCTGTCGCAGACGCCCCCATCATCTGGTTCATAACCTCGCAGACTGCACTGATATTGATCTCGTCTAATTCGAAATCTTCATCAGCAATCTCCATCCCCATGGCCATTTCTACGATTACTTTAATGTCATGCCGCTTCAGCAGCATAACGTTCCGGCCTTCCAAGCCCGCAACATAAGTAATCTCGACACAGACTGCCGGGTCTACCCTGTCCATCTCAAATTCTTCTTTTTTCACGACGTTGACAATCGGTGTCGTAATATCCACCCTTGCATTCAGCATCGTCGAAACCGCAGTCGCCGATGCACCAAGACTGATATTGAGTATCTCGCCTATCGCATCTATTTCCAGTTTACTAAAGCAATCTGAATTCATAT
>CANSLW010000214.1 GCA_947647815.1 uncultured Dorea sp. | reverse complement strand
GCCTGTCTCCATAACCTCCGGCATCGTATTCCTCGAACTCTTCCTCCTCTTCTTCGTTATATATACTTCCGATGACATCTAGTTCATCATCCCTGATAATAACCGTACTTGCATTCCGAAGCGGGGGTATCACTACAAAATCACCATCTGGATCTACCAGTGAACGCTTCAAGTCCCGAATCAAGTCATCCGTATTCTTATATCTTCTCTCACTGTTTTTCTGAGTACATTTCAGTATAATCTGTTCTAAACTATACGGAATATCTGGAACCAGTTCCGACGGTGGAGTAATCTCTTCCTGCAGATGCTTAATTGCAACCGACACCGTAGAATCCCCATCGAAAGGCACCTGCCCGGTTACCATCTCAAACAGTGTGATTCCTACCGAATAGATATCACTTCTCTGATCACTGAACCCGCCTCTTGCCTGCTCTGGAGACGTATAATGAACAGACCCCATTGCATTCGAACTTACTGTATTAGAAGTAGTCGCCTTCGCTATACCAAAATCCGTAACCTTAACCTTTCCATCTTTGGAAATAATGATGTTCTGTGGTTTGATATCACGATGAATAATCTCTGCCGCATGTGCAATTCCAATTCCTGTACACATCTGAATTGCAATACTAATCACTTCTTTATGGGATAACCGGCCTTTTCTCTCGATATATTCTTTTAAAGTAATCCCTTCTACCAGTTCCATGACCATGTAATACAGTCCGCGGTCCTCGCCCACATCATAGACATTTACAATATTAGGATGCAGCAATCCCGCTGCTGCCTGAGCCTCCGAACGAAACTTACGCACAAAATTCTCATCTTCTTTGTATTCTCTCTTCAAAACCTTGATTGCCACATACCGGTTCAGCATACGGTCTCTGCCCTTGTAGACGTCGGCCATTCCTCCTGCCCCGACTTTACTCAGCACCTCATATCGCTTTCCAAGAATAATACCATCTTTTACACTCATACACTCACCTCATCTGCAAGTGGTTCTGCCATAACAACCCCTATGTTATCTCTCCCACCATTGCTGTTCGCCTTCTCTATCAACATCTGCACTGCCTCCACGATGTCTCTGGCTCCCCGGACGATATTGAACATATCCTCATCCTCAACCATATTACTCAAACCGTCTGTACACATCAATATGATGTCTCCCCGCTTTAATCGGTATTCATAGATATCAGCTTCCACGCCTTCCTTCACTCCGATTGCCCTTGTAATAATGTTCTTGTCAGGATGATTCTTTGCCTCTTCCGCCTTAATTCCGCCAAGCCTTACCATCTCTTCCACAAGAGAGTGGTCCTTGGATATCTGCCGGATTTTCTCATTAATCAGATAGAGACGGCTGTCTCCCACATTGGCAAAATACAACGTATTGCCAACAACCGTCGCCGCTACCAGTGTTGTTCCCATTCCTTCCAGCTTAATATCCGCCGATGCCGCTTCGATCAGCTTATCATTTGCAATGCTGACTACATTACGCAAAATCTCCTCTGGTTTATCCAAAGGTGTACGCTCCAACTCTTCCTTTAATACGCCTACGGTATATTTAGACGCAAAATCTCCTGCCTTATGTCCTCCCATTCCGTCGGCTACCGCAAGCAGATTCGGGAACGGCCCTATCGGCTTATCCGTCACATATACATAATCCTGGTTGACTTCACGTTTTCTCCCTACATCAGTCATTGCATATATCTTCATATGGTTCTCCTTACGTTCGCGGCCGCATAACGTCTTCTAAGCTGGCCGCAGGCTCCGTCAATATCCGAGCCTCTTTCCTTTCTTATAGTAACATTTATTCCATTTTTTTCAAGTTTATTTTTGAATTCATTAGCATTTTTACTGTCCGGCTTCTTGTAATCCCGCTCTTTGATAGGATTCACCGGAATAAGATTCATATGACAGTTTCTCTTCTTTAGAATTCTTGTCAATTCCCTCACATCGTCCGGCTGATCGTTCACACCTGCCACCAGGCTGTATTCAAAAGTGATACGCCTGCCTGTTTTCCGGAAGTAATCATCACATGCTTCTAACACTTCTTCCAGATTATATTGATTCGCCACAGGCATCAATTTCTGCCTCTTCTCCTGTGTGGAACCATGAAGAGACAACGCCAGTGTAATCTGCAGTCCCTCTTCTGCCAGCCTGTGCATATTCGGTACAATCCCACATGTGGAAGCCGTAATATTACGCTGGCTGATATGCAGGCCATGCTCATCACTCAGCATCCTGATAAACTTCACGAAATTATCGTAATTATCAAGGGGTTCGCCTGTTCCCATAACAACAACATTCGATACCCTCTCTTTTGTCTGCCTCTGGATCTGATAGACCTGCCCAAGCATCTCCGATGGCGTGAGATTTCTCTTAAGCCCTCCTATTGTCGATGCACAGAAACGGCAGCCCATCCGGCAGCCTGCCTGGGATGAGATACAGACCGAATTTCCATAAGAATATTTCATCAAGACACTTTCTATCATATTTCCATCTGATAATTCAAATAAAAATTTCTCTGTCGGATCCTTCTTAGAGACCTGATGCTCAATCATCTCTACTCTGGCTATTTCATAATCTTCATCAAGCTTTTCCCGAAACTTCTTAGACAGATTCGTCATGTCCTCAAAACGCTCTGCCAATTTCACATGAAGCCATTCATAAACCTGACGGCTCCTATAAGGCTGTTCTCCAATCCCCTCTATCTCTTTTTTTAATTCTTCATAATCAAAAGAGCAGATGTCTTTCTTCCTTTTGAAACATTGCGATGTAGAATCCGTCTCCGGCATCCCGTCCGGGCAGCATCTGCCGCTCTTTGATAAGATGCAGTCCTGCGCAGTGCTTCTCAATCCATCTTGCATTCTCCTCATTCTCCTCCTGATGAATCGTACATGTGCTATACAAGAGTTTCCCGCCGGGCTTCACATACGCAGTCACCACAGACAGGATCTTCCTCTGAAGCAATACCAGCTCTTTTTGTGTTTCTTTTGTCATCTTATATTTTAAATCTGGTTTTCTGCCAAGGACTCCTAAGCCTGAACATGGCAGGTCGGCGACTACAATATCCGCTCTCCCGACAGCGTTCTCATCTGCCTGTAACGCATCCCACCGGACCGCTTCTATATTCGAAAGT
Organism: uncultured Dorea sp.; assembly: GCA_947647815.1. Taxonomy (GTDB): domain Bacteria; phylum Bacillota; class Clostridia; order Lachnospirales; family Lachnospiraceae; genus Sporofaciens. Next base: position 1,671 of record CANSLW010000214.1, on the reverse strand, counting down.
CCGCTTCTTATAATATTTTCACGGATCAGATTCACCTTATATTCTGTTAAATCTCTCGCCTCCACATGGCCTGTCTCTTTAAGCTTCTCTGCAAGATGAATGGATTTGCCCCCAGGCGCCGCACAGACATCTATGATATAATCGCCTTCTTTGGGATTTGCCCATTCTGCCACCTGCATCGAACTGATATCCTGAACCTGATAGTATCCCTTCCTGAAACTTTCAAGCCCTGCCAGATAGTCGAATCCTGTAAGATGCAAGGCATAAGGCAGCGATTCATCCTCCCTCGCCCGGACACCCTCCGAATGCAGAATTCCCAGCAAATCCTCTCGGGATATATTGTCTGTGTTACATCGAACAGTTATCGGCTTCTCTTTCAGGAATTCCTCTGCCATAGCCCGCACGGATTCTTCATCATACTCCGTAAGCCATTGCTCCAGAATCCATTCCGGAACAGAATACCGGACGGAAAGACTGTGTATCAGGTCTCCTGCATCAGGATAATCCACATCAGCCAGATTTCTGCTGATATTGCGCAGCACCCCGTTCACGAACCCTTTCAGGTTCATGAATCCCTTTTTTACAGCAAGCTTCACAGACTCATTACAGACTGCTGAATCCGGAACACTGTCCATATATTTTAACTGATACACTGCACTCCTTAAGATTGTACGGATAACCGGCTTCATCTTATTCACTTTTACCTTCGAGAACTGATTGATGATATAATCCAGCTCAATCATACGCTCAAGAGTGCCGTTTACCACTCTTGTAATAAACGCTCGTTCTTTCTTATCCAGATATTGATACTGGTCAAGAGCATTTTTCAATGCTATATGACTGTATTCACCGTCCCTTGTTATCTGAAGCAGGATTTCAAGAATCAGTTCACGCGAATTTATGGCTGCAGCCATCTATTTCCCTCCAAAAAAATGTATACCGGTACATAATACCGGTTCCTGTTAGTTCCTTCGGTTATTGGCAAGTATCAGGATACGAAGCAGCTGCAGGATGGCTGATATCGCACCGGCTACATATGTGAGCGCCGCCGCAAATAACACCTTCTTCGTCGCATTCACTTCATCCCTATAAAGCATTCCACTGTCCCCCAGAATTCGGATTGCCCGGCCAGATGCGTTAAACTCTACCGGCAGCGTTACAATCTGGAAAAGAACTGCCAGCGAAAACGCGAAAATACCCAGATTCAAAAACAAAGCGGAGGAATGTCCACTGAAAAACAGCCCTATAAAGATTAACGGCCAGGCTATCGCACTGCCAAAATTCACAACCGGTACCAGACTTCCCCGAATCTTAAGCGGTACATAGCCCGTATCATGCTGAATCGCATGTCCGCATTCATGAGCCGCAACACCCAGCGCCGCAACCGATGCCGAATTGTAGGTTGCATCTGACAGTCTTAATACTTTTGATCTCGGATCATAATGATCTGTCAGATTGCCAGATACATGCTCTACACGGACATCATAGATACCTGCGCGCCTTAAAATCTGCTCCGCGGCCTCTCTTCCGGTTATTCCGGAATGATTCCCGACACGGGAATATCTGCTGAACGTAGACTTCATCTTAACAGATGCCAGAAGACAGATTATGACTCCCGCCAATACCAGAAAATATGTTGGATCCATACGATAATACATGGGATAATACATA
>CANSLW010000213.1 GCA_947647815.1 uncultured Dorea sp. | reverse complement strand
TAATATAATGATGGGTATGCGTCATAAATAATTCTTCCACATAATCCTCTTCTAAAGTCTGCATACCCTTAATGCCCTTGCCGCCTCTGTTCTGGGATTTGAACGTATCATTGGACATTCGCTTGATGTAGCCTAATTTTGTCATAGTGATGACTACCTCTTCCTTCGGAATCAAGTCCTCCATGGATATGTCAAATTCGTCAAACCCGATAGACGTTCTTCTCACATCACCATATTTATCACGGATAATGATAATCTCTTCTCTAATTACACCAAGCAGCAGTTTGCGATCTGCAAGAATCGCTTTCAATCTGTTGATCTGTTCCATCAGATCAGCGTATTCTTTCTCAAGCTTCTCTCTTTCCAGACCTGTCAGCGCACGCAGACGCATGTCCACAATTGCCTGTGCCTGTACGTCTGTAAGGCCAAATCGCTCTATCAACTCAGTTTTTGCAATCTGTACGGTCTGTGAACCTCTGATAATATTGATAACTTCATCGATATTATCAAGAGCAATCAGCAATCCCTCTAAAATATGAGCTCTTTCTTCTGCTTTGTTCAGCTCATATTGTGTACGGCGTGTTACTACTTCCTCCTGATGTTTCAGATAATGATCCAGCATTTCTAAAATGTTCATAACCTTCGGTTGGTTGCCTATAAGCGCAAGCATAATTACTCCAAAGGTATCCTGAAGCTGTGTATGCTTATACAGCTGGTTCAGGATGACATTAGCATTCACATCTCTTCTCAGCTCAATAACCACCCTCATTCCTTCACGGTTGGACTGATCGCTTAGTTCTGTAATTCCGTCAATCTTCTTATCCCGCACCAGTTCGGCTATCTTCTCAATCAGCCGTGCCTTATTTACCATAAACGGAAGTTCAGTTACAACAATCCGGCTCTTTCCGTTAGGCATAGATTCAATATCCGTGATTGCACGTACACGTATCTTGCCTCTGCCGGTACGGTATGCTTCCTCAATTCCTCTTGTTCCAAGGATCATTCCTCCCGTAGGAAAATCAGGTCCCTTTATGATCTGAAGAATCTCCTCGATTGTTGTCTCTTCTTTATCTTCTATTTGATTGTCTATAATCCTGACAACGGCATTAATTACTTCCCGTAAATTATGCGGCGGGATATTAGTTGCCATGCCTACTGCGATACCGGAAGTACCATTCACCAGAAGATTAGGGAATCTTGCGGGCAATACTGTCGGCTCTTTCTCTGTCTCGTCAAAGTTGGGAACAAAATCAACTGTATTCTTATTGATATCCGCCGTCAGTTCCATGGATATCTTACTCAATCTTGCCTCAGTATAACGCATAGCAGCGGCGCCGTCCCCATCTACAGATCCAAAGTTTCCATGTCCGTCTACTAACGGATATCTTGTGGACCATTCCTGTGCCATATTTACCAAGGCTCCATAGATAGAACTGTCTCCATGAGGATGATATTTACCCATGGTATCACCGACGATACGGGCACATTTCCTATGGGGCTTATCCGGACCGTTATTCAGCTCTATCATAGAATACAAGATTCTTCTCTGCACCGGTTTCAGTCCGTCCCTTACATCCGGAAGCGCACGGGAAGCGATGACGCTCATGGCATAATCTATATATGAATTCTCCATCGTCTTCTTCAAATCTACTTCATGGACTTTATCAAAAATATTATCTTCCATAATTGTTCAGGAACCAATCAATTGTCAATTTTCAATCGTAACTTCTCGTTAACAATCTCTAAAATTCCTTCTTCTCCTTTCTGCGAAAGCATATTTTTTAATCTATAAAGACTATCGTAATCCTTTTATACAAATAAATGACACTACACATCCAGATTCTTCACATACTTCGCATTCTCTTCTATGAATTCACGCCTTGGCTCCACCTTATCTCCCATCAGTGTGGTGAATGTAAGATCAAGCTCGGACGTTGTCTCTTCATCCATCTTTACTTTCAGAAGAATTCTGTGTTCCGGATCCATGGTCGTCTCCCATAACTGTTCCGCATCCATCTCCCCAAGTCCTTTATAGCGCTGAATCTTATTGTTCCCGTCACGCCCTACTTCCTTTAGGATATTATCTAACTCTTCATCACTGTATGCATACCATACTTTCTTGTTCTTCTCAAGCTTATAAAGCGGCGGTTGTGCCAGATATACATATCCTTCTTTAATAAGATCCGGCATAAAACGATAAAGAAATGTCAACAATAAAGTACTTATATGAGCGCCGTCTACATCGGCATCCGTCATTATAATAATTTTGTGATATCTAAGTTTTGATATATCAAAATCATCATGGATACCTGTGCCAAATGCCGTAATCATTGCTTTAATCTCTGCATTTCCATAGATTCTGTCAAGTCTTGCCTTCTCTACATTCAATATCTTACCGCGAAGAGGCAGAATTGCCTGGGTTGCACGATCTCTCGCCGTCTTTGCTGATCCCCCGGCAGAATCTCCCTCTACGATATATATCTCGCATTTTGAAGGATCTTTATCTGAACAATCTGCTAATTTTCCAGGAAGGGACATCCCGTCTAAGGCAGATTTTCTTCTGGTAAGCTCTCTTGCTTTTCTTGCAGCCTCCCTTGCACGCTGTGCCATCACAGATTTTTCAATTGTCAGCTTCGCCACCGTCGGATTCTGTTCCAGATAGATCTCTAACTGTTTACTCACTACACTGTCCACAGCCCCTCTTGCCTCGCTGTTTCCCAGTTTTTGCTTTGTCTGTCCCTCGAACTGCGGATCTTCTATCTTGACACTGATGATTGCAGTTAATCCCTCTCTGATATCCTCACCGGACAGATTCTGTTCACTATCTTTTAATAATTTATTCTTTCTTGCATAATCGTTAAACGTCTTTGTCAGTGCATTCCGGAACCCCACTACATGAGTCCCGCCCTCCGGCGTCGTAATATTATTGACAAACCCATAAGTATTATCACTATAAGAATCATTATGCTGCATCGCCACTTCGACGGACACATTATTCACTATACCCTCACAATAGATAATATCCTCATACAACGCCGTCTTGCTGCGGTTCAGATAAGTGACGAATTCTTTGATACCACCTTCATAGTGAAAAGTCTTCTCTACCGCGCCTTCCTCCGTTCTCTCATCCCGAAGGACAATTTTAAGCCCTCTGGTAAGAAATGCCATCTCACGAAAACGCTGTTTTAATATGTCGTAATCAAATACTGTCTCCTCGAATATCGTATCATCCGGCATAAATATAACCTTTGTTCCCGTCTGTCCGGGTTCGCAATCCCCAATGACATTCAATTTCTCCACAACTTTTCCACGTTCATAACGCTGCTTGTACACTTTTCCTTCATGACAGATCTCAACTTCAAGCCAGTTCGACAACGCATTAACAACAGAAGCGCCAACTCCATGGAGTCCGCCGGATACCTTATATCCTCCTCCGCCAAACTTTCCTCCGGCATGAAGAACAGTAAAAACTACTTCTACCGCAGGAAGTCCTGCTTTATGGTTGATTCCAACCGGAATACCTCTTCCATTATCCTGAACAGTTACAGAATTGTCTTTATTGATTGTTACAAATATGGTATCACAGAAACCAGCTAATGCTTCATCTACAGAATTATCCACAATTTCATATACCAGATGATGAAGTCCTCTTGCAGAAGTACTCCCTATATACATACCCGGGCGTTTTCTGACAGCCTCAAGCCCTTCTAATATCTGAATCTCGTCTGCACCATACTCATGCTGTACTTTCTCTGTACTCATTCTTATCCTCCTAGTTTTCGTCTGTCACACACCCATTATGGACATGGAACACCTTGTTTATAGAGAAACGATGATTTACAAAATCTTCAACCCCTGTACAGGTAATAAGAGTCTGTATATCATTAATACTGTCTAATAGATAGTTTTGCCTATGTTTGTCAAGTTCAGACAAAACATCATCAAGTAATAAAACAGGCGTATCGCTTATTGCCTGTTTTACTAATTCAATTTCAGATAATTTCAAAGAAAGCGCGGCAGTCCTCTGCTGTCCTTGTGAACCAAAACGTCTGATGTCAAGGTCTCCTACCATAAAACATACATCATCCCTGTGTGGTCCGACTGACGTACTCTTTATCCGCATATCCCTGTCTCTGTTTTTTCTTAATGCTTGATCTAACGTAAGACTCCCATTGCTGGGTTCATAGATAACTTGAATATCTTCTCTTGAACCAGTCAATTTTTTATGTATAGAAGAAATCATTTTATTTACTTGTTGAATAAATTCTTTTCTTCTTTCTATTATTTTATTCCCATACCGGATTAATTGCAAGTCCCATATATCCAGAGTATCCGCATGGTCAGAACCTGTGCCCATTCCTTTTAGCAGATGGTTTCTCTGATTTACGATTTTGTTGTAATTATACAGGTCGCTTAGATATACCTTGTCTAATTGAGATAATTCCATATCAACGAATCTTCTTCTCTCCGAAGGACCATTCTTTATAATGTTCAGATCCTCTGGCGAGAAAAACACCAGATTGATAATTCCAAATAGTTCACTTGCTTTCCGTATCGGCATCTTATTAATTGCAATCCCTTTTGGACTGTTTTTTTTAAGATGCATATCGAGCCGGTATTCAATACCGTTTTTTTCCACAATTGCTTCGATATGAGACTCCTCTTCTCCAAAACGTATCAAATCCTTGTCCTTGGCGCCCCGGTGTGACTTTGTGGTTCCTGAAAGATAGACTGCTTCTAAAATATTCGTCTTGCCTTGTGCATTATCCCCATAGAATATATTGGCAGCATCATCAAAATCAAGTTTTAAAAGAT
>CANSLW010000212.1 GCA_947647815.1 uncultured Dorea sp. | reverse complement strand
GCTTGCAGGCATTTGGCTCGTTGCTCGCGGGAATAAAATATTGTAGTGTATGAAGCGGTATAACCCTGCGTTGACGCTATAGTGAATTACTCCTGCTCTTTCCAAACCTTGCATTGCTCTATCCGTTTGCCGTCATCGCCTTGTTTCTCATCATAAGCAAATTGCTTCAGTAATTGGCAGGGAAAATCTGAACAGGCGCCACAGTGTTCCTGTCCTTTATTTTCACAACAGGCTTTCACAGGGCAAGTTTCACCCCAAAAAGGCTTCTCAATATGTACGCAGCCATTACAACCCATTTGTTCCCGATACTCACACCTACTACACAAAAGTCCGCATCTTGATTCTATCATAACTCAATCCTCCTGTTTTTCATTCAAAGTGAATTATTTCTTGTAACAATTATACAAGTACGGATGAGCTTTATATTGTAAAAATCGGACTTTTATCTGTAGGTCTCCAATAGTTTCAAAGGAGAAAAGCCTATATAGCGCTTCACCTCTTTTATAAAATGCGACTGGTCATAAAAGCCACACATATAGGCAACATCGGAAAAATCAACGGATTGGGTTAAAACGAGTGTCAGGCATAGATGCAGTCGAAGAATGTTCATCATTACTTTAGGAGAAATGCCATAGTTCGTTTTGAAAATTCGATATAACTGACGGTCATTATAATGAAGCAAATTTGCAATCTCAGACACACTCTTATCCGAAGGATTTTTATATAGCGTTTCCGTCAGTTTAAGAAATTTTGTGTCAGATATGCTTTTCATCTTTTCTAATAAGTATTTTTTTATTATGTTCAGCCGTTCTTCGGTTTCCGACAACGCAAAAATTTCGTTTAAATCGTAGGATTTCTCTATCTTCGAAAATTCAATCTGTCTATCCATGATTTTTTCTGCGCTTATGCCGAAAAAGATATAAAATGCTCCCGGCTTCAATCTAACGCCCATATAATCTATTTTTTGATTCAGTTCAAACGGAATGGTTTCCTTACTGAATCCTGCAAAACAGACAGTTTTATTTGAGAAATTAATTACAATATCAATGCAGGCGTCAGGCAGTATATAGTTATAGATAGTTTTATTTACACAATTTCTTGAACGCATTTCCCATATACACATACAATAGTCAGCTATATCCTGCATACGATGTTCTTTATACAGGATATGTTCTTGAAATTCTTTATTTAACAGATATGGTATTTGTAATGGATAATAACGGTCAATTCTCATAGTATGTCAACAACCCCTCCGCAAAGTTCAAATAAATTGATTATATCACGGATTTGTGAGAATTTCTACTACAGGCAAAAGCTGTATGCGTCCCTCCCATGGCAAGCTCTTTGTATTCCGTAATAAAATCAACCTATTCTTCCAACATCCAGACTCTCATCTGGCTTTCTCCCCGGTTCGCCCATGCATAATAGGGAATGGCTGTAAGCGCTGCTTTCTCTTTCACCGGCGGATTCTCACTGTACAGTTCCATACCGCTGACCATACGTATTCCTTCCATCCTGAGCAATACATTTCCTTTCAAAATACCTTTTTCACAAGTATGAGCAATTGCATTCAACTCCTTCGGAATACGCAGGCTCTGAAGCAGTTCTCCGTTATCCACACCTTCAAAGCAATATACAACCGGTCCACGCATCAACGCAACACATCCTGCATCCTCCCTCACATGCTGGTTGGCATATACCTTACGGACATTCATCGGAAAATGAATTACAACCGTATCGCCTGTATTCCATTTCCTCGTAATATATGCATACCCATTCTTCATCAATCTATGCAGCTCCATCTGTTCTCCATTGACTGTCAGACTGGTTTCTTTACCCGCAGGATCTACATAATATGGGATATGGATTGCTATGGTGAATTCCTCATCTGTCTTTGGTTCAACCAGATATTCTGCTTCTCCTTTCCATGGATATCCGGTTCTTATTGTGATATCCGCTTTCTCAAGTTCTGCTTTCTGCCCGATCATCAGATGGGAATAAACAGCAGAATCACTTTCACTCCAACAGTATTTCCCTAAAGATGTGATCAATCTTATCAGATTCGGCGGACAGCAGGCGCACGCGTACCATCCCGGTCTTTCAGACAGCGCATGTCTGTATCCGAATATCTCTCCGGATACACCTGGTTCACTTTCCAGAGGATTGACATAGAAATACCGCTTCCCGTCTAATTGCATGCCACTGATCGTACTGTTATATAATTCCTTCTCAATGATATCTGCATACGCCCCGTCCATCTCTATCTCCAGCATATGATGTGCAAAGAACACCATCGCTATAGATGCACAGGTCTCTGCATACGCCATATCATTCGGCAGTTCATAATTACCAGCGAAGGCTTCTCCTTCTGGATTCCCGCCGATTCCTCCGGTAATATACATTTTCTGATTGACGATATTATCCCAGAGAGTCCGGCATGCCCGGTACAGCCGCTCGTCCCCATCAGTTCCCGCCAGATCTGCCATTGCCGTATACATATACAACGCGCGGACTGCATGGCCGACTGCCTCTTTCTGTTCATAGATCGTCTGATGCGCCTGGCTGTACCGGACATCCAGACGGTCTATACTGTATTGTCCCCAATGCTGCCATCCTCTTTTTATCTTTTCTTCGTAAAAATAATTCGGATTCTTTCCTCTTTCTTCCAGGAAATATCTTGCCATATCCTTATATTTTTCTTTTCCTGTGACATGGTATAACTTCATCAGCCCAATCTCTACCTCCTGATGTCCGGGAATCCCTTGCTCCTTATCATCCTCCGGTCCGAACCTGCCGATAATATGATCCGCCAGCCGTTCCACTACGTGAAGAAGCTTATCTTTTCCCGTCACACTATAGAACGCCGCAGCCGCCTCCATCATATGGCCCGCACAGTATAATTCATGACACTCATGCAAATTCTGCCAACGATGCTCTGGTTCTTTGATGATAAAATACGTATCCAGATAACCGTCCGCCTGCTGTGCTTTTTCTATAATCTCGATAATTTTATCTGCCCTTGTCTCTAATTCAGAATCCGGCTTAATAACCAGAGAATATGCAACACCCTCCAGCCACTTTGCTACATCGCTGTCCTGGAATACCATTCCATAGAATTCCCCCTGACTTAATCCTGCCGCAATCCGAAAATTCTCTATGGCATGGCTCTTCTCCACACCTGGGACTTCATCATTTAATACCTTCTCCTGAAAAGGTATGACCACATCGATAACCTTCTCCTGCATCGGCGACCAGAATGCATCGGCAATCCTTACCTGATTTTCCCTTACCTCTCTTACTGCCTTTCCCATCTTTCTTTTCTCCTACTATTTATCTGTCTGAAATTATCTTTTTCATAATCCATGTTATCATTTTTGAAGAATTATACAACATATATTTTTTAAGATAGATAAATCGTTTGTTACTTTTCACACGTAAGCCAGTACACAGCAGTTTGAATCAACAGGATGTCTCTAAGCAGACAATTCAAAGGTGTTTTTAATGGAGGTGAAATCCACTGCTTACGAAGACTTAAGCACGAAGGCTCTTCCTGAGTGTTTTAGTCGTAGTTAGTAGCTAGTTCACCGGAATGTTACCTCGTCTGCGTGAGATGTCCTGTTGATTCAAACTGCGTACACTGGCGTAGGTGTAAAAAGTAACAATCATTTCACTCAATAAGAAAAGGCATTCGTCTGAACTTGCTATTTCACATGATATCAAGTAAAATATTACTATAATTAAAGGAGGGCGCTTCTATGGGAATTTACTTGAATCCGGGAAACCGTAGTTTTCAGATTTCTCTTAATTCAAAGATTTACGTGGACAAGAGCAGTCTAATTACTTACACCAATTCTGTCATCAACACCGCCCAGCGCTTCGTCTGCGTCAGCCGTCCCCGGCGTTTCGGCAAATCCATGACTGCAGAGATGCTTGCTGCTTATTATGGGCGGGATATCGATTCCAGCAGGCAGTTCTGTAATCTGCAAATTGCAAAAGATGAGACTTATCAGACACATTTAAATCAATACAATGTGATATTTGTGAATATACAGCAGTTTCTTAGCCAGACGAGAAGTATTTCCGAGTTAAAAGATCTTATTGAAAAGAATCTTTTATGGGAACTTTTAGATGCATATTCCGATTTGCGTTATTTCAACTCTTCTTCATTAACCTCTGTATTGCAGACTATTTCTGCTAAGACATATATTGATTTTATCTTCATCATTGACGAATGGGACTGCATTTTCAGGGAATACAAGCATGATACGGAGTCCCAGAAGCTGTACCTGGATTTCATCCGCAACCTGTTAAAGGATCAGCCTTACGTAGCGCTTGCCTATATGACCGGCATTCTTCCGATCAAAAAATATGGGACGCATTCTGCGTTGAATATGTTTGACGAGTTTTCCATGACAAATCCCGGTCCGTTAGCGCCTTTTGTCGGCTTCACCGATGAAGAAGTGCGTAGCTTATGCACTTCTTACCAGATGGACTACGACGAAGTAAGACGGCTGTACGACGGCTATTGTTTCGAAGGAACGACTCATATCTATAGTCCCCGTTCCGTGGTAAGCGCCATGCTGACTCGAAGTTATGATAACTTCTGGAACAAGACCGAGACATTTGAAGCACTCCGTGACTATATTATCCTGAATTTCCAGGGTCTGCGCGACATTGTCACCGAACTCCTTGCCGGTGCGCGCAAGAAAATCAACACGACAACCTTTACAAACGACATGACCACATTCTCTTCTGCCGATGATGTCCTCACTTTATTGATTCATCTGGGATATCTAGGATACGATTTTAAGACAAAGGAGGTA
>CANSLW010000211.1 GCA_947647815.1 uncultured Dorea sp. | reverse complement strand
TGCGCAAGTTTGCGTTTTCAATGCTTGATGAAAATTATAGGTGGATGAGATAATTATGAAGAACAAGAACCAATCGTCCTTTTCAAGTAAATACTGGCTGATCATCATATCGGTTCTCTCTGTCATACTGCTGGGAATCGAGCGGTTCACAGACGGAGGGGGACCCTTACGCTTTATCGCCAGTTATACGGTGATCCCCATGCAGGAGGGAATCAGCTATGTGGGCAGGTTCATGAGCGATCTGTCAGATAATTTTGAGACACTGGAAGACATGAAGAAAGAGAACAAGAAGCTTCAGGCAAAGGTAGACGAGCTGACCATAGATAATACCCGGCTTCGAAAGGAACAGTATGAGCTGGACCGGCTGAGAGAGCTGTATAAACTTGATGAGAATTATTCGGACTACGAGAAGATTGGCGCCCATGTAGTAGCCAACAATGGAAGCAACTGGTTTACGGACTTCACAATAGACAAAGGAAGTCAGGATGGAGTACAGGTGGATTCCAATGTGCTTGCGGGAAGCGGTCTTGTGGGAATCGTGATTGAGGTAGGCCCTACTTATTCTCGGGTACGCTCCATTGTAGATGATGCCAGCAACGTAAGCGCCATGATGCTTTCCACCTCGGATACCTGTATGGTCCGGGGGGATTTAAAGCTGATGGCAGACGGCAGGCTTCGTTTTGAGAAGCTTCCCAACAACGATAACCAGATTGAAGCGGGGGAACAGGTAGTGACTTCCCATGTAAGTCCGCGCTTTTTGCAAGGCCTGTTTATCGGGTATGTCAGCGAGATCGAGGTTGACGCAAACAATCTGACACGCTCTGGTTACATTACACCGGCTGTAGATTTCAGTAAGCTGCAGGAGGTACTTGTGATTACCACGACCAAGCAGAATATGCTGGATGCAGATAACTCTCAGGAGGATAATAAAGAGGATACGTCAGAACCCCAGGAACCTCAAGAACCTCAGGAGGAAGGAGGGGAATAGTCCATGAAGAGAAAGATTATTACCTTTGCCGTGATTTTGATCTGCTTTTTGCTTCAGAGCACAATATTTCAATATCTGGCATTTGCTACGATTAAACCGAACATGCTGATTGTAGTGACTTCTTCCTTTGGATTCATGCGTGGGAAGAGGGCTGGTCTGTTCGTAGGCTGTTCCTCAGGACTTTTGGTGGATCTGTTTTGGGGAGGGGCCTTGGGCTTCAATATGCTGCTGTATTCGGCGATTGGATATGTGAACGGTTCTTTCAAGCGTATGTTCTATGATGATGACATCAAACTTCCGATTGTTTTAATCGGTGTAAGTGATTTTATGTATGGGCTGCTTACGTATGGTTGTTTGTATATGCTTCAGGGAGACTTTGCTTTTCTGTCCCACCTGATGGAGATTATCCTGCCGGAATTGGTGTATACCATTCTGGTTACTCTGGCGCTTTATCAGATTATATTAAACATCAATAAGAAACTGGAAGAAGAAGAACAAAGGAGTGCAAGCAAATTTGTATAGTTTATGGGAACGGTTCAAAGCCGGCTTTACGGAAATCTTTCAATCTCGAGTCGTTGTAATTATCCTGGTATTCTGTATCATGTCTGCGATTCTGGTTCAGAGGGTATTCTATCTGCAGATTGTAAAGGGGCAGGAGTATCTGGACGATTATAAGCTGCAGATCCAAAAGACCAAGGAGGTTCAGGGGACCCGCGGAAATATCTATGACCGCAACGGATATCTTTTGGCCTATAACGAACTGGCATATGCAGTCACCATAGAAGACACAGGGGAGTATGATGACAGAGAGCATAAGAATGAGGAACTGAACAGGGTAGTATCCAGTGTGATTCAGATGGTGGAATCCAACGGTGACACTGTAATCAATAATTTTGGAATCATTCTGGACAACAATAACAATTATATATATGTGGCGCAGAATGAGACGCAGCGGCTTCGATTCGTCGCAGACGTATACGGGAAAAGGACCATTGACGAGCTTAGCGCCAAACAGAAAAATATTTCGGCGGAAGCATTGATTGATTATCTGTGTACAGATGAGGTGAACGGATATGGGATTGACCAGTCCGCTATGGAAAAGCATCAGGTCCTAAAACTGGTGAACGTGCGATATGCAATTTCTTTGAACAGTTATCAGAAGTTTATTGCCACCACCATTGCGGAGGATGTAAGCGATGAGACTGTTGCCGTCGTCATGGAGAACTTAGACAGTCTGCAGGGCGTCAATATTGAAGAAGAATCTATGCGGCGGTATGAGGATAGCTATTGTTTTGCCAATATTATCGGTTATATCGGACAGATTTCCCAGGAGGAATACGACGCGCTCAGTAAGAAAGAGAAAGAAGAGTATTCGAAGACGGACACCATCGGAAAGTCTGGTCTTGAAAAGACTATGGATTCTGAGCTTCAGGGAAAGAAGGGCGAGATTAAGCTGTATGTCAACAGTGTGGGTAAGGTTATCGAGACGATCAACCAGAAGAACCCCAAGGCGGGGAACGATGTGTACCTGTCTATCGATGCAAACCTGCAGAAGGCGGCGTATCACATTATAGAGCAGGAGTTAGCAGGTATTCTGCTGTCAAGGATTCAGAATGCGCTGGATTACGATCGCACGCAGGTAAAGGATGGAAGTGATGTGATTATCCCCATTGGGGATGTATATAACACATTTATTAGCAACGAGATTCTGGATATGAACCATTTTGCAGAAGATGAGGCAGGGGCTACAGAGAAGGAGGTATTTGCCGCTTTTTCCGCCAAGAGGGACAGCGTTATCCAGGATATTTCTGCAATCCTGACAGATCCGGGAGCCAGAGCATACAAGGAGTTTCCAAAAGAAACCCAGGCATATATGACCTATATCGTTTCAGACCTTCTGACCAGCCAAGGTGTTATCCGCTCGGATGCTGTCGACACCAACGATGCCACCTATAAGGCGTGGAGGGATGATGAGAGTATCAATATCTACACCTATCTGACTTATGCGATTTCTCAGAATTGGGTGGATACTTCTCTGTTAAAAGAATATGCAGCCACAGAAGGAGAATATACCGATTCCAACGAACTTTATCAGGGAATGATCAATTATATTCTGGAAGATATCCATGTGGATAATAGTTTCAATAAACTGATTTATCGGTATATGATCAAGGCAGGCGCAGTGACAGGCCGTCAGATCTGCCTGATGCTCTATGAGCAGGGAGTTCTTTCGACAGAGGACGAACATTATAACGGATTGGTTTCCGGCGGTATTTCTGCCTACGATTTTGTTCGGAGCAAGATTGAGACCTTAGAAATCACGCCGGGACAGTTGGCGTTGGAACCATGTACTGGATCTATTGTGGTCACAGATACCAACAGCGGGAAGGTGCTAGCCTGTGTATCTTATCCGGGCTATGATAACAATCGGCTTGCCAATGCTATGGATTCCAATTACTACCAGAAACTGGTGACGGATCAGGCAAGGCCCTTTTATAACAATGCGACCCAGGAGAAGACTGCGCCTGGCTCTACCTATAAGCCTCTGGTATCCATTGCCGGCTTAATGGAGGGGGTTGTGAATGTGAACACTTACCTTCCGTGCAGCGGAGTCTACAAAAAGGTTGAGCCCAACCCTACCTGCTGGATTAATCCGGGCGCCCATGGAGGACTGAATGTTGCGGGCGCACTGCAGCATTCTTGTAACTGCTATTATTATGAAGTGGGATATCGTATGAGCCTTCAGGAGGAAGGAATTTCACAGATTGATTCTGATACCAGCGAGGGAACAGCCACCGGAGTATATTATTCTAGTAATCTGGGATTGGAGACTTTGGAGAAGTATGCAACCCAGTTCGGGTTAGGGGAGACTTCGGGACTTGAGATACCGGAATCTGAACCGCAGATTTCCGACGATTCGTCCGTACCATCCTCCATCGGACAGGGTACGAACAACTATACCGTAAGCCAGCTCGCGCGTTATGTCACAGCCATTGCCAACAAGGGAACGGTATATAATTTAAGTCTGCTTGATAAAGTCACTTCCGTGGAAGGCGACGTACTAAAAGAGTATGAACCAGAGGTGTTCAACACAATCTCTGACGTATCAGATGCTTACTGGTCCGCCGTTCATACAGGAATGCGCAACATGGTTACCTCCCACAGTGATTTATTTTCTAAAATAAATGCAAGTAGTGTAAAACTGTCTGGAAAGTCAGGTACAGCACAGCAGAGTAAAACACATCCGGATCATGGGCTTTTCGTAGGATTTGCCCCAAGCGACAGTCCGGAGGTGGCATTCGCAGTCCGTATCGCCAATGGTTACAGCTCTAATTATGCCTGCGATATCGGAAGTAGTGTGATGGAATACTATTATGAGATAACTCCGGAGGATGAATTAGTTACCGGAAAAGCAAACAAGGTTACCGTGGGAACGACAGGAGGAGATTAAGGGAAAGGATGAGTTTATGTGAAAGATCCGGTGCTCATTAAAAGCAACCGATACGGGATTACAATCTATTTTGACCCGGACATGCCCTACGAGGAGTTGCTTTTGGAAGTTCAAAAGAAGTTTGAGTCTTCCGCACATTTTTTCGGTCATGCGGACATGGCAGTGGAATTCGAGGGCCGCACTTTCACAAAAGAAGAGGAGCAGCTGATGGCAGAGGTCATTCAGGATGCCGCCAAGATACAGATATTATGTATTATTGAGAAGGACACATATACGGAAGAGATCCACAGAAGAATGTTGGATGAAAGCCTGGAAACGATCCATGAAAGAGACGGCCGGTTCTATAGAGGTACGTTAAGAGGAAAACAGATCCTGGAATCTGAGACGAGCATTGT
>CANSLW010000210.1 GCA_947647815.1 uncultured Dorea sp. | reverse complement strand
TCGCCGGATCCAGACAATTCGGGAATCCGACTATGTTAAGTGCCACTGCCGGCTCGCCTCCCATCGCCCATACGTCGCTGAGAGAATTCGCCGCTGCTATCTGCCCAAACATATAAGGGTCATCTACAATCGGAGTGAAGAAATCTACTGTCTGGATCATCGCAATATCGTCAGTGACTTTATAAATAGCCGCATCATCGGATGTTTCTATACCTACTATTAAATTATCATCGTGGAATTGGGGCAGCTTGCTCAAAACCTGAGCAAGGGTCTCCGGACCAATCTTCGCCGCTCAGCCAGCCGTCTTACTTAATTGCGTCAATTTGACATCTGATTTCATCTTTTCGTCCTCCAACATGATTTATTCTTGGCTGTTCAGTGTAACAAACAGGTTGATACCTGATGTATCAAACAACCTTCTTCATCTTAAAACAAGTTATAAATTGCCAGGCAGCCAGCTCCCCAGTCTCCAGGAATCTGGCTGCCTGATATCTGCCATGCTATGGCCTGATAATCTTTCCTGCCTTCGCCATAGTCTCTACAATACTGTACATATTGGTTACAGAGCCCACTGCCAGTTTTTCTTTTAATCCATAATAATCCAGACATGTTCCGCATGTCATAATCTCAACCCCCTGCGCTTCCAGTGATTTGAGATCCTCCAGGGAATCAGAACCTTCCGCTGTCAGAGTTGCCCCGCCATTGTAGAACAACATAGTCTTTGGCAAGGTATCTAATTGCGTGACAGCAAAGATGAATCCTTTGATCAATACTTTACCCAATTCATCATTTCCTATACCCATACGATCAGAAGAAACTACTACCACCGTATTATCTCTCGCATCTGGAGCACACACTGCTTCTTCGTCCGCTGCCTCTGCAGCGCCTTCCATCTGAATCGTAATCTTGAATTCAGCATCATTAAGTTTCTCAGAAGAAACCTGTCCTCCTGCACTTGACGCCATCTTTGTCACATTCTGTACCGCTATCTCGTTATCAACCAGAACTTCGATGGTCTCCGGGCCGGTAAGCGCCTGCATTGCCTTTTTGGTCTTAATAACCGGGATTGGGCAATTGTCTCCCATTGCATTGACTGTAATCACAATAATTCCACCTTTCTTACTTCCGTCACCTTCGACACATATAGATATATTCTATCACTGTTTGTACAAAAGGTAAACGATAATTTATTATAAAATAGCATGGCCGGATTTCTCCGCATACTTTTTTACCATTAACAGCATTTTAGGACTTGTTTATACAGGTCTTACATACAATATATGAAAATTTAATTACTTCTCTAAGAATACTTCTGTATCCAGGACATGATAAGAATTGTCAGCGTAGTAAGCCGGCTTCATCTGCCCCTTTTTAAAAACAGCAAGAAACTCTTCCATAGTGCAGACATCTTCGGGGAAATACGTTGCACATACCCCCACCTTCTCCGGGATATGGCAATCACTGGACCCCAGGGTAAAAAGCCCCAGTTCCCGGGCGTATACCGCCGCTTTCCGGCATGCCTGGGCAGATGTGCTGCCATTGAGTACTTCTAAACCGTCCAGGCCTCTTACCTCACGAAGATGCTCTTCCAGTCCCCGGTTATTATTACGGAATGGATGAGCCGCAAAGCATACACCTCCCTGACTCTTTACCATGTCAATAAAATCCTGAGCGGAAATCCGCTCCTTTGGATAATCAGCGATTCCAAATGCCACAATATCACCTTGAAGAGAGAAAAATTCTATTCCCACAAAAATGGGGAAACCTGTTTTATCAGAATATTCTGCCGCATAATCTCTAAGCCCCATACTATCATGGTCAGTTATGCAGATTCCTCCAAGACCCTTTTCCCGCGCAATTGTTACCATCTGTTCAAGTTTCAGAAAACTGTCTTTTGAGTAAGTCATCTCGTGCATATGAGTATCTATAAACATACTGTCTTCTCCTCTTCTCTGTGAAATCCCTCTAGTATCTATTATATAAATCTTTAGCATTCTCTTCAAATAGACTTTTATAATATGTGCGGTTAAATATAGATATTGTCTATATTCGATATCTTTATATATCCGCACGAAAAAAAAGAGGCCCAAGATTATCTCAGGCCTGAAATCGCTACGCGATTTGTGTGATTAATTTCTTTTCTCTTTGTACTGACTCTTAACTCTTCTTGTTCTCGCAGGCATTCCAGAATCGCCTCATTCAGCGACAGCATCTTCTCATCTAATGATGATACCATCTCTGCACATTCTCTTAATTCCCGGCTTATATATTCCGGCGCATTTCCTTCAAATTTATAATAGATCTTATGTTCAAGACTTGCCCAGAAATCCATGGCAATTGTCCGGATCTGAATCTCAACCTTCGTATCTACTACACTGTCCGATAAAAAAATCGGTACGGACACTAACATATGATAACTCTTATAACCGCTCTCTTTTGGATTCCTGATATAATCTTTAATCGATAAGACCTTAAGATCATTCTGATTACCGATCATCTCTGCCAAGCGGTATATATCAGATGTAAAAGAACAGATAAGTCTCACACCGGCAATGTCGTTCACGTGCTTAACCATATTCTCAATCGATATCTCGTATCCGTTTTTTCTTAACTTCTTAACTATACTGTCTGGTGTCTTCACTCTTGTCTTAATATGCTCTATCGGATTATACTTATGTACATGCTGGAATTCATCATTCAATATATCTAGCTTTGTTCCAACCTCTTTTATTGCCGAATTATATAGGAACATGATTGTCTTCCAGCTATCTACATCTTCATAATACTTTATTGCATTTTCCATATAGTATCTCTCCTCTCATATCGAAGAGTTAATTCGTACTGATATTAGTATACCATATGTCACAAAGTATGTCATGAATTTAACATATATTTAAGAAATATTCACCAATTTTTTTCCTAATACTCAATCCCTTCTCTTGCAGTTCTCCCCTTATCAAATTGATGCTTAACCTTCTTCATCTCTGTGGCGTAATCTGCAATCTCCATCAGATTATCTGTAACCTGATGACCTGTCAGCACTATCTCCAGCCCCCTTGGTTTATGCTGGATAAAACTAATCAGCTTCTCCTCACTTAAGACATTCAACTGTATAGCGCACAATGCTTCATCCAGAAGCAGCATATCAAACGGACCGCAGAACTTGATAATCTCATCTAGTGCCTTATTGTTGTAATGACGAATCTCGGCGCGTTCATCTCCATTCATCTTACTCACGAACTTAACCGGCTCCCTTCCCGGCAGGCAGGTAACATTCGGTATTGCCTCCAGTACCCGCCGCTCGTTTGAAGAGTTGTCTTTCAGAAATTGAAAAACAAGCACCTGAAGCCCACATCCCGCTGCTCTTACTGCCAATCCCATAGCGGCGGTCGTCTTGCCTTTACCGTCTCCATAGTATAGATGTACTCTTCCTGTGCCTGTCATGATCTCATCCCCACTTTCGTTCATGTTAATGACATCATTATATCTCTCTTTGCGGAAATTGTATAGCAATTTATAATTCTAACTGCATGTCACCAAACTTAATCCAGCCTTTTTTACGCATGAATTCTGATATTCCAAGTGTTACTACTGCCGGAAGGATAATCTGGATTACAAGAATTTTTATCAGTACCACTGTCGGACTTTCTGTCGGAACCATAGTCTGCCATGTCATAATCTGGCCCACCAGTCCGGCAGTTCCCATACCTGACCCTGTCGCATTACTTGTCATATGCAGCAACATCGTACCTACCGGTCCCAGAATTGCACTTGACAGAACCACCGGAAGCCAGATAATCGGTTTCTTCACGATATTCGGCACCTGCAGCATAGACGTACCGATACCTTGTGCCAGGAGTCCGCCAACTTTATTCTCTCTGTAACTTGCAGCCGCGAATCCAACCATATTACAACAACATCCAACCGTTGCCGCGCCTGCAGCAAGACCGGACAGATTCAGTATAATTCCCAATGCCGCTGAGCTGATTGGCAGAGTCAATATCATCCCCATCAACACAGATACTACAATTCCCATCAAAAACGGCTGCTGTTCGGTTCCCCAGTTAATCAGAGCCCCAAGCCATGCCATGAATCCTGAAATCGGTGGTCCCAGAAGAAGACCAACTGCCGAGCCAGTACCGATACACACAATTGGTGTTACCAGGATGTCCACTTTCGTCTTCCCGGACACCAGGTGTCCAAAGAAGATGCCTACATAAGCCGCAATAAATGCTCCTAATGGTTCTCCTGGACCAGCATAAACCATGGCGCCGTCTGCCAACACCGCGCCTGCCAGTAATTTACTTGCAAACGCTCCTATCATGCCTGCTGTTCCTGCAGATACTACAACTAACGGCGACTCTTTGAACTTATACGCCACTGCCGCGCCAATTCCGGCTCCCGTCAGGGATGCCGCCACTTTACCGATTACAAATATCATGTCGCCAATCTGGCCTCCCAGCAATGTACCAATCTGCTGGATAATCGTTCCTATAATCAATGTCGCAAAAAGTCCCTGCGCCATCGCACTTAAGCCCTCGATAAATATTCTATCCAATGTTTTCTTTAACCTCTCCATTTTACTCTCTCCTATATAGCCTTCTTCATGTGTTGTTTACAACTGTCTTGTCACATGAGTTTACCATAATGAATTACTTATGTCAAATGTATATTATGATAATCCTGATGCACAGTGATTAAAACTTTACAACCAGAATCATAACGATTATACTTTTATCTATAAATATTGGGTTAGATATCAAAAATAATAAGTGAGGTACAATTATGTTTCGATTATGGGGAAAAGAATTTAAAGACAATAGGATGGTCCGGG
>CANSLW010000209.1 GCA_947647815.1 uncultured Dorea sp. | reverse complement strand
AGGCATATCTTCCCGCGCTACCAGGAAGTTCCCGGCGCGTTGTGTCAGCTGAGCGAAGTTTACAACATAATCGTTGGCTCCTTCATTATAGGTATAAATAGAAGCCTCTGATCCCATGAAACCGATATCAGCGCTTCCGGAGATGACGGCAGTCATAGTTTTGTCTGCGCCGAATCCGGTGTCGAGCTGGAGATCGATTCCCTCATCTTCAAAATATCCCTCTTCAATTGCTACATACATTGGTGCGTAAAAGATAGAATGAGCTACTTCATTCAGAATGACTTTAGTAGATTCGGGAATGACTTCCCCGGTGTTTTCTGTGTCCTTTGTATCTTCTTTCTCCTCGGAAGAAGAAGTGGATACTGCTTTCTCTTCTTTTGAAGAGCATGCGAGCAGGCTGGTTATTGCAAGAGCAATGACGAGACATAAGGTAAATAAACGCTTTTTCATAAAGACCTCCTTAAAAGTTCTAATGGTATAGTATATTCAAAAAGAATCTTCGCGTGAAAAAGCCTTATTTAAATTTTATCATGAGTTTTTATCTCCATATGGAGCATACGGGACTTGAACCCGTGGCCTCCACACTGCCAGTGTGGCGCGCTCCCAACTGCGCTAATGCCCCTTAAAGTAAGTATAGCACAGAAGGGAGCAGGAAGAAAGAAGAAAATTAGCAAATAACAATGATTTTTCGCGGTGTAGTCTGTGCGGGAATACTTCTGGTGGAGGTCGTATAATATACGATTAATGTCTGACCTCCAAGAGAACAATGAAATGGCTGTCCATTGGAAGTAACGATCTCGGTAGAACGTCCGATGGTCAGTTTCAGTGTGCCGTCAAGGGATTCCAGATCATCGTCAAAATCACCGGCATAAAGGATTTCCTGAGGATTCCGCCTGCCAATGAATATGGCCTGGTACTGGGGCGGGAAGATCAGGGGGATAGGGAGCTCGGCGTCATAGAATGCCGTGACGTTCATTCCCACCCGGAGGCGCACTTCATTGATTACATAGGTGTCAGGACTGACGATAAAGTTCTGGATACCGTCAGAATTGCGGATTGTCACTTGCTGCATGCAGCAGTTATTATCTAAAGTTGTTATACTCTGTATAACTCCGTTTATAGGAACCAGGTTAAAAGAAGGCATAATGAAAACTCCATTATCTTTTTTCATTAGTATATGCAGTGTTACTGATGATGTTCGTCAGGTTTGATTGCTGCGGCTCTTCCGTTAGGAGGAAGAAAATGGTACAGTTCTTCGTATGACTCGATTTCTTCTGCGGAAACGGGTTCCGAAGGGATTAGACCGGTGCAGTCCTGGGAGGATGCTGCATTGGACAGATAATCATATTCATCTATTATTTTCTGATTTTCTTTGTCTTCTTTTTTCATAAATGAAAACCTCCATAACTAGTATTTACTTTATAAGATTTAAAAATAGATTGTGTAGAAAAAGATTGTTATATACTGTATAATATTTCCATGTGCCAGGATAAGACAGAAAGAAGGATGATTTTATGAATATTGAAATTGACACTCATTCACACACACTTGCCAGCGGGCATGCTTATAATACGATACGGGAGATGGCGTCTATGGCGGCTGATAAAGGCCTGAAAGGCCTGGCAATCACTGACCATGCGGTACAGATGCCGGGAACCTGCCATATCTATTATTTTCAGAATATGAGGATTGTTCCAAGGCGGATGTATGGAATTGAGCTTCTGATGGGAACAGAATTGAATATTGTGAATGAAGCCGGTGAGGTGGATCTTTCCCAGGAACTTTTATCAGAGCTGGATATAGCGATAGCCAGCATGCATCTTCCGTGTTATAAAGGGGAACGAAGCAAAGAAATGATCACACAGGCATATACTAATGTAATGAAGAACGAGTACGTTGATATCATAGGACATCCGGATGATGGAAGATTTCCTGTGGATTTTGAAGTCCTTGCCAGAGAAGCGAAGAGGACTGGAACATTGCTGGAAGTAAATAACTCTTCACTGCGTCCGGAAGGCTTCCGTATGAACACTATGGAAAACTGCCGGAGTATGCTTGCAGAATGTAAGAAATATGGAACTATGGTGGTTCTTGGAACGGACTCTCATATAGATGTAGATATTGCAGAATATCCATATGCATATCAGATTCTTGAAGAAGTGGATTTTCCGGAAGAATTGGTTGCTAACACATCATTGGAGAAATTAAAGACATCTTTAAAGAGAATGAGAAAAACGAAGTAAAAAGGTGTGGACTTTATGAATTTAGTGTGTTAAAATGTAACAGTAATGAATCTGTTACGAAGGAGATAATGTTATGAGTAAAAAGATCAGGACGGATGCGGTAGACTATCTGTTTAGTGCGATAATGAGCTTGGAAAATAAAGAAGAGTGCTATACTTTTTTTGAGGATATCTGCACAATCAATGAACTGCTTTCATTATCGCAGAGATTCGAAGTGGCGAAGATGCTGAGAGAACATAAGACATATCTCGAGATTGCGGAGAAGACAGGTGCTTCAACAGCAACCATCAGCAGGGTGAACCGTTCCCTGAATTATGGTAATGATGGGTATGATATGGTATTCGAGAGGATAAATCCGAAAGAAGAGCAGTAAGAATCCAGAATAAACAAAGAAAGACAACAAAAGAAGAAAAAGAAGAAATAAGGCAAAGCCTTATTTCTTCTTTTTCTCATTTTCTTGCGGAAGCTGATCCAGTAGTTTCTCTATAATCTGCTTTTTGACGTATACGTCAAAGCTCAGGCTGCAGATAAAAGCGAAAAATTGCAGATAATCCCGTTCTTCCTGTGGAACATCAGGAAAGCAGTTCATGGCACTGTGGTATGACTTGGCGACATCCTTCTGTAAGGGCTCTATCCTTGATTTCTCTAACTGACAGATCTCTTCATAGATGGAGGTCATACTGAAATCTTCGGTTTTCCCAAAATATTTCTCAGTAATGGGATTCAGCATGGTCTCAATATCTTTGATAGAAAGGATATTCTTAAAATAATAGATAAATATCATAACCAGGATATGCTCTTTGGAATACTTCTTCTTCGTTGGCGGAGGAAGCAGGTTATTCTTTGCGTAGTTGTTGATCATAGTCTTGGTCAATACCTTGTCGTCATCACGACGTTTAGAGGAGCAGAGCTGTTCTTCCATAAAGGTGGTCACCTGGTCCATATACAGGTCTATGTTGGGAATATCCCCAGGCCTTACATAATCAATACGGGAAATACTGGATAAAATACTGTTCAGCATATCTTTCGAATCAATTGTCATATTATCACCTCAATGTAACTATTATATAGTTTTAAAAACTATATGACAAGGATTTTTTAAATACTATATCAAAATTTTATATTTTGTGTTATGTTATAACTAATATTAAGGAGGGAGAATATGAATACACTAAAGAAATTATTTGCCCCGGTGGATATGACCGTGGGGAAACCGTGGGAAGATATTCTGTTATTCACAGTTCCGATGCTGATAGGAAATATCGCCCAACAGCTGTATAACACAGTAGATAGTGTGGTAGTGGGGAATTACGTGGGGGATAATGCCCTGGCTGCGGTTGGAAGCGCCGGTCCGATCCTGAATCTGCTGATTGTACTTTTTATAGGAATCAGTGTCGGCGCCAGCATTATGGTATCCCAATACTTTGGAGCGAGAAAGAGAGAAGATCTGTCCATTGCGATTGCGAATAGTATTGTGCTGACAGCAATCGCATCTGTTATTGTTATGCTTATGGCAACTGTGGCGGCAAGACCGCTCCTGGTGCTGTTAAAGACACCGGATAGTATTCTGGATTGGTGTACGTCTTATCTTAGGATTCTTTTTCTGGGAGTTTCGGGGCTTGCGTTCTACAATATCTTAAGCGGAATCTTAAGAGGGCTTGGCGATTCGATTTCTGCACTTTTGTATCTGATTGTGTCAAGTGTGCTGAACATTATTCTGGATCTGGTATTCGTAATAAGGTTTGACATGGGAGTCAGCGGCGTGGCGCTGGCAACAGTGATTGCCCAGGCGATTTCGGCATGTTTGTGTCTGATGAAGTTGATGCGGATGAAGGAGTCCTTTGACTTTAAACGTCCGTATTTTAAACTGACCAGACAGCATGGATTCAATATCATAAGGTTAGGAGTCCCTTCTGGTGTTACCCAGGCAATCATGTCCATGGCGATGCTGGTGGTGCAATCCCTGACAAACAGTTTTGGAGAACAGTTTATTGCGTCAAACGTTATCGTTATGCGTGTAGATGGATTTGCTATGCTGCCCAATTTTTCGTTTGGAACTGCAATGACTACATATGCGGGACAGAATGTAGGGGCAAGGGCTTATGACCGTGTTACGCAAGGGGCACGACAGGGAACATGGATGGCAATCGGATTCTCAGCAACGATTACGAGTATGATATTGTTATTTGGAAGACACCTGATGGCAATATTCACGAATACAGAGGATCTGGTGACACTCAGTATGAATATGATGCGGATTCTGGCTGTAGGATATATTGCAATGGCGATAATCCAGAGTCTTTCTGGTGTAATGCGCGGTGCGGGAGATACGGTAACGCCTATGTGGATCTCTATTGTAATGACAATATTCCTGCGCGTTCCAATCGCTTACGGGCTGATCTTCCTGACTAAGAGCGATCAGTTCCCGCAGGGACGCAGGGAGAGTATCTACATATCTCTTCTGATATCATGGGTGTTAGGAGCGATTATTACGGGAATCTTCTATAAACGCGGCAAGTGGCGGGAGAAGGCAATTTAGATTACTTTTCAGTCAAACAATAAAAAGTCTTGAAATCTGTTATGGAACGGACTATAATAGTTTTTGTAAAGAAGAAATCTTCAGGGCGGGGTGTAATTCCCCACCGGCGGTACAGCCCGCGAGCCG
>CANSLW010000208.1 GCA_947647815.1 uncultured Dorea sp. | reverse complement strand
CTCCGGCTTCTTTGAGCTTTACTGCCGCCGTTTCCACTGTCGCCGCTCTTCCTGTAATCACAATCTGTCCCGGACAGTTATAATTCGCGATTGTCACATCGCCGTCTATGCTCTCAAGTATCTCTTCAATCTTAGCTGCGTCCATCCCCATCACTGCACACATGCCGCCTTCACCGACAGGCACTGTGTTCTGCATCAGAATTCCTCTCTTACGCACCAGACGGATGGCGTCCATATCTTCCATCCCGCCTGCCGCGGCAATGGCGCTGTATTCTCCGAGGCTTAAGCCTGCCGTGATATCTGCCTTAAGTCCTCTCTCTTCTGCCACTCTTGTCATGGCAAGGCAGGTCGTAACCAACGCTGCCTGTGTATATTCCGTAAGGTCAAGCTTCTCATTCTCCTTAAAGCAGAGAGCCTTCATATCCAGGTCAAGAACCTCTCCTGCCCGGTCGAAGATTGCCTTTACAGTCTCGCTCTTCTCATAGAAATCCGCTCCCATACCTGCCTTCTGGGCGCCCTGGCCCGGATAGATCCATGCAATCTTAGACATAAAATCCCGCTCCTTTTATCAACGCATCCGTTTCTCTTACTAACTTGTCAATCAATTCTTTACAGGACATCTTCTCCTTCACCATTCCGGCAATCTGTCCTGCCATCACACTTCCGTTCTTCACATCGCCGTCCACAACAGCCTTGCGCAGGCCGCCAAGGGTCAGATGTTCCAGTTCCTCGAAGCTTGCACCTTTATTTTCCAATTCAATATATTTCTTCGTCATATCATTGCGAAGGGCGCGCACCGGATGTCCGGTCGTCCTTCCGGTCACTCTGGAATCAATATCCTTCGCACCGATGATTCTGTCTTTGTAATTCTCGTGAACCTGTGATTCCTCTGTCACTACGAAATGAGTACCCATCTGTACTCCTTTTGCTCCTAACATAAATGCCGCCGCAATTCCTCTTCCGTCTGCGATACCGCCTGCTGCGATTACCGGTATCTTCACTGCATCTGCGATCTGCGGGACAAGCACCATCGTCGTATTCTCTCCGATATGGCCTCCTGCTTCACATCCTTCTGCAACTACCGCATCTGCGCCGCAGCGCTCCATGCGCTTTGCCAAAGCGACAGAAGCAACTACAGGAATCACCTTCACGCCTGCTTCCTTCCACATCTTCATATATTTCTCCGGATTTCCCGCGCCGGTGGTCACTACTTTGACCCCTTCTTCGGCAACAATCTTAGCCACCTCGTCTGCATAAGGGCTCATCAGCATAATATTGACTCCGAACGGACGGTCTGTCAGCTTCTTCGCTTCTCGGATCTGGTCTCTTACCCATTCAGCCGGAGCGCTTGCCGCCCCGATAAGGCCCAGACCGCCTGCGTTAGATACCGCTGCTGCCAGATGATATTCTGCAACCCATGCCATACCTCCCTGGATGATCGGATATTCAATTCCTAATAATCTGGTTACTTCTGTCTGCATTGTAAAAACCCCACTTCTTTTAATTATTCATTGATTATGTAACAATTTCAGGCTGATGATGTCTGAACTGTTATCTGATTATTCTTTATGTGCATTGATGTAATTGACAACATCTCCGACTGTTGAGATCTGCTCTAAGTCTTCTGTCGGAATCTCAATCTCATACTCGTCTTCTAACGCCATTACCATCTCGAATAAATCCAGTGAATCTGCTCCCAAGTCGTCTTTGAAGGAAGATTCTTCTGTAATCTGTGCAACGTCAACTCCTAAATTCTCTGATACGATTTCTTTGATTTTCTCCAACATGATTCATTCTCCTTTGATTTGTTCTTAATCTTGTTTTTAGTCTTGATTTTGTTTTCGATCTTGCTTTGATCTTGTTTCGACCTCATTCGGGTCTTTGTGTTGCTTTTGCTTTTTGTACTGATTTTTGTACTTTTTTGTGTTGCTTTTATATATAAACCGGCAGATTTACTGATTTTTAGCCGCTGTAGTATTTCGCATATATCCTGATGTTTTCCCGCTTTTTATATCAGTTTATTTTCTTACCAGTTTATTTCCTGTCAATCTATAGAGCTGATTACCTTAGAAAGATTTCTTTAATGCCACTCAATAATTGATGCTCCCCATGTAAGTCCTGCGCCGAAGCCTGCCAGCACCAGTTTCTGTCCCGGCTTAAGCTTACCTTCCCTGTTCAGCTCATCTAATAGAATCGGAATACTGGCGGAAGATGTATTCCCGTATTCCTGCAGGTTCATGGGGAATTTCTCCATCGGTTCATCCAGGCGTTTTGCCACGGCTTCTACAATCCGCTTATTTGCCTGATGCATAATGTAGTAATCAATCTCTTCCGGCGCCACCTGGTTAAGCTTAAGCACCTCTCCAATTACCTCCGGTACTTTCTTTACGGCGAATTTGAATACCGCCTGGCCATCCATCTGCATGTAATGTGATTCATCCAGCATAGACTCTGCATCAGCCTGATGATCCTGACATGCCTGATGTTTTTCACCAGTTAGTCCGTTAAAATCATGCCTGCTCTTACAAGTGAGGGCTCCGCCCTTCGCTCCTTCTGAATGTGTTACCGGGAGAAAATATTTCCCCGGATCATAAATCGGAAACATCTCTGTTCCTGCGACATCATCTGACCGAAGGACCGCCGCACCTGCACCGTCTCCAAACAAGATACAAGTTCCTCTGTCTTTCCAGTTCGTCAGATTCGACAAGCTCTCGCTTCCGATTAATAATGCTGTGCGGTAAACACCGCTTGTAAGATAAGCCAAAGCCGTGTTATAAGCCAGAACGAAACCCGTACACGCTGCGCTAAGATCAAAGCAGGTGGCATGTACTGCGCCCAGCTCTTTCTGAACCTCGCATGCCGCACAAGGAAGGATTACATTCGAAGATATGGTAGATACGATAATCAGATCCACTTCCTCCGGTGATACGCCTGCGTCATTAAGCGCTCTTCTTGCCGCTTCTGCTGCCATAGAAACGGTGGTCTCATCCTGGATGATGTGCCTTCTTGCCACTCCTGTCCGCTCCCGGATCCACTCGTCGCTGGTCTCTACCAGTCTGGCAATGTCGTTATTGTCCATTGTATATGACGGTATGTATGAACCCGTCCCGCATATTGTCGCTGTCATATGAATTCCTCTGATTTAGTTTGAATTTAAATTATTTTGATGTTCAAAGTATATATCTGTTTATTTTGTTTGTCAAGTATTTTGAGTATCAAAATATTATTTTTTTACAACACACACAAGCTTTTAAATTTAAAAAGTCTATTGCATATTGATTCCTTCATACAAGCCATGATAAGATAGACAGAACACCACTGATTTCACACAACCTTCCAAAGGAGATCTAACATGGGCTTCTATCTAAACCCCTCATCTGATGCTTTTGAGATGATCCGTAAAAACAACATATATGTCGACAAATCCGGTTTGATCGCATATACGAACAGCGTCCTTCGAAGCAGCAGGATGCTGACATGCTCCAGCCGCCCAAGACGCTTCGGGAAATCTTTTGCAGCACAGATGCTCGCAGCATACTATTCAAAAGGCGCTGATTCAAAGGAGTTATTTAAAGGATTGAAGATTACTGAAGATGACAGTTTTGCAGAACACCTGAACAAATACGACGTCATATTTCTGGATATCACATGGTTTATTACCATTGTCCCTGACATAGAAGCAGTCATAACAGAGATGCAGAAATACATCCTCGAAGAACTAAAGGATGCCTTTTCTGACTGCATTGATACCAATATCCAGTCACTTCCCGTTGCCTTATCTCGTATCAGTGTAAAAACCGGCAGAAAATTTTTCATAATCATTGACGAATGGGATGCCTTGTTCCGGGAGACAAAAGATAATACAAAACTGCAGAAGTCTTATATCAAATTATTGCGAAGTCTCTTCAAGGGCGCCCAGACAGCTCAATTTCTTGTGGGTGCCTATATGACCGGAATTCTCCCGATTAAGAAATATGGCACACAGTCCGCACTTACAGATTTTTATGAATATACAATGTTGGAACCCGGACCATTAACAGAATATGTCGGTTTCACAGAAAAGGAGGTGCGCGAATTATGTAATACTTATCATATTGATTTTGAGGATGCACGCAGATGGTACGACGGTTACCGCTTTGAAGATACCGGACATATTTACAGCCCCAATTCTATTATCCGGGCAATCTCGAACAAAAAGATTGATAATTATTGGACCCAGACAGAAACTTACGAATCTCTGAAAGTATACCTTGATTTGGATTACCATGGCCTGAAAAATGCAATCGTAGATATGTTGGGCGGCATACACTGTAAGATTGATACAGGTACGTTTCAGAACGATATGACTTCTCTTAGAAGCCGGGACGATGTCTTAACATTACTGGTTCACCTGGGGTATCTTGCATATGACGCTGAACGCAAAGAAGTATTCATTCCAAATGAAGAAGTGCGCGAAGAATTCCTGCGTGCAGTTAAGAATGGTGCAAGGCCAGAGCTTGTAAAAGCGATTGAGACGTCTGACCGGCTGCTTAATGCAACACTTCAAATGGATGGAGATACTGTTGCTGAATTAATTGAATATGCCCACAACATGAATACTTCTCCCAGTTACTATGATAATGAACAAGCTCTCCGCTCGGTAGTGGTAATGGCTTATATCAGCTGTGTAGATTACTATACGAAATTCGAAGAATTGACAAGCGGGAAAGGATATGTCGACATACTTTTTCTGCCAAAACAAACCTCCGATAAACCTGCGCTTATCATTGAATTAAAATGGAACAAAAGTGCAAAAAGAGCAGTTTCCCAAATCAAAGACCGAAAATACATGCAATTTCTCGAAAAAGCAGGTTATCAAGGAAAAGTTCTCTTCGTGGGTATTAATTACAGCTCCAGAACAGGTAAACATACCTGTATCATTGAAAAACACTGCTGATACGACTGAGATTATATTTACAATACTGAACTCGCTAAACAATATATGTGACCGCATTTG
>CANSLW010000207.1 GCA_947647815.1 uncultured Dorea sp. | reverse complement strand
TGCGACCTCCTGGTCCCAAACCAGGCGCTCTAGCCAAGCTGAGCCACACCCCGATCTTTATTAAATTACAGCCATTTCTCTGACCGGATATTATAATACCACCTTTTTTAGAAAAAATCAAGTATAAAATTAAAAAAATGATTTTCTTGACATCATGGGTTCTTATGATATAATTTAAAGCAGTGTATAAAGAAAAAGCGATGACCGCGAAGAATATAAGAAATATATTCAAGTAGAGAATCATTTTCCCACAGAGAAAGGAGATCATGGGCTGGAAGTCTCCCCGGGTTCAGGTGATAATCGAATTTCCCGCGCGAGCTGCATTTCTGAAGTCTTTTAACTATTTTTCTTGATAAATGAAGAATACGTTTAGAAAGATGGTAGGAGATGCCGTAAAGTGCACGTTACGCATAATTGAGTGCCTGTATTAATACAGGAATCAGGGTGGTACCACGGGTAATTGCTCGTCCCTTTTCGGGATGGGCTTTTTTGTTTGAAAAGAAAATATCAGGAGAGGAAGAGAAGCGATGAAAGAAAGATTACAGAGCATCAAAGACGAAGCATTAAAAGCGATCAACGCGGCTGACGTGCCGGAGAAACTGAATGATGTGCGTGTAAAATTCCTTGGAAAGAAAGGTGAACTTACAGCAGTCTTAAAAGGAATGAAAGATGTTGCGCCTGAAGAGAGGCCGAAGGTTGGCCAATTGGTGAATGAGACCAGGGCGGCAATTGAGAATCTGTTAGAGGAAAGTAAAAAGAAGATGGAGAGAGTCATCCGTGAAGAAAGGATGAAGCAGGAAGTGATTGACGTCACTCTTCCATCTAAGAAGAATATGGTTGGACATCGTCATCCGAACACCATCGCATTAGAAGAGGTGGAAAGAATCTTTGTCGGGATGGGATATGAGGTTGTAGAAGGGCCTGAAGTAGAGTATGATCTCTATAATTTTGAGAAATTAAATATTCCAGACGGTCATCCGGCAAAAGATGAGCAGGACACTTTCTATGTTAATAAAGAAATCGTGCTGCGTACCCAGACATCGCCGGTGCAGGCGCGTGTGATGGAACAGGGAAAACTTCCGATACGTATGATTGCGCCAGGACGTGTATTCCGCTCTGATGAAGTAGATGCTACACATTCACCGTCATTCCATCAGATAGAAGGATTGGTTATCGATAAGAATATTTCGTTTGCCGATCTTAAGGGTACATTGGAAGTATTTGCAAAAGAATTGTTCGGGCCAGAGACGAAGACTAAGTTCCGTCCGCATCATTTCCCATTCACGGAGCCAAGTGCGGAGGTGGATGTTACCTGTTTCAAATGTGGCGGAAAAGGCTGTCGTTTTTGCAAAGGTTCAGGATGGATTGAAATCCTTGGATGCGGTATGGTACATCCGCATGTACTGGAGATGTGCGGTATTGACCCGAACGAGTATACCGGATTTGCTTTCGGTGTAGGTCTTGAGCGTATAGCATTGCTGAAGTATGAGATTGATGATATGAGACTGTTGTACGAGAACGATATTAGATTCTTAAAGCAGTTCTAAATATTCTAAGATATAGAATCGTGTGAGTAGAAAGGAGCAAAAAAGATGAATACATCATTATCATGGATAAAAGCATATGTCCCGGATCTGGATGTAACGGCGCAGGAATATACTGATGCAATGACTTTATCCGGAACAAAGGTAGAAGGATACGAGGTGTTGGATGCAGATCTTAGTAAGATTGTGATCGGTCAGATTGACAAGATTGAGAAGCATCCTGATGCAGATAAATTAATCATCTGCCAGGTTAATGTAGGAGCAGAATCTGTACAGATTGTAACTGGCGCTAATAATGTACATGAAGGTGATAAGGTTCCGGTTGTGCTGGACGGTGGACGCGTCGCAGGCGGACATGAGCCGGGAAGCCGTGTTCCGGGCGGAATCAAGATAAAAAAAGGAAAATTGCGCGGAGTGGAGAGCCGGGGTATGATGTGCTCTATCGAAGAGTTGGGTTCCAATCGTGATATGTATCCAGAGGCGCCAGAGGAGGGAATCTATATCTTTCCAGAGGATGCCGAAGTCGGAGCCAGTGCGATAGAGGCGCTGGGGCTTAATGACGTCGTGTTCGAGTATGAAGTCACATCAAACAGAGTAGACTGCTACAGTGTGATAGGAATTGCAAGAGAGGCAGCGGCAACTTTTAGAAAAGAATTCCATCCACCGGTAGTAACTGAGACGGGAAATTCTGAGGATGTCAATGATTATATTAAAGTAACGGTGAAGAATCAGGAACTCTGCCCAAGATATTGTGCTAGAGTGGTAAAGAATATCAAGATCGGACCGTCTCCGAAGTGGATGCAGAGACGCCTGGCATCCGTAGGAATCCGTCCAATCAACAATCTAGTAGATATTACCAACTATGTTATGGAAGAGTATGGCCAGCCGATGCATGCTTACGATCTGGATACGATAGCAGGAAATGAGATTATCGTGCGTACTGCTGCAAAAGGAGAGAAATTCACGACACTGGACGGACAGGACAGAGAGATGGATGAGACTGTATTGATGATCTGTGACGGAGAGAAGTCCGTAGGTATTGCAGGAATCATGGGCGGTGAGAACTCTATGATCACGGATGATGTCAAAACCATGCTGTTCGAAGCGGCTTGCTTCGACGGAACAAATATTCGCAAATCCAGTAAAAAAGTGGGACTTCGTACCGATGCTTCCGGCAAGTTCGAAAAAGGTCTGGATCCCAATAATGCCCAGGCAGCAATAGACCGCGCCTGTCAGCTGGTAGAAGAACTAGGAGCCGGAGAAGTAGTTGGTGGAATGGTGGACGTCTACGGAAAGAAGAAAGAACCGGTGCGAGTGCCATTTGACCAGAATGAGATAAACCGTCTATTGGGAACTGATATCTCGAAAGAGGAGATGATAGGATACTTTACAAAGATTGGCCTTGAATACGATGAGAACACCAGTGAGGTCATTGCACCTGCTTTCCGTCACGATTTGTTCCGCATGGCGGATTTGGCAGAAGAAGTAGCAAGATTTTATGGATATGATAATATTCCGACAACACTTCCAAAAGGAGAAGCAACGACTGGAAAATTATCCTTTAAGCTTCGTGTGGAAGAGGTGGCACGTGATATTGCTGAATTCTGCGGCTTCAGCCAGGGAATGACATATTCTTTCGAGAGCCCGAAGGTATTTGACAAGCTGAAAATTCCAGAAGATTCACCGCTTCGCAGGACGGTTGAGATCATGAATCCATTAGGAGAAGATTACAGTATCATGCGTACCACTTCTTTAAACGGAATGCTGACATCACTCGCGACTAACTATAATAGAAGGAATAAGAACGTAAGATTATATGAATTGGGAAATATCTATCTTCCAAAGGGTTTGCCGTTGACTGAACTGCCTGAAGAAAGAATGCAGTTTACACTTGGAATGTATGGAGACGGCGATTTCTTCAGCATGAAGGGTGTGGTAGAAGAGTTCTTTGAGAAGATTGGTATGCATAAGAAAGAGACCTATGATCCGAATGCCGGCAAGCCATATCTCCATCCGGGGCGCCAGGCGAATATCATCTATGACGGGGTAATCGTGGGATATCTTGGAGAAATACATCCGGATATTGCTGATGCATATGGTATTGGCACGAAGGCTTACGTCGCAGTACTGGATATGCCGGAAATCGTAGAAAGAGCATCATTTGACAGAAAATACACCGGAATAGCGAGATTCCCGGCGGTAACCCGCGATATCAGCATGGTAATGCCAAAAGAGATTCTGGTCGGACAGATTGAAGAAGTAATTGAGAAGAAGGGCGGTTCCTATCTGGAGAGTTATGCTTTGTTCGACTTATATGAAGGAGCACAGATTAAAGAAGGATTCAAGTCTGTTGCCTACTCTATCGTATTCCGTGCTAAGGATAAGACACTTGAAGATGCAGAAGTATCAGAGGCTATGGGAAGAATACTGAAAGCGCTGGAAAGTATGGGAATCGAGCTTCGTAAGTAGTTCTTGTCAACAGTTTTTGAATAGGAAATGAAGAGAAAGAATGGAGATAATAGATGAAAAAGAAGCAGATAGGCGGCTTAATTATAGCGGTTGTATTATTCATTGTTACCGGAGCAGCCAGTGTGCTGACTAATACATTTTCAAAAAATATGTTGTCAGAGAGTATGTCAGAAATGCTCTCTGGCAGTGTGGCATTTTCACCGCCGGTAGATGACTATATTGCAGTGGTTAAGGTGGTTGGAACCATCCAGGAGCAGACGGTAACAGGGGTCTTTGATGCTGCCGTAGGATATCAGCATATAACCACACTGGAATACATCGATCGTCTGATGTCTGACAGTAATAATCAGGGAATCTTGCTATATGTAGATTCGCCGGGCGGAACCGTATATGAATCAGAAGAATTATATCTGAAGCTCAAGGAATATAAAGAGATTACGGGACGTCAGGTATGGGGTTACATGGCGCATTATGCGGCGTCCGGCGGATATCTGATATCTATGGCGGCAGATAAGATCTATGCAAACCCGAATACGACAACTGGGTCCATCGGCGTGATTATGTCAGGGTTTGATATGACCGGGTTATATGAGAAATTAGGTATCCGTTATGTCAGCATTACCAGCGGCGCCAATAAAGACAGTTCTAAGATGACGGATGAACAGATTGCAATCTACCAGGAACAGGTAGACGAATATTATACAAAGTTTGTGGATATTGTATCTGAAGGCCGCAGCATGGCGGCAGAAGATGTGAAGACCCTTGCTGACGGACGTGTATATACGGCAAATCAGGCTTTAAATAATGGACTTATCGATGAGATCAGCTTGTATGAGGATATGACTTCAGCGATGAGCAGTGAATTGGGAGCATATGAATTCTATGAGCTAAAAAATCCTACAAATATGCTGTCTTCCTTCTTCTCAAAAGTAGAAGACATCATTCCGAAGTCAGAGGCTCAGATTCTTAAAGAGACCGCAGCGGATATGGAAAGCGGGGTGCCGATGTACTATGCAGAACA
>CANSLW010000206.1 GCA_947647815.1 uncultured Dorea sp. | reverse complement strand
TCTGAAAAAGGGAAATATTTCTAAAAGTGAAGGACGTTATCTGCTCTCCTTCTGCAATAATACAAGCCCGATGTTTATCATCAGCTATGTTATATGGCAGAATCTGGGATGCACTGACATCACATTACCGCTGCTTCTGATTACACTGCTGGCGCCTGTACTGTTAAGTTTTCTTTTTCGATTGTTCTATCACATTCCCAAAGATATATCATGCCCTTATGTGACAGATATTCGCCAAAATTCTTCCAAAGATAACACCATGTCGTTGGACGCCTGTATCATGAACGGATTTGAGACAATAACCCGCATTGGAGGATATATTATGCTTTTTTCCATAGGTATCTCTCTTATAAAGCTGATACCTTCTGCCAATCCTCTTATTACTTTTGTTCTTCTGCCTTCGTTGGAACTTACAACTGGTGTCACTATGATATGCAGTGCCGCTCTTCCATTAAAAATGAAAGTACTCACAACACTTAGCCTGTCAGCTTTCGGAGGTTGGTGCGCCGCCGCACAGACCCGGGCAATGATTCAGGATACCGGCCTGCCGCTCTTTCCCTACATAATAGAAAAACTGGCCACCGCATTGGTCACCAGTCTTCTTATATATGGCTATCTATTATTGTATTAACTATTTTATATCAAATCCTGTTCATCTACCATGTATTCTGGTTCAGGCTCTGCCGCCTCATACTCCGTTGTGCCGTACTCTGCTGTGCCATACTCTGCCTCAAGTCCTTCTGCAGATTGTTCCGGAATCTCAAGTTCCGATCGATTATTACGCACCATGTCATAACACTCCTGTAAAGAGTTGACAAGTCCGTCATATTTGGACGTATAACTATCCAGGGTATGTCCGATGATACTCTCCGCGTTCGCAAGAAGATCATCCGTATACTGCATCGCACCGATACGTATGTCATTGGCATCCCTTGTTGCATTATCTAAAATCTCCTGCGCCTGCTCCGTTGCTGCAGTTACAATCTCATTCGCCTGAGCATACGCCTGCTGCATAATCTCATGTTCGCTGACCAGTTCACTGGTATGGATATGCGCTTCCTCAATCATACTGTCTGCCTTCGACTGGGCGTCTGCCAGAATCGCATCTTTATTTGCGATAATCTTCTGATACCGCTTAATCTCATCCGGTGTCTTCATACGAAGCTCCCGAAGCAATTCGTCCATCTGGTCTTTATTTACGATAATTTTTGAAGTAGATAACGGCTGGAATTTACAACTGTCGATATACTCTTCAATCTCATCAATTATCTGTTCAATACGGCTGCTCATACATTTACACTCTCCTTTTTCTTCATCTTCTCTGTAATTCTATCTGCGACAACGCCAGGCACAAACTGAGAAATATCTCCTCCAAAAGCTGCCACTTCTTTCACCGTGGTAGAACTCAGATAGGAATATTCCAAACTGGTTGTCAGAAACGCTGTCTCTACTTCCGGTGCCATCTTATGGTTCGTCTGCGCCATCTGTAATTCATACTCAAAATCAGTAATTGCTCTTAGTCCACGAATCACCATTCCAGCTTTCGTCTCTCGGGCAAAATCCACTAACAATCCTTCAAATGGAATAATCTTTATATTGGTCAAATCCTTTGTTACTTCCTCTAACATTCTAACACGTTCTTCTACGGAAAACAACGGACTTTTTGCTTTATTATTCAAGACTCCGACAATTAATTCATCTACTAACCGAGAGGATCGCCTGATTACATCGAGATGTCCATATGTAACCGGGTCAAAACTCCCCGGATAGATTGCTCTTAACATATTCCCTTCCTCCCTGCAGGCTCTAAAAAAACATGCTTGTTCGTCTTATAATCTTTTGTCTTAATGACACAAAAACCAAGTTCCTTTACATAATCAAAAGAAGTATCCTTTGCTGCCTCTACAATGATGATTCCGTCCGATGACAGAAGATCTGATTCAGACAAATACGACAGAACCTTCTTCTCAAGATCTTGTCCATAAGGCGGATCCATGAAAATATAATCAAACTGTTTCTCACCTTCCAGTTTATAGAGCGCCGTCAGAACATCCATAGACATGGTCATCCCTCTGCGCTGAAGATGGGTATGTTCCAGATTCTCCTTTATGCATTGCATCGCCTTTGGGTTTTTTTCAACAAAAACTGCTTCCATCGCGCCTCTGCTCAGTGCTTCAATCCCAATACCACCGCTTCCGGCAAATAAATCCAGAAACATACTATCATACAGATAGGGCGCAAGCATGTTGAACAACGTTTCTTTAATACGATCTGTTGTCGGTCTTGTATCCATGCCGTCCAGCGTCTTCAATTGTATTCTTCTGGCACTGCCTGCAATTACTCTCATGTAAAATGAACCCCTTTCGCTTTTATGTTGCATAACTCTACGTTTTGGTATAGTTAGTATAAGTATACAGATACAAAATGTCAAGGATAAAACCTGCTGCTATTTTTGTGTTCCAAGACAGCGATAGCGGTTCAGGCAGGCATATATTTCCTGCTTTCTTGGCATTGCAAGATTCCCTGGAAGATAACTACCGTCACACACTGCGCCCAGCCCCTGTGTATCTAGTTTCTTATACAGAATTTCTATCGCCTGTCCCAGCGTTTTCCTTCCATCAAACATCTGCTCTTCTAAATATTTTACAATATTGCCCAGTGTGGTAAGCTGTTCGCTATCCATCAACTGCTCTACATACCTTAAGTCGATAGTCTCATGGTTCAGCATGACACCATCTCTTCCCATAGTCTTGATCTTAATACGCCCCTTATTCTTGAGACTTGGATTACTGCGAACCTTACGGTCGAAGGATGGGTTTTTGGGTCCTTCCTGCGGAAGCTTAAGCTGCGGATAATCCTGCGCGGCAGTTTTTGCCATCTCCGTAATCTCTTTTGGAACATAGCGGTCCATCTGTACAATCTTGTCTGCTACTTGAAAATATGCGCCGGAACTTCCAGCTACAATAATTGTTGAGATTCCGAACTTCTCATAGAGATCCCTGACGCGTTCGATAAATGGCGTAATCGGCTCCATATCCCGATGGATTACACGCTGCATCAGCTCATCCCGAACC
Source organism: uncultured Dorea sp. (assembly GCA_947647815.1). Lineage (GTDB taxonomy): Bacteria > Bacillota > Clostridia > Lachnospirales > Lachnospiraceae > Sporofaciens. The sequence continues at coordinate 1,964 of CANSLW010000206.1, read as the reverse complement.
ATAAAATTCGTAGCACTGGTATCCTCATCAATAAGAAATGCCGTTGTCCCCGCTTCTATACTCTCTACAACATTTGCCGCCTGGGAGGTGCTGCCACTTGCATCTTCCGTATCAAATGCCACGGTGTCTTTTCCGTTAGGCAGATCGTTAATGAACATAGAGATATCCGTATGCTTAATACTGCGCCCATCCTCAGCACGTATCTTCACAGCTTTTTCATCCGTCACCACATATTCTCTTCCATCTCCTGCAATATGCGGATACACGCCGGTCTCTAATGCCTTAAGAAGTGTTGATTTCCCATGATATCCTCCGCCCACGATCAATGTAACTCCTCTCGGAATTCCCATTCCCTGAATCTTTCCTTTATACGGAAGATCCAGGGCCACTTCCATTGATTTTGGAGTAATGAACGGCACAGCGCCTTTCATCGGGCGTTGCGACACCCCGGATTCCCTGGGAAGAACAGAACCATTTGCAACAAAAGCAACCAGTCCCCTCTCTTCTAACTGACCACGGATATACTCTTGGTCTTCGGATAATTCCATCACTTTTTGAATCCTTTTCTTATCAAGCCTTCCATAATACAAAGCCTTTTCTACACATAACGGAAGAAAATCATATAGAATCTTCTTAAGCTCCCTCGCATTGATTGTCCGGCCATTTGCCGGAAAACCGACTTCAAATCTTACTGTTACATCCCCGCTTCCAGTATTAATCTCGCACGCCGTCCGCTCTAAAATCTCTTGAGAGCATCTGGTCACACTAATGATGCCGCTCTTTCCCGAGCCCTTTGCCTGAAAAGAATACTGCTGGATCTGTTTATAAAAATTACGGATTAATTCATCCTGCAACGCAATTCTCTTATGCTTTTTATCAAATAATTCTTTCGGGAACCCTGACATACGTCCCGGAACCCTGACACTTAATTTAGAAGGCGCCGCAAATGGATCCCCCTGTACATGGTCAATCGAGAGCACATATTTCCCGAACTGATATACACCCTTTGTGTCTTTATATGCCGGATATCCTCTGTGGTCAATCCGCTCTAATAACTGTCTCAGATCTTCTGATGTCTTCATATATTACCTATACTCCTTATATTAATATCAAAGTGCCACAATTCTTGCCCTGTGATGAATTGACGGAAGAAACTTATTCAGAAGATCCTTCGTCTTGAACTTCAAATGACTGGTATTGATTCCCGGATTGCATCCGAACCATTCTGCTTCTGCTACTTCCTTATCCACAATCACCTGCACATAATCATCTTCATCTGTTAAAAGTCCCGCCACACTCGCAGAACCTGGTGTCGTTCCCAGATGCTCCATCATCTTTTCCGGCGGTGCAAACGACATATGAGATACCCCTAGCTTCTTACTGAAGGCAGCAGTATCAAAAGCCTTATTCGCTGGCATTACCAGTAAGAAAAATGTGGTCTTCTTCTGGTTGCACAAAAATACATTCTTACGAATCTCCGTACCGATTGCCTCGTCTATAGCGGCACATTCTTCCATGGAAGCGGCAGGGTCGTTGTCCACCTGCTCATAAGGAATCTTTAATTTATCTAGAGTTTCATACATTTTTCTTTCTAACGGCATTCTCTCATCTGTCGGAGCAGATGTCCTAATCTCACTGATATACATTCTCTTTCCTCCGTCTGTAACCGATATATTCTTTCGGTTATCTTTATACTTTATCTTCCTCCAACCAGACTATTATTCCTGGTTTTTTACTTTATCATTATACCGAAACATTTGATTACTGTAAATAAAGAATTTCTTTCGTTAAGAAAGCGTTAAGGCTGTCTGTTTTAGTCTGTTTTAATCATTAAAAAGTTGCAGTACTCCTTTTAGTTATGCTACAGTATATATAACAGCTTAAACGAATCATTGCAAATTACGGAAGTATTCAAAGTATTTCATATCAACATATCAGGAAGGATTTTCTTTTCATGAATTTTT
>CANSLW010000205.1 GCA_947647815.1 uncultured Dorea sp. | reverse complement strand
AGAGGTGTTGCAGACCTTTGCCTTACCACTTGGCTATGGCGCCTAGCTATGAGCATTTAACAGACATAACGTTAAGCACCTGTTCATTATAACAAATGCTTAACGTTTCGTCAATACACAATTTTCTCAAAACCTAAGATTAAAATCCCAAATCTTCATTTACAAGGATAACCTTAATCCTCTTTGCAACCTTTGAGAATCTAGTTATCAGGAACTGACAACATATAGTATCCGGTGATTTGCAGTCAAAACATGACCCTGTCTTAGAACACGGCGTATCAAGCCCAAACCTCTGTGCGTTAATCGGAGCCGCCTCATTTCTCGCCCGGGATACGGCATTATCCACATCTTTCACCACTTTATTCATGCCGACAATCATCAGAACATTTCTTGGTCCATTGGCAATTGCAGATACCCTGTTTCCGATTCCATCGATATTGACCATGACTCCATCCTCAGTAATCGCATTGGCGCTTGTCAGGAAAAAATCACTGTCATATGCCATTAACTCCATCTTCCGCTTTTCCTCCGGGTTTCCTGCTGTTTCACGATTATATGTCGTATATTTTCCTTCACAGACCGCCTGTTTTAGTCCAATCTCATTTACTGACATAGATCCGCCCCACGCCACACTGCTTCCCTCTGGAATCCACTCCAGAGCCTTCGCAAGCGCCGCTTCCTTCGTCTCAGCATAATACCCTTCCATATTGCGGGACTCTAAGCCTTTTACAATTCTTTCTCCTAATAATCTGTTCCTTTTGATACGATTTTCATTCATAATATCTGTCTCCTTTTTCCTGCATGATTTGTCATAAAAAACTATTAATAAAAATATTCATTTCCCAAACGCAATATGTAGATTGCCACTATAATCTTTGCGCGATTTTTATTCGCCAGGATATCATATCCCAGAATCTTCTTAATCTTCTCCAACTTGTAAGATAATGTATTCTTATGACAGTACAATGCCTGAGCCGTATGTACTATACTACAGTCATTTTCAAAATATACTTCCAGAACCTTCATATATTTAGTTTTCTTCTCTTTATCGTACTCCATCAAGCGTCCCAGCGTCTCCTGCACAAAGGCCGGATAGATTGACTCTTCCTTCACATCTGCCAGTATCTTGTAGATTCCAAGTTCATCATAACTCAGCAGATTCGTCTGGATTGCCGTCTTCGTCAACTGATATGCCGTATATGCTTTCTCATATGACAAATGTATTTCTCTTATACCATCAGCTACTGTTCCAATGCCTGCATACACATTCGAATCTTTCTTACATATCTTTCCGAATTCGGAATATATTTTAGATAACGGACAACCTATGGCCAATACGGTGAGGCGCCCTTTCTCCTCGTACGTAATTACATTTCCCAGAAGGAAATGCATCGACTTCTCAATCTTGCGCAGGCGTTCATTTCCAGCTTCATCATCATAAGTATGGCAGCTAAGTATGATCACTGCATAATCCATATCCCTATAGAATCCATTCCTCTCAAAATGGCTCAGATAAGACCCTTCATTCTCTGGATAATAGATTGCATTCTTAAGTGCCGCAATCAGATTCGTCTCTCTCTGCTCGTTCTGCAAAAGAATCTCTGCAAATAACCGCATCACATCGATATACGGCGTTGTCCATGCTGCAGAAAATATAGGAAAGTGAATCTTATTACAATAGTCCACAATCTTTTGCGAAAATGTCTCTCCTTCACGAAAGGACATGACCATCCCGCCTGCATGATGTCGGTTCAATTCATTGATATATCTCTGCAGCCAGTCATCAGACGTACAGCTCATGCCAGAACAAAAGACCAATTCTTCTCCATGCAGCGAGGCAATAAACTCAATCTCCTCTACCACATGTGTCCAGGCAATCATCTTACCGAAACACCCCTCCGTATGTAATTTAATATGATACTCCGGTGCAATCTTCTCATACAGATATTCCAGTTCAACCGCCATATTCTCTCTCCCGCCATACTCTCTTGCCCACTGTACTTCTTAGTATAACATCTTTTTGTGCTTTCCGCACATTTTTTTTGAAAAATCATGTCCATAAAACCTATTCAAAAAGATGTCTTTTCATGGTATATTGGTTTTGGAACACAAACGATGCCAGAAGGTATCCCCCCGAATTTGTAGTTCCGCTTCAACCTTTAGATTATTTTTCAAAAAAAGACCCTTGAAGTCCTGCTTCCGGGCCTTTTTTCTTTCCCAAAGTCAAAAACCCCGATGCAAGTATACGGGACATCAAAGAAGCAGCAGAGCATCGGGATTATTAACTGACCGAAAAACCATGACATGACTTCACTTTAACCTATCTTGTCAACCTGATTCAATTATGCTAATATTGAAAACAGTCTAGACAAAGGAGCATCACTATGAACAAGAAAGAAGTATTAGAGATCCGCAAACAGTTTACACCCGAAAATTGCGCTATCACCCGTATCTGTGGCTGTTATGTAAATCATGAGAAAGAAAAAAAAGCAGAACTGAAAAAGGCTTTCTTATCCTTACCGGAAGAAGAAGCTTTCAAATATTTTGATATCTTTAAACACACCCTTTCCGGCACTCTTGGTAAGAATCTGATTAACATGGAATTTCCTCTTGATCAGGAATTAAAAGGCGGCACACAGGACTTTTTGTTAAAATTGCGGGACAGCAAACTAGAAGACGACCTGTTGGTCGAAGAATTCTATGATAAAATCATTGAGAATTACATTTACGCTGAAAATTATTATATCATCTTAATTCATGCTGTCTACGATGTCCCCGGAAAATCATCGGATGGCATGGAGATGTTTGACGCATCCGATACGGTCTATGAACATATCATGTGCAGCATCTGCCCGGTGAATCTCACAAAAGCAGGACTCACTTACAACGCAGAAACTAACAACATCGAAGACCGTATCCGCGACTGGATTGTAGAAGGCCCCGTAAAGGGCTTTTTATTCCCTGCTTTCCAGGACCGTGCCAGTGATGTACATAATATTCTGTATTATACAAAAAAACCTGAAGACATTCAGCCAGAATTAATCGAACACGTGCTTGGAAGCACGATTCCACTGACTGCCGGCGACCAGAAGACCTCTTTCCAGGCGCTGATCAGCGATACTTTAGGCGAAGAATGTGACTACGAAGTAGTCCGCAACATCCACGATAATCTGAACGAGATGCTTGAAGAAGCCAAAGAAGCTCCGGAACCTTTGGAACTGTCCAAGCCAGATGTCAAAAAACTGCTTACCAGAAGCGGTGTACCCGAGGAAAAGCTGGAATCCTTCGATGAGGAGTTTGAATTTGCTGTCGGAGAAAAAAAGACACTCATCGCTTCTAACATTGCCAATTCCAGGACTTTCCAGATTGAAACACCTGATGTTATTGTAAAGGTCAATCCAGAACGCTCTGACCTGGTAGAAACAAGGGAAATTGACGGCAGACAATGCCTGGTAATCGCAATTGACGATCATCTGGAAGTAAATGGAATTGAGGTGCATAAAAAAATTTCAAAAAATTAGCAAAAAGTATTTGCCAAGACTCTAATTTTATGGTAGAATATCTTTTGTTAGCGGAGATGGCGGAATGGCAGACGCGCTAGATTCAGGTTCTAGTGGGAGTTAATCCTGTGAGGGTTCAAGTCCCTTTCTCCGCAGTGAACAGAAGTCTCGGAGCCTTTAAAACAAAGGTTTCCGAGATTTTTCTTTTGCTTAAATTCTAAAGATATTCTTAGGTCTTCGTTAATATTCTATAATATCCCTTGAGACTTTCGACGAAACATACTACAATAAAATAATCTTTTATGAAGGGGTTTAACAAATATGAGTATAAAGAAAAATGAAACAAAGACCACCGATATTTTCGGTGATGATTTTGAGGTCATCTATCAAGAAGATCATTATTCCAATCTTCTCCGCAGTGAACTTGAAGGCAAAAAACACAGCCATCCGGCAAAAAATAATTCTTCCGTCAGCTATAATTATGATAATTATGATAGATACGATGATGACGACAGCGATTATGATGATTATGATGATGACGATGACGACTATGATTATGATGACGACTACGATTATGATGACAACTACGATTATGATGACGACTACGATTATGATGACGACTACGATTATGATGATGACTACGATTATGATGACGACGATGACAATTACAATGATGACTATCGTTATAACAGGACACGCAGCACCAGAGACCGCTCCAGAAGACGCCTCAAAACTCCCAACCTCGTATCCCCGGCTGCTAATACAGTCAAAACCGGAAGCCGGATTATCTACAAGCTTATAAATATATTACTACGATGTGCCACATTGATTCTGACTGCCTTGATTATCTATATACTTGCCGTGAATTTCTGGAAAAACCACAGTATTTACGGCGATATATTCCGTGCTTTTATTGAGAAGAATTACATATTTGCCGCTTACGCCGCCGTTGCCGGATTTCTGCTGTTGTTTGAATTCCTGAACTTCCTGTTGATACTGGCAACAAGCAAAAAAAGTGATCGCAAAGGCCGCCGTCTGGATACAGGAAGAGGATTATTCTCCTTTATCTTTATCTACGCAGGTTCTTATCTTTCCGGTATTTTTAACGGATGGATACCCTCTTCTCCGGCTCCGCTTCAAGGTGTACAAGGCGCACTTGCTGTCTATGGTTCACTGCACACCGCACTGCTGCCTTTGTGTATCGCTGGTGTAATCAGCTGCCTGATACGTAAACTAGTGTATTGACCGCATTATATTTAGCTAAACCATGCTAGATATATTGTCATTCTGCAAGGCGGAGGAAGGAGGCAATGCGGTGGCATTGTTGACTGACGACAACGCGGCAGATGGCGATATAGATAGTGTGGTTTGACTAAATATAATCTGGTCAGTACACTAGTGTACTGACACATCCATTTTTGCACTAACCGGACAGAATATATTGTCATTCTGCAAGGCGGTTGAATGAGGCGTAGCGGTTGCTACGTCGATTGAAGCCAACGCGGCAGATGGCAATATAGGCTGTTCAAGTTAGTCAAATTGTGGACGCGTCAGTACACTAGTACATCGAATAATTAATAACTGCTATCTTCACTTGTCTATGCT
>CANSLW010000204.1 GCA_947647815.1 uncultured Dorea sp. | reverse complement strand
AGCGGAAGCAGCAGATGCTTCTGGATTATCCTGAGATTGTGAATAAGATTACACTTTTCCTTGGAGCAGGGATGACGGTAAAACGTGCATGGCGAAAAGTGACAGAGGATTACGAACGTCAGAAGAAAGTACAAGGAGAGCGGTATGCTTATGAGGAAATGAAGCGAGCCTGCTATGAGATGGAAAGCAAGGTCGCAGAATCAGAGAGTTATGAGAATTTCGGACGGCGCTGCAATGTCCAGGCGTATGTGAGGCTTGGAGCATTATTATCGCAGAATCTGAGAAAGGGGACAAGAGGACTGATACCGCTGTTAAGGATAGAGTCTGTACAGGCATTTGAAGAGAGGAAGGCGAGGGCAAAGCGGCTTGGCGAGGAGGCTGGCACGAAGCTGTTGCTTCCTATGTTCCTGATGTTGGCAGTAGTGTTGGTGATTGTGATTGTTCCGGCATTTTTATCAGTACAGATTTGAAACTTGATGTGAAATAGATGGGAAAATATAAGGAGAGGTTATATGTGGAGAATGAAGGATATCTTGTCAAAAGTAAAAGAGAAGTTAAGAGAGGAAGACGGAATCGGTGTGGTAGAGGTGATCTTGATTCTGGTGGTGTTAATTGGCCTGGTTATTATCTTTAAGTCGCAGCTGACTAGTCTGGTACAGAATATATTCCAGAAGATTGTCAGTGAAAGTTCTGGAATCTGATGTCAGGATATGAGGTAAGGAAGGCAGGACTCCTGGCAGGAATCGGAGATTGCAGGCAGAATGATAGGGAATGGAAGGAAGGAGATTGCAGGCAGATAGACAAGAAATGTAGGGGGGAGGTGACAGCTTACCTGAGCTTAGTCTTTATCCTGCTGATTGCGTTTGTGAGCGGGATCATGGAGAGTGCCTCGATACAGTTGGCAAAAAATTACCGGAGAACCGATATGAATCGTGCAGTGGAATGTGTCTTTGCAGAATATCAGAAGGAGCTTTTCGAAGAGTACGATATCTTTGCCTTGGATGGAAGCTATGAGACGGGACAGTATGCAGAGCAGAATGTAACGGACCGTTTCAATTATTACTGTGAGGGCAGGATGGAACATGAAGTGGAAAGAATTCAATTTCTGACCGATTATGGGTGCAGTGCATTTTTAGAGCAGGTTTCGGCATACATGGAGCATAAGTATGGATTGGAAGTTGTAAAGGATATGCTTGATATGACTTCTGTGTGGGGGCAGCAGGAAGAGCGGGCAGAGGACTATGCAGAGGAGGAAGATTCCTGGCAGGAGCATATGGATCAGCTGCTTAATGAGAATGAAAGTGAACTTCCCGAGGAGAATAATCCCATTGCACATGTAGGACAGATGAAGAAGTCACCCCTATTGACGCTGGTGCTGCCAAGGAATCAGGCTGTGTCAGAAAAACGCACAGAAGGAGGGGAGATGTTAGCCGCCAGGAATCGGAACCAGGGATATGGCAGATTTTCAGACGTTGCGGCAGAAAAAGGGAGCGTATCGGCACTGTTGTTCGGGGAGTATCTGCTTCATCATTTTTCAAAGTTCACAGATACCGAACGTACAGGAGTATTGGACTATGAATTAGAGTATATTCTGGCTGGAAAAGACAGTGATAAAGAGAACCTGGAGTCTGTGGTAAGAAAGCTTCTCTTTCTGAGATTCGTCCCTAATTATACCTATATTCAGACAGACAGCGCCATGAAGGCAGAGGCAGAGACGGCTGCGATGGCATTGTGTACGCTGCTTGCGGTTCCGGCCATTACGGAGGCGGCTGCCCAGGGAATTCTTCTGGCATGGTCATACGGAGAATCAATTATGGATCTTAGGTCTCTATTGAAAGGAAGCAGAGTGCCTTTGGTAAAATCAAAGGAAAGTTGGCAGCTGCAGTTGTCCAAATTGCTCACGTTGGGAACCGACGAGGATCTTAGCGAAGGAAGGGATGATGAAAATGGGCTTAGCTACTCAGAGTATCTCCGTATGTTGTTTTTTCTGTCAAAGAAAGAAACGGCTGCATTGCGGACGCTTGGGATCATAGAGCAGAACATGAGGAAGGTTCACGGACAGACGTATTTTCATGCTGACTTTTGCATCAGCAGAATGGAGATTCAATCAATATGCAGTCTGAGAAGAGGAATCCGCTATCAGTTTCGCACATACTACGGCTACCGCTAAAAAGGCGGATGCAGATGCCCTCCCGGATATCAGAAGATTATCCAGGAAAACAAATTATATAATATTAAGAAAGGAGAAGGATTCGTACGATGAAAAGTAAAACACTCCCCTCACAATCAAAAGATTCTTATCTATCCGGAAGGGTATCTGCATCCGCCTTTACAAAGGCCAGTATTACGGTGGAGGCAGCTATGGCGGTTCCGTTCTTCTTTCTGGCGGTGGTATGTCTTCTGTATCTAATGGAAATCATGGCGGTTCAGACAGCTATGCGTTCGGGTCTGCAGTATGCCGGAAAGAAGGCTGCAAAGGAAGCGTATGCGGTGACAATGGTGATGCCTTCGCATTTGGAACAGGATGTGGTACAGGCAGTCGGCCCAGAAAGGTTAGATCGAAGTATCGTGCTTGGCGGAAGCAGTGGTGTCAGGTGTGATGGATCAAGAATTTCTTCCAGGACTGGAATTGGCGAGCTGATGGTTACCTATGAGGTACGCCTGCCAATTCCGGTATTCGGCGTTCCGCCTGTTAAGTATCAGGAGAAAATGCGTATCAAGGCATGGGTCGGTTATGAGAAGCAAGGATTTGACCTGGATCGTGAAGAGACGGTCTACGTGACAGAAACAGGAATGGTTTATCATAAGGATTACCACTGTACATATCTGGAACTATCCATTCATATGGTTCCGTCAGATCATATTCCAGATCTGCGAAATAAAGACGGAGGAAAGTATTACCCGTGTGAACATTGCATGAGAAGCGGCAGAACCGGGGTATATATTACGGATACGGGAAACCGGTATCATAGTTCTCTGTCCTGCAGCGGGTTAAAAAGGACCGTCTATGCTGTTCCGTTGTCAGAGGTTGTTGGAAAGGGGGCATGTTCCAGATGTGGCCGGTCAGTCAGATAATCTGTATGGGGATCTTAGTGAATCTGTCTATTGCAGATATCTGTTCCCGTAAGATCTCGGTATACCTATTGGTATTTTGCAATCTGACGGCGCTGGGATATCAGATTCTTATAGAAAAGGGAGATATCTGGTTAATCTTAGGCGGAGTCGGAGTTGGCTTACTGTTTCTGGTTATCAGCAGGATTACACGGGAGGGAATCGGATATGGCGACAGTTGGACAATCCTCATTATGGGAATCTATCTTGGCATATGGGAATTGTTAGAAGTACTTTTGACCGCTTTTCTGATTCTTGGTGTGGTATCAGCTGTATGCCTGGGAGTAAAGAAAATGTCCAGGAAATATAGACTGCCGTTTCTTCCGTTTTTGGCAGCGGGGTATCTGTGCAGTATTCTTACAGGAGGAATGTGTGAATGAAAAAGTATGTAGTACAAGGAAGTATGACGGTGGAGATGTCATTTCTTATGCCTGTGGTCTTATTCTTGATGATGGAATGCATTCTGGCAGTGTTCTATTTTCATGACAAAAATATTCTATCTGGTGCGGCATACGAGACGGCTGTTGTAGGAAGTACAAAGATGCGGGAAAAGGAGGGGATAAAAGAAGGGGAATTAAAGACTCTTTTTTATCAGAGGATGAATCATAAGTGCATTCTATTTGTCCATCCCCATGTGTCAGTGAAAGCCGATCATGATGAGATTCAGGTAGTAGTGTCTGATTCAAGAAAGTATATGAAAGTATCGGTTATGAAAAGAGCGGCGGTTACGGAGCCGGAGAAAAAGATTAGAGATTTAAAATGCTTGAAAGAGATAAAAGAAGATTAGATGAAAGAGAGGGTTAGATGAAAGAGAGGGTTAGATGAAAGAGAGGGTTAGATGAAAGAGAAAATTAGAGATAAAAGAGGATTAGCTAAGAGAGGTTAATAGAGAGAAGGGAGGAGGAATTAGAAATATGGAACGTAAAATCACAATAGAAGAAAAGATTTTTTACAAGGAAGACTATCAGATTCGTATGTTGAGAGCCAATCATTTGAATGGGATATTGAAAATGGGCGGCCGGGGAATGAATGAGAACAGTTATTATGATTACGATGTCAGCGGGAAGATTTCTATGAAAGCGATGTTTGCGAGAAGTAAAATCAGCGCAGAAGACATAAAAATGTTTCTTAGAGATCTTAAGAATGTAGTCAGGGAGGTAGAAACTTTTTTGTTGAACATCCATTGTATTCTTTTGAAACCGGAATATATCTTTTATGAAGACGGAAAATACTTTTTCTGTTATTATCCCCTTGCACGGCAGGATCTGTGGGAAGAATTACATGAATTAACAGAATATTTTGTAAAGCAGGCTGATTATCAAGATCAGGAAGGTGTCCGTATGGTGTTTTTGCTTCATAAGAAAACGATGGATGAGAATTATAGTCTGGAGAAGCTGGCGGGAGAATGCATACAGATGTCGTCAGAGGATGAGTGTGCGAGAGGAGAGGAGTCAGACAGGGAGGATAATTGGGAGGATCCTGGTATGAAAGAGTCTGCAGACCGGGAAGAATATATACGAAAGAGAGATTGGATTACAGAAGGGGAGATGGGAAATGCAGTGATAAGGGAAACGGATACTTTATGGACCCCTGTGAAACGGCTGTTGAATAAGCGGAGGAAATCCAAATGGGGAGATTGGGATGGGATTCATATAGAAGAGGAGGATTTTTCATAAATTAGTTAATAAAGGTTACTATAACTGGAAAAATATGGTATACTATGCAGGAATAATGAAGAGATATACTGGAAGGTGAATGTGTGATTCATGAAAAGAAAATAGCGGCCCCGTGTACTGTCCTGTTGGCGGCGGCGAATGTCATCGTTTTCTTCGTACTCACTGCTCAGGGAATGACAGAGGATGGAATGTTCTTATTGGAACATGGCGCGATGTTCGTTCCTAAGGTATTGGAGGATGGAGAGTATTACCGACTGTTTACCAGCATGTTTCTGCATTTTGGATTTGAACATCCAATTAATACCAGTGTTACCATATTATTCATCAGATGTACAAATCCAAAATGC
>CANSLW010000203.1 GCA_947647815.1 uncultured Dorea sp. | reverse complement strand
TCTTGCAAATATTTCTGAAATATTTTTTTACTATTAATATCCAACTCCAATATTTGTCAGTTGCTTTTTGGCGTCCTATATTATTATCCTTCATAATTATCCCTTACATCATTGATTCATTATCATTCTATATCTAAATATCATTCTGTTTAATTCCATGAGCAGCGAATCTGCTCTGCATTCCTTCGGTAAAGTGACTGCCTGCAGTGAGATCTTTGTTTATATAGTATATAGTCAGCGGATTCAGAAGTCCATAAACATTGCAAAAAAACAGATAAAGTTCGTAATTTTGTCTATATTTTCATAAATTTATCCGATATATATGGTGAAAATGGTGTATAATACTAGTGTACTGACACATTCATAATTTGACTAACTGAACAGCCTATACCGCCATCTACTGCGTTGGCTTCAATCGGCGTAGCCACCGCTACGCCTCATTCAGCCGCCTTGCAGAATGACGATATATTCTGCCCAGTTAGTTCAAATATGAATGTGTCAGTACACTAGTAAAGCCAGAGAATCTGACGAAACAGGATGAAGCTTGCATGTATAATGAAGGAGAGAAGATTATGTTAGAGAAATTGGATTTAACAAAATCACTGGGCAAAACTGAGTACAAGGAGAAGATGGCGGAATTACAACCAAGGCTTGGAAAGCTCCAGAGAGAGTGCAGAGAACTAGGCATACCTGTCATGATTGCGTTCGAGGGCTACGGGGCGTCCGGTAAGGGCGTGCAGATCGGAGAGCTTATCAAGGCGTTAGATCCCCGGGGATTCGAGGTGTATGCGGTCAAGAATGAGACGGAAGAAGAGAAGATGCATCCATTTATGTGGAGATTCTGGACAAAGATGCCGCCCAAAGGCAGGATTGCCATCTATGACAGCAGCTGGTATCGTAAGGTGCTGATCGACCGGTTTGATAAGAAGACGAAGAAGAGCGAGCTTGCGGATGCATATCGTTCCATCTGTTCTTTTGAGGAGCAGCTCACTGCGGACGGTATGGTGATCATTAAGATTTTCCTTGCTATCGATAAGAAGGAACAGAAGAAGCGGTTCGATAAATTGTTGAAGTCAGAAGAGACAGCATGGAGAGTAAGCGAAGGAGACCTGAAGAGGAATAAAGCATTCGAGAAGTATCAGGAGGTCAACGAGGAGATGCTGACCCGGACGGATACGGAGTATGCGCCGTGGAATATCGTGGAGGCAGTAGACCGCAGATTTGCGACTGCGAAGATATATGCAATCGTTGCACAGATTCTGGCAGAGAAGGTAGAGGAAGAGAAGAAGCGCAGAAGGATGAAGGAGGAACCGTACCATCAGATTAAGATTATTGAAAAGGAATCGATTCTGGGGAAGGCGGATCTAAGCCTTACATATACGAAGGAAGAGTATAAGAAGCGTTTGGAGAAGCTTCAGAAGAAGATGGAGAAGCTGCACGGAGAATTATACCGCAGACGTATTCCGGTAGTGTTGGGATTCGAAGGATGGGATGCTGGCGGCAAGGGCGGCGCGATTAAGCGGCTGACCGAGAAGATGGACCCAAGAGGATATGTGGTTCATCCTACAGCGTCGCCTAACGATATCGAGAAGGCGCATCATTATCTCTGGCGGTTCTGGACTGATATGCCGAAAGCAGGGCATGTGACCATATTTGACAGAACCTGGTATGGCAGAGTCATGGTGGAACGAATTGAAGGTTTTTGTTCTAAGCAGGAATGGCAGAGAGCGTACAAAGAGATGAATGATATGGAGAAAGATCTGACGGATGCGGGAGCAATCGTGCTGAAGTTCTGGATGCAGATTGACAAAGATGAACAGGCGAGAAGGTTCAAGGCGAGACAGGAGAATCCAGAGAAGCAGTGGAAGATTACAGATGAAGACTGGCGGAACAGGGAGAAATGGGATCAGTATGAGGATGCGGTTAACGAGATGCTGATCCGCACATCAACGCCGAACGCGCCGTGGATCGTTGTGGAAGGAAACTGCAAGTATTATGCGCGGATCAAGGTGTTAGAAACCGTTATAAACGCGATTGAGGAGAAATTATCTTAAGTGTATATAAGGGATGCCGGGAGATACATTTTATGTGTCATTCCCGACAATCCCTTTTTTTGCCGCCAGATACAATTTGTTTCATAATCTTGGAAAATTTAAAGGAAATCGGATACTTTTGTCGAATATTATATATGAGGGTGTAAATTATGTATTATTCCGATGAACTAATTGAAGAAGTAAGATCAAAAAATGATATTGTGGATGTGATATCCGGGTATGTAAGGCTTCAGAAAAAGGGAAGGGATTATTTTGGACTGTGTCCGTTTCATAACGAGAAGTCACCTTCGTTTTCTGTCAGCAGAGGGAAACAGATGTACTATTGCTTTGGGTGTGGCGCGGGAGGAAATGTATTTACTTTCCTTATGGAATATGAGAATTATTCCTTTTCAGAAGCGTTAAAGTTTCTGGCGGACCGTGCGGGAGTAGAACTCCCGGCGCAGGAGTATTCGAAAGAGGCAAAGGAGCGTGCCGATACCAAAGCGATTCTCCTGGAGATTAATAAGGCGGCTGCGCAGTATTATTATGTCCAGTTAAAAAACAGCCAGGGTGCACAGGCGTTCTCTTATCTTAAGAACAGAGAGCTGAGTGATGATACGATAAAGGCGTTCGGCCTGGGCTATTCGAACAAATACAGCGACGATTTGTACCAGTATCTGAGAAGTAAGGGATACCAGGCGGATATGATTGCCAAGGCAGGCCTGATTAGTGTGGACGAGCGTCAGGGAGCTTATGATAAGTTCTGGAACCGGGTGATGTTTCCGATTATGGATGTAAACAGCCGGGTGATTGGATTCGGCGGCCGGGTTATGGGAGACGGGAAACCGAAATACCTGAATTCTCCGGAGACGATGATATTTGACAAGAGCCGGAATCTGTATGGGCTTCACCGGGCGCGCAGTTCGAAGAAGCCGTATTTCCTGTTGTGTGAAGGTTATATGGATGTGATATCGCTGCATCAGGCTGGATTCACTAATGCGGTGGCTTCACTTGGGACAGCGCTGACTCCGGGACATGCTTCGCTGATCAAGCGGTATGTTCAGGAAGTCTATCTGACTTATGACAGTGATGAAGCCGGGACACGGGCGGCGCTCCGCGCGGTGCCGATACTGAAGGAAGTTGGGATTACCGCTAAGATTATCCGTATGGAACCATATAAGGATCCAGATGAATTTATTAAGAACCTGGGGGCAGATGCTTTTGAAGAACGAATTCATAAGGCAAGAAATGGATTCATGTTCAGTCTGGAAGTTCTGGAGAAGAATTATGACATGAATTCTCCAGAGGGGAAGACGGATTTTATGCGGGAGACGGCAAGGAGACTTACGGAATTTGATGAAGAGATTGAGCGTAATAATTACATAGAAGCGGTGGCGTCAGCTTATCATGTGGGATTCGAGGATTTACGGAAACTAGTGAGTAAGACCGCGGTCCGGGCAGGCCAGGCAAAACCGGCAGAGAGGCCAAAGACAGCGAATGGCCGTATGAAGGGAAAAGAAGACGGGATGGTAAAGTCCCAGAAGATTCTGCTGACGTGGCTGATTGAAGATGAAGCCATATTCCGGCAGATTGAACAGTATATAACTCCGGCGGATTTTTCCGGGGATTTATATAGAACGGTAGCAGAACTTCTCTATGATCAATATGAGGCCGGGGATGTGAATCCGGCGAAGATTATGAATCATTTTTCAGATGAAGAAGAACACCGGGAGGTTGCAAGCCTGTTTCACACGAAGATCAGGGAACTGACTACGGTAAGGGAGCAGGAGAAGGCGCTTATGGAAACGGTTATCCGTGTGAAGAACCACAGCATCGAAGAAGCAACGAAGAATCTGGAATCAACGGATATGAAAGGGCTTCAGCGGCTGATGAATGCAAAAAGAGAACTGCAGGACCTCCAAAAACTGCATATTTCTATTAATTAAGGATAAAATATAAGCAAGCAATGAGAGGATGGACACTATATGGAAGAAAACATAGTGAAATTTGAAGAGAAATTAAAGGAACTGGTCGCTCTGGGAAAGAAGAAGAAGAGTATACTGGAAGTACAGGAAATTAATGATTTCTTTTCAGATATGGAACTTGAGCCGGATCAGATGGAGAAGGTGTTCGAGTATCTGGAGACGCATAATATCGATGTGCTGCGTATCAGTGGGGATGATGACGATGATGGTCTGGATGATGTGGATATTCTGATCTCAGAAGAAGATGATGTGGACATGGAGAAGCTGGATCTGTCTATACCGGATGGGATTAGTATTGAAGATCCGGTGCGTATGTATCTGAAGGAGATTGGGAAGGTGCCGCTTCTGACTGCAGATGAAGAGGTGGATCTGGCAAGAAGGATGGCGGATGGAGATGAAGATGCAAAGAAACGTCTTGCAGAGGCGAATCTTCGTCTTGTTGTCAGTATTGCAAAGCGTTATGTCGGACGTGGCATGCTGTTTCTGGATTTGATTCAGGAGGGAAATTTAGGCCTTATCAAGGCAGTAGAGAAATTCGATTACCAGAAGGGATTCAAGTTCAGTACTTATGCAACATGGTGGATTCGCCAGGCGATTACCAGGGCAATTGCAGATCAGGCGAGAACAATCCGTATTCCGGTCCATATGGTGGAGACAATCAATAAATTAATTCGTGTGTCCAGACAGCTGCTGCAGGAACTGGGGCGCGAACCTACGCCGGAGGAAATTTCAGAGGAACTGGACATGCCTGTGGAAAGAGTCCGTGAGATCTTAAAGATCTCGCAGGAACCGGTTTCTCTGGAGACGCCGATTGGTGAGGAAGAGGATAGTCATCTGGGAGATTTTATCCAGGATGACAATGTACCAGTACCGGCAGAGGCGGCAGCGCAGACATTGTTGAAGGAGCAGCTGGATGAGGTCCTTGATACACTGACCGAGAGGGAGCAGAAAGTACTAAGACTCCGGTTTGGCATGAATGACGGGCGTGCACGTACGCTGGAAGAAGTCGGGAAAGAGTTCGATGTTACCAGGGAGCGTATCCGTCAGATTGAAGCGAAAGCGCTCAGAAAACTGCGTCATCCAAGCCGCAGCAGAAAATTAAGAGATTATCTGGATTAAGAAAGAGGCGCCTATGGAACTATCAA
>CANSLW010000202.1 GCA_947647815.1 uncultured Dorea sp. | reverse complement strand
AGAAATATATCTGTGTTCTTCGTCTTCAATCTTACCTCTAAGCCGATTGATATTCACCGCCAGGGCATGTTTATCCGCAAGCTGTCCTCCATTCTCCCACATCCGGTCCAGAAGAATGCTGTAAGTCAGAAGCTGTCCCTTATGCAGGATAAATTCCCGCAGAAGGCGCAGTTCTGTCGGCGTCACACTGCATTCCCTTCCCTCTTTCCAGGCCTTCGCACAGTTGAGGTCTATCTTAAGATATCCGTCGTCAAAGATTGTACTGTCCTCTGCTTTCGCACGCTTCAGGATAACATCTATCTTCCTTAAAAGTATTTTCATGGAAAATGGCTTCGTCACATAATCTTCCGCCCCCAGTTGATATCCTTCTAATGCGTCCTCTTCCAAGTCCCGCGCCGTCAGAAACAGCACCGGAACATCCCGCTGCGCCTTCACCCACCGGCAGAATTCGAACCCTTCCCCATCCGGAAGATTGACGTCCAGCAGAATTAGCAGAATATTTTCCTTCCCGTATCGTTCCTTCGCTTCTCTGATAGAGAATACCCCAATTGCGGTATATTCTTCCTTTTCTATGGCGTAACACAGAGCCTTGTTCAATTCTCTGTCATCTTCTATGATTAATATTTTCTGCATGATCTTCCCACCTCTTCTTAATCTTTTTCCTGATCATACTGCTCTTCTATGCAGCATACCATTTTATGCGAAAGCACGCATGACCATTTGTCGTATTCTCTGCCGATATCTGCCCATTCTGCTGTTCCAGTACCGCTTTTGCCAATGCCAGCCCAATTCCGACATTGTCCTTTGCCGCACCCGTACCTCTGTAAAAACGCTCAAATATATGCGGAAGATCCTCCGGCGCAAATCCATCGCCGCCATCCTCAATCTTAAGTTCCGTATAGATTGGATTCTGGTTATAAGTAACCGTAATCCGTCCATCCTGCGGGGTATGTTCCACACAATTCTTCAAGACATTCATCAATGCTTCTTCCGTCCATTGCCGGTCTGCATATATAAAGCATCCTGTTTCCTGATTCGCTCCCGGAATATCGTATGTCTCCGGCATTTCAAAGGCTTCTGCCTTCTTTGGATTGTTCTTTCTAATCGTAAATGTAATCCTATATTCTGACATCATATCTTCAAGAGATTCTGCCGCAGACTCCACCACCCCTGATAATTCCAGTCTCTCTTCCCGGAATACAATTCCATGGGAATCCAGTTTTGCCAAGGAAAGCAGGCCCGACACAAGATTCTTAAGCCGTATGATCTGATTCGATAACCTGGTATAATATTCCTGTGTCTCGCCGGTCTGATACTCCTCCAGAAGTTCTGTCATTAATGACATAGAAGTCAGAGGGGTCTTCAACTGGTGGGCAATGTCTGCAATACGCTCTGCCAAAACTTCATGGTTTTTCACGGCTGCCTCCTTCACGCTTCTCAATTCCATGACCGTCTTATACATCTCATCTTCCAGATGAGAAAAGATGTCTTCATTCCGACACAGTGCAGTACCTTCCCCGACATTCACCGCTCTCAGATATTCTGTTAACTCCCGGATTCTTCTCTTTATCCGCAATTCCTCGCGATATTGCACCCAGAAGACAGCAAAACCTGCAAGTTGAAAGAGCAGGACACTAATTCCTGTTGTAAATGGAAGATATGCTCCCCAGTTTCTCAGTGGACGATAGCCATACGCTTCAAGAAATGCTTTGCCATCCGATTCATAATCTTCAGAATTCCCCTTCAGGCTCCGTGCCAGAACCTCCTGTAGTGTTTCCGGACTTTTCCCATGTCTCTCCCCCGTAATCTCTACCCCTGTATCCATATCATTTTCTGCTCTCTGCACAGAAAGTTCAGACTGCATTACAGCCCCCGCTATTCCTGCCACAGTCTGATATTCATGATAACTTAATACAGCCGCCAGAACAACTCCGGCGGCTAATCCATAGAACAGCCAGTATATAAACTGCCTCGCTGCTTTTTTTCCTGTATTCATCTCTTTTCCTCCATACGGTATCCGATTCCTCTTACCGTTGTAAGGCACGGTGTATGATGTAATTTTTCCCGCAGACGTTTCATAGCGACTGTCAATGTATTATCATTCACAAAATTCCCTTTTGTATCCCACAATTTTTCCAGAATCCGGTTTCTCGGCAGAATACAACCTTTGTTCTCTATCAACATCAAAAGCAGGCGGTATTCCAGGCTGGTAAGTGTAGTCTCTTCTTCCCCTGCATACACCTTCATCTTTTGCTTATCTATCCGAATATCACCGCAACGAAGCATGTGATCATTCATTTTACATTCTTCTCCATATCTCTTTGATAATGCAGACTCTGAAGAATGGATATCAGATAAGTTTGTTCCTGACCGCCTCACTCCTGACATCCTTCTTAGAACTGCCTGAATCCTGGATTCCAGTACGGCGATATGAAAAGGCTTTGTAATATAATCATCCGCTCCCATATCCAGCCCCCGGGTAATATCCGCCACATCATCTCTCACCGTCAGAAAGATAAGCGGAGTATCCGATCTTTGTTTTACCCATCTGCAGAATTCATACCCGCTTCCGTCCGGCAGGTTCAGATCCAGAAGAATCAGTTCAAACTCTGCTGAAAACAAACGTTTCCCCTCTTCTATGCCAGAACAGCACATAATCTCATATCCCTTTCTGGTAAGCGCAGAACTGATACCAAACGCAATCGTCTCATCATCTTCTACTAAAAGAATCTTCATCATAAAATACAACTCCCACCATCTCAAATCACAAAAAAGCTGCCAGAGAATATATCATACGCAGAATATAGTCACGGTACTCACCCATGCCATATATCACATATAATATAACACTTTCTGACAGCTCTTTCAAATTTCTCCCTACATCATAATATCTTTGATAAAAATTCTTTTAATCGCGGTTCTTTCGGATTGCCGAAGAACTCTTCCGGGTTTCCCTGTTCTTTGATAAGCCCTTCGTCCATGAACACAACCCGGTTCGCAACTTCTCTGGCGAATCCCATCTCATGAGTCACAACTACCATAGTCATACCCTCGCCGGCAAGCTGCTTCATCAGTTCCAATACTTCCCCGACCATCTCCGGATCAAGGGCCGACGTAGGCTCATCAAAGAGAATCACATCCGGGTCCATCGCAAGTGAACGTATGATAGCAATCCTCTGCTTCTGTCCGCCAGAGAGCGTAGACGGATAGACATCCGCCTTATCCTCCAGACCAATTCTCTGTAACAGAGACATCGCCTGTTCCTTCGCTTCATTCTTAATCTGATCTTTTGTCTGCGTAATCGGAATCAATTCTTCTTTATTACTGCCACGGAACATATTCTGTAACTTAATTCTGTTATTCTTCCGCTTCGCCTTCTTCAGATCCTGGCATCTTAAATATACAGGAGCCATCATAATATTCTGCAGCACAGTCTTATTATTAAAAAGATTAAAATGCTGGAACACCATCCCCATATGCCGGCGGTGTACATTGATATCCACACTCATATCTGCAATATCAACGCCTTTAAAAACAATACTTCCCCCGCTTGGATCTTCCATACAGTTCAGACACCGCAGAAATGTACTCTTTCCGGAACCAGACGGTCCGATCACTGCTACGATATCGCCTTTATTGATGGTTATATCAATTCCCTTAAGGACTTCCAGGTCTCCAAAGCTTTTCTTGAGATTAATTACGTCTATCACTCTTCTTCAAGCTCCTTTCCATCAATTTTACAAGCAGTGAGATAAACAGTACAAGTACGATATAAATCAATGCCATCACCAGATACGGAACCATAAATTCATAGCTATTGCTTCCAATGTAATTAAAAGCCACATACAAGTCTGCAGCGCCGACAAAACTTACGACCGAAGTCTCTTTAATCAATGAGATGAATTCATTTCCCAATGTTGGCAGGATATTCTTGACGGCCTGGGGAATCACAATCTTAACCATGCTCACACCGAAACTCAATCCTACTGCACGACCGGCCTCCATCTGCCCGGAATCGACAGACTGAATCCCGCTTCGCATAATCTCTGATATGTACGCACCGCTGTTCAAACCGAATACTAACATGGCAACCTGAACTCCGGTAATCTTCCACCCGATGATTGGCAATAACACGTAATAAAATACCAACAACTGAACCACAATCGGTGTTCCTCGGAACATAGCAACATAGAAACTGCATATTCCATTCAATACTCTCGGCAGAATCTTGTATTTGGGGAGTACCCGCACAGTCGCAATAACTGTTCCAATCACAATACCAATCAGCAAACCGGCTACAGCGATCATCAATGTATTCTGAAGTCCTTCTACCACTTTAACGTAGCCGTTTTCCTCCAGAAATATCTCTATAAACTTATTTACTTTCTGTTCAAAATTCCCCATAGTCTTTTCGTTTCCTATTCTTTTGCCGCAGCTTTTACTGCATCTCGTTAATTGCTTCTGTAATAGCTGCTGCCGGAGCTGCATCTATAATTACATATTTAATATTTTTATTGAGCATATCCTGTACCGCAAGGGAACCGCTTTTATAAGTTACACATTTTGCCGGAAGCCCGTCAAATTCCCATTCTTCATCACCTTCTACATAATATTGGCCTGTAGTTCCTGCCTGAACACCGATAGAATCAGAATCACTCAGCCCGGCAAGAAGCTCTGCTACTGCATCAGCATCTGCACAATCATCGAAGGTCGTATCATCACTTGGAACAATCAGACGCTGTGACGCCGCATAATAAGAATCAGTAAATGTCACATACTCTTCTCTTTCTGCATTAATTGTAAGCCCTGCCATCGCAATATCACATTTCTGCTGGCTTACAGACAGACAAACCGCATCGAAATCCATATTCTGGATTACCAGTTCTTTATCTAATTCTTCTGCAAGCAGAGCAGCTATCTCCATATCAATCCCATAATAGCTGTCGCCTTTGGTATATTCGAATGGTTCAAAAGCCGCATTGGTTGCAACTACAAGCTGATCCTTAGAATCATCCAGTTCTGCTGACTCTACAGCTTCCGGCTCTCCATCTCCAAAATATTTGTCACAGATCTCCTCTAAAGTTCCATCATCCTGAATCTTATTAACAAATGCATTCACCTGTTCCAAAAGTTCCGGCTGGGTCTTGTCCACACCGAATGCATACTGTTCATCCGTCAAGTCGATATCAATCACTTTCGCTGTTGTTGCGGATGAACTGCTTCCGGCATCATCACTTCCACCAGAAGATGCCTCATCTGACTCTCCCTTAGATCCGCAGGCTGCAAGAGAAAACACACAGGCTGCAACCAACAATACACTGACTAACTTTTTGAATTTCAT
>CANSLW010000201.1 GCA_947647815.1 uncultured Dorea sp. | reverse complement strand
AGATGAAACAAGATTTGACTGCTGTCAAAGATGAACAAATCCAGATGAAACAAGAGATAACCTCTGTCAAGAACGGTCTGACAAGGCTCAATCTGATTGTTGAGAACAATATTCAAAACAGCATTAATATCCTGGTTGAAAATTATGTTCCGGCAGCACGCAGATATCAAGACGCCGCTGAAGAAATTAAAACAATACGAGCCGAACAAGACATTATTAAGAAGGTACTCCAGAATCATGGCGAAATGTTAAAAAAGATTTCATAAAGAAAGCGTGTAATCAGATAATATACTCTTGATTACACGCTTTCTTTTTTACTCTGCAATTGCAGCCTTCTCTACCTGGGCAATTGCCGCTTTCTGCATCGGAATACGGCAGTTGCGATTACTTCCGAATTCTACGATTACATCGCTGTCACTGATATCAATAATAACTCCATAGAAACCACTTGTTGTGAGCACCGTATCGCCTACTTCCATATCGGCAATCATTGCCTGAATTCTCTTCTGTTCTTTTTTCTGCGGTCTCATAAATATAAAATAGAAACCACCAAAAATAACTGCATATACTACAATCAGTAATGCCCAGCTTCCTCCAGTACTTTGTGTCGCTAGTGTGTACATATTATTTCCTCCTAATATCTTTAAGCGCTATTGCTATCATACACAATAATCCATCTTACATCAAGTAATTTTATAGAATTCTTGATATTTTCATACTTTTTTTATGCTTTTCATCATTCCATCCAACTTTCTGGATTTGTATTCTTTATAATTTCCTTCTTCAATAGCCTTTCGGATCTCCTCCATCATAGTATTATAAAAATACAAATTATGGAGAACACACAGACGCATGCCTAACATCTCTTTTGCTTTCAGAAGATGTCTGATATAAGCTCTCGAATATATTCTACATGCCGGACACTGGCAGCCTTCTTCTATAGGCCCCTCATCCAGTTCATACTTCGCATTAAAAAGATTCAACTTTCCCTGATTAGTATAGACATGTCCATGCCGTCCATTCCGGCTGGGATATACACAGTCAAAGAAATCCACTCCCCGATCTACAGCCTCCAAAATATTTGCCGGCGTCCCTACGCCCATCAGATATGTAGGTTTTTCTGTGGGAAGAAACGGAACAACCGCATCAAGAATCCTGTACATTTCTTCGTGAGATTCCCCCACCGCCAATCCACCGACTGCATAACCATCCAGATTAAGCTTGGTAATCTCCTGTGCATGACGGATACGGATATCTTCATAAATTCCACCTTGATTAATTCCAAATAATAACTGATTCCGGTTAATTGTATCTGACAGCCCGTTAAGCCTTTCCATTTCCTTCTTACACCGCACAAGCCAGCGGGTCGTCCTATCTACTGACCTCTCCATATAATCTCGGTCCGCCACACTAGAGGGACACTCATCAAAAGCCATAGCTATCGTAGAGGCAAGATTAGACTGTATCCTCATGCTCTCCTCCGGTCCCATGAATATCTTTCTGCCATCGACATGAGAATTAAAATACACTCCTTCTTCCTTGATTCTTCTAAGCCCTGCCAGTGAAAACACTTGGAATCCGCCCGAATCGGTAAGGATTGGCTTATTCCAAACCATAAATTTATGAAGTCCCCCAAGTTTCTTCACCACTTCATCACCTGGCCGGACATGAAGGTGGTATGTATTAGAAAGTTCCACCTGAGTCTTGATTTCCTGCAAATCTGTTGTCGAAACAGCTCCCTTTATGGCTGCTGAAGTTCCCACATTCATAAATACAGGGGTCTCAACGACCCCATGTACCGTATGCAGTCTTCCCCGTTTGGCAAGACCATCTCTTTTCAATAATTCGTACACTTTCTTCTCCTTATTCTTAAGATTTACCGTGAAATAATCTGTATACTGCACTAAATACAAAATATTCTATGGAAATTTCCCGCACATCTTACATCAATGCATTGTCGCATTTAAAAATGACATACTACTGGAGTTCCCGCTGATATCAACTGATATAACTGTGCAGCGATATCGTACGGAAGATTTACGCATCCATGGGAACCATTCGTCTGATATCTGGTTCCTCCAAAAGAAGACTGCCATGTCGCATCATGGAACCCAATACCGCCATTGAATGGCATCCAGTATTTCACAGGCGTCTCATATTCGTAACTTCCATCCGGTCTTTTTGTTCCTCGCAATACCTGGTCCGTTGCTTTCCACGCCAGAGAATAAACTCCCTGCGGCGTAGCATTTCCTCTGTTAGGATTACCTGTAACGACACCCGATTGAAGCACTACTTGCCCATTTTGAATAAAATACATCTGCTGTGTACTTAAGTCCACTTCCGCATAAGTTCCTCCCACATCATTGCCTTCATGACTGGCTCCTCTGCTTGAATAATTCGCTTCCCGCGTCACAGTTTCTGCATTCTGGATATTTGCAATCAAGGCATTATACTCTGCTTCCTGATCAATTCTCCATCCATAGCTTCCACCCTCTATGGTTACCGCATTACCTGTCGCCGTAGTAAATGTCCTTGTTTTTCCTTTCGTATCATATTTCTCAGCCAATGACTGAACATATGCCCTAACTGCACCTTCATCAAATGCAACATTCATCTCTCCGTCAACACTTACCCACTGAGAAATCACCGAAGCATCTACGACCTCAGTATAAGGATTAAAATCATACGTAATATTAGCCCCAAGATAACTATTCATAGCATCTTTTGCCGCAACTACTTCCGGCGAATCCGAGACAAATCTTGGCAAAAGATAACATCCTGTCTCAGACAAATCCAATGTCGGCTGAAAACCATTGATTGCTTCTGCGACTTTCGCATTAAATATCTCTGTATCTATCTGAGTTCCCACGACCTCTGGCACAACTCCAAACTGCCCCTCCTGAAATGCCGGATATGCGTCTACAGATGCAGTCTGGTTGTCCGGATTCATGCATTCAAGACCTGCAATAGTACCTGCTAATGCCTCTGCCTCATACTTTACACCTATCTCCGCCTCAATCTCAGGATACTCCCACAAGGATTTAATCCACAGAAAATTATCCTGTTCTTTTAATAACTTCTCCAATCGTTCTCCAGGTACATATTCAATCGACACATCACTTCCATTAATCACTTCCTGCCCACCGTCAGATTTTTCCAATGTCAGCGTATAATCCGACACCTGCTTCTCCATATATGCCTCTACTTCTTCAACACTCTTCATCGAAAAATCTGTACCATTTATCTTCGTAAAAAACAGAAAATGACTATCAAAATAAAATGCAACTCCTGCATACGCCAACAACAATATTCCCAACATACTTCCAAATACTATTGCCGCTATCTTTAATCCTTTTTTATTCTTGTTCTTTTTCTTCTTTTTCCCTTTCCGTCCCATATTTTCCTCTTCAAAATCATCCAGATCTACTATATCTATATCATCTGGCCATTTCTTCTTGCCGTATTCTTGTGAGTTATCTTTCAAAGTTTTCTTCTTGCGCGCCACTGGCTGGTCTGATGAAGATTCCTTTCTTTTCTGTCTCTTTGGAGCATTCTCCTTTGTTACCTTATCTGATGTTTGGAGTTCGTCTGTTCCAGAAATACGGTCATGAGAAGATATGTCAGCGCGATCAGGGCGTTTTTTACGAGTCTTCTTTTTACGTGAAATTGATGAATTTTCATCTCTATCACCTGTTCCCTTCATAGCGTCTACATTTTCAAGGCTGTCCTGAATATCTGCCACAGGCTTACCGCCAAACTTATCTGCCTCTTTATCTTTATTACCCATCAACCTTACTCCTCTAAAAAAAATTCATACCTATACATTATAATATGCATATATTTAAAAGTACAGAAAAAATAGCGAAAAAAATAATGAATATTTCCTGAAGATATTGCATTTCTATTACAATTATATTACATTTGCATTTTATTCATTTTCCGTTATAATAAAGTATATGTAAAAATATTGAATATAACTACTTACTTATTATCCAATTCTTAAAAAACAAAAAAGGAGGCTTATTTATGGCTGGATCAACTTATGGAACCTCATTTACCGTCACAACCTGGGGAGAATCCCACGGTCCTGCAATCGGCGTAGTAATTGACGGATGCCCGGCTGGACTTCCCCTTGTAAAAGATGACATACAGAAATTCCTGAACCGGCGGAAACCAGGACAGAGTAAATTCACTACAGCGCGAAAGGAATCCGATCAAGTCGAAATTCTTTCAGGCGTATTTGAAGGCCATACTACAGGAACTCCCATCTCTCTTATGGTACGAAATATCGACCAACGTTCCCGGGACTACAGTCAAATCAAGAACTGCTACCGCCCAGGTCATGCCGATTTCACTTTTGATGCTAAATATGGTCTCCGCGATTATCGCGGGGGAGGACGAACCTCAGGCCGCGAAACTATTGGTCGTGTTTCCGCTGGCGCCGTAGCTTCCAAGATCCTTGGACACTTGGGAATCCGCATTACTGCTTACACGAAATCCATCGGCACTGTCACCGTTCCGGAATCCGAATATGACTATAACTGTATCAATAACAACCCACTATACATGCCAAATAACGAATATGCAAAAGCTGCTTCTCTCTATCTTGAAGACTGTATGATAAACCAAGATTCTTCAGGCGGAATAATTGAATGTGTAATAGACGGCATGCCTGCCGGCATCGGTGAACCGGTATTTAAAAAGCTGGATGCACTTCTTTCACAGGCTGTTATGTCTATTGGAGCCGTCAAAGGCGTAGAAATTGGAGATGGTTTTCTGGTTTCCCACACCAAAGGCAGCAAGAACAATGACGCTTTTTATTCAGAAAATGGTCAGATTCTAAAACGAACTAATCACTCCGGCGGTACGCTTGGCGGATTAAGTGACGGAAACCGGATTATACTACGGGCAGCCATAAAACCTACCCCCTCCATATCTCAGGAACAGGAAACTGTAGACATTCAGGGAAATACTACACATATTACTATTACAGGCCGTCATGATCCTGTGATTGTTCCAAGGGCTGTTGTTGTTGTAGAATCTATGGCAGCTATTACTGTTGCAGACCTTCTTATGGATAACATGTCTGCAAAGATAGAATATCTGGAAAAAATTTATTTAAAAAATTTGTAAAAAGGTGTTGACAAGATGACGTTTTTAATAGTATAATAGCAGAGCGGGTTCGAGATAAGAACCCACTTGAATACGGGATCTTAGCTCAGCTGGGAGAGCATCTGCCTTACAAGCAGAGGGTCATAGGTTCGAGCCCTATAGGTCCCATTTACAACAATATTTGTTGTAAATATTTATTCACATGGCGGGATAGCTCAGTTGGCTAGAGCACACGGTTCATACCCGTGGTGTCGCTGG
>CANSLW010000200.1 GCA_947647815.1 uncultured Dorea sp. | reverse complement strand
TGCGGATCTCCCTCTCGATTGCCGGCGCAATCAGGCGCTTATAGCTGTCCTCCACCGTTGCCTTCAGTATTGGAGTAGTGTACGGATTATCCCCATGGATAGTTTTCTTTTCCAGGTAACGGATAATCTCTTCCTCCGGCGCCTCAATCTTGACAGACAGAAACTTCTCCTTCTCTCCGCGGTTCAACGCCAGGATACGGTGTCCGGCAAGACGGTTCACAGGCTCCTCGAAGTCATAGTACATTTCATACACCGATTCTGTCTTCTCATCCTTCGCCGTGGAAATAATACGCCCCTTCTGCGTCGTAATCTTCCGGATCCAGATACGGTAATCCGCCTCATCGGAGATGCTCTCCGCGATGATATCCTTCGCTCCTGCAATCGCTTCTTCAACAGTATTGACTTCTTTCTCAGGATCCAGATACTTTGCCGCAACTTCTTCAATAGGCTGCTCTGTCTTCTGCAGCGTAATAATCGAAGCCAGCGGCTCTAATCCCTTCTCCTTCGCAATCGTTGCCCTGGTCCTTCTCTTCGGACGATATGGCCTGTATAAGTCCTCCACTACAACCAGTGTCTCTGCCGCCAGAATCTGCTTCTTTAACTCCTCAGTAAGCTTCCCCTGATCCTCTATACTAGATAATACCTGCTCCTTCTTCTCCTCCAGGTTACGCAGGTATATCAGGCGTTCATGCAGTTTACGAAGCTGCTCATCGTCCAGAGTCCCTGTTGCCTCTTTTCTATATCTTGCGATAAATGGAATGGTATTGCCTTCATCAATCAATTTGACCGCCGCATCCACCTGCCATCTCTTCACACTCAGTTCTTCCGTAATCTTTTGATTAATATCCATCCTATATACCCTTTCTAATGTTCTCTCATGTGCGTTTCTTATTATACGTGAATTATTCAAAATCTGCAACGATTTCCTCTATTCCGAGTTCACTCTGTTTTCTTGAAAATACTATGCTGCTATGCTATAATTTTCTGTAGAACATTTCTCCAAAGGAGTTTATCATATGAACCAGGAACTATCCAAACAACAATTAAAATCACAGGAGACAAAAGCAAAGATTTTCCGCGCCGCGAAGCATATCCTTCAGAAGAAAGGTTATGAACAACTCTCCATCAAAAATATCTGTGAAGAAGCCGGCGTCTCAAATGGAAGCTTCTATCATCATTTCAAAACCAAGGATGATCTTCTGTCTTATTATATCGAAGAACAGCCAAGTATCAATCCTGATCTGCTGGACATGCCTGAGAATGCACAGGAAGCAAAACAGACAATCATCTATGTATATCTGAATTATGTTCATTACTGCCAGGAATTAGGGGTAGAGTTCATGGCAAACTATTATACACCCAAGAACCAATCCCTGAATCCGCTGATTCGGACGGAACGCCCTTATCCGATTGTAACCGTCTCGAATTACTTAGAGAAGGCAATTGAAGCCGGTGTTGTGTCACCTTCCACGGATCTTAATGACATTACAACTGATATCCGTATGATTGTAATAGGAAATGTCTTCGAATGGTGCCTGAAAAACGGCGAGACTGATTTTGAAGGAAACATGAAACGATCGTTGGAAACATATCTGGACGGACTATTTTGATTTTAGAATGAAGTAACTCCACAAAACTATCACTGACAGCCTTGTGGAGTACAAAAGCAAATCCTTCGAGCAAGCGGACTCAAAGGATTTTTAGAAGGGAATATGGTAGTGAAACCATTTACAATAATATCTTGTAACTGTATTATAACTCTGTCCTTCCAATAAATCCAATCATTAATTATAATATAACTTTTCTATTTATAGACATTATCTATGAGGAGGTGTCTTATGTATACTTTTATCGTCAATCCCAATGCCCGTTCTGGCTTAGGGCACAGGCTGTGGACACTGGTTGAGAACGACCTGAAAAGGCGTAATACAAAGTATCAGGTGTTTTTTACCAGATACCAGAGACATGCAATAAAAATTATCCGCGAATTGACCTCTGACCTGAAACGCCATACCATCATCGTACTTGGCGGTGACGGAACAATCAATGAAGTAATCAACGGTATCACACAGCTTTCTAATGTTACGCTGGGGTACATCCCTATTGGTTCTAGTAATGATTTTGCCCGCGGGCTTCGCCTTCCTACAGACACACAAAAAGCCCTCGACAACATCCTGACACCTACCAAATATACACCTGTCAACATTGGTGTCCTTACATATAATGGTAAAAAAAGACGTTTTATCGTAAGCTCGGGTATAGGGTTTGACGCCGGAGTCTGCCATGAAGCAGCTGTCTCCCGGATAAAACTCCTGCTGAACCGTCTTCATCTTGGGAAATTAACCTATGTCGGCATCGCGCTGCGCCAGATACTCGCCTTACAGCCTCAGGAAATGACTCTCATATTGGACGATTCCCGTAAAATAACTTTCAACAAGACATATTTCGCTGCTGCTATGAACCTTATGTATGAAGGCGGAGGCTTCATGTTCTGTCCGAACGCTGACAGTCAGGATGACCGGCTTGACATTATCGTAATCGCCAATCTCTCCAAACTTAAAATCCTGGCTTTACTTCCCACTGCTTACAAGGGATGGCACACCCGCTTTCGCGGTGTAAACATCTATACTTGTAAGAAGGTCGATATCACCAGTACTGCTGCGCTTCCTGTCCACACTGACGGAGAACCTATACTGCGCCAGACAAAAGCAAGTATCTGCCTTGAATCAGAAAAACTTCGGATAATCGGCTAAAAAATAGAGGATTCTGATATGTTTATACTAATTTTATTGATAATATTTGCAGTATTCACAATTCTATATCTTTTTGCAATCTTCCCCCGCTTCTCACGCAAGCGGGAAATGCTTCAGTATCGGCACACTATGTTCGCCCACCGCGGCTATCACTGTCTGGCAAGGGGAATTCCTGAGAATTCTATGGCAGCCTTCCGCGCTGCCCTCAGCAGAGGATACGGCATTGAGATCGACCTTCACCTGACCAGAGACGGCCGCCTTGTAGTCTTCCATGACGACACACTGGAACGGATGTGCGGACGCCCTGACATCATAGAACAGATGACATACGAAGAATTGAAAAACTGCCGGCTTGGCGGCACTTCAGAGACAATTCCATCTTTTGAAGATGTCCTGTCCCTGGTTGGCGGACGAGTCCCTCTGTTGATTGAACTGAAGATTCCGGATTCTTCCCTGCTGATCTGCGAGAAGACGTATCACCGGCTCCAACACTACTGCGGCCCCTGCCTGATTCAGTCTTTTAACACTATGGGAATCCTGTGGTTTCGGCTCAACGCGCCCCACATTCTAAGAGGCCAGCTCTCCTCAAACCTGACACGTGATCCCTTGAAAGAGGCATGGCTGCTTCGCTTTATCGTAAAGCATCTGTTATCAAATTTCCTGGGAAGGCCTGACTTCATATCTTATAACCTCAATGACCTGCCAATTGCCAATGTCTGGATACTAAAACATATATTTCACATCCCGGTTGCCGTATGGACTCTCAACACTCCGGACATGCTAAAGAAAGGAAAACAATGCTTCGACATGCAGATATTCGAAAAACAAAATGAAAATTATTAACAATCAGTGAACATTATTGTTGATTCTTTTTTTTCATGTTCTTTCGTGTTATAATTCGAGTTGAAGCAGGAATATAATGTTAAGAAGTACACAGAGGTAGTAGATATGAATAAAATGGAAAGGATAAAAAAACTGGTTAACGACTATCGGCACGCATGGGTATTTTTGTATGGATTGATCTATATGCCATGGTTCATCTATCTGGAAAAGCGGACCGATGTCCATTATTTCCTGATCCATTCCCCCATTGACGATTATATTCCTTTTGTAGAATATTTTATCGTACCATATCTTATATGGTTTATATTTATCGCAGTATCGGCAGGATATTTTTTCTTCACGGATAAGCATGGTTTTTATCGCCTGGCGGCATTCTTAATCGCAGGGATGACATTCTTCCTGTTCCTGTGTACCGTATTTCCGAATGGCCTGAATCTGCGTCCGACAACATTTGTCAGAGATAATATCTTCGTAGATCTGGTAAGATATGTATACCGGACAGACACGCCGACCAACGTACTGCCGAGTATCCATGTATTCAATTCTCTCGGCGTTTGTATCGCAATCGGACACAGCGATGCATTAAAAAAACATAAGAATATTCAATATTCTTCTTACTTGTTGGCTTTGTTGATTATTCTGTCCACTGTATTCTTGAAACAGCATTCCGTGACTGATGTCATCGCAGCGCTGACGCTTGCCTGTATCATATACCCGTTTGTGTATGCAACGCAGGAGAAGAAAGCTCCGAAACTTTCACACCAGCCAATTTAGCTGATTTCTATACGACATCTCCCATACAGGATATTACTTTACATCTTGCATGGCCGAATATATATTTATATCACAAGAGGAGGGTACTGATTATGTACGCAGAATTTAGCGAAAACCTTGTAACTGGCAATGAGATGATTGATTCCCATCATAAGGAACTAATCGACCGAATCAACAAACTGCTGGACAGCTGTGACCAGTCTAATGAGAAGACCGCCGCAATCAAGATGATGGATTATCTGGCTGATTATACGGAATTCCATTTCTCCGCGGAAGAGAAACTTCAACAGGATATCAATTATCCGGGATATGACCAGCACAAAGCCCAGCACGAAGCTTTCAAAACCACCATCAAAGAATTGGAAGAAATGCTTGAAGAAGAGGAAGGACCATCTAATGCTTTCGTGGAAAAGATACATGAGAATGTAATCAAATGGTTCTATACACATATCGAAGGTTTTGACAGATCTGTGGCTGAATACAAATTCATGAGAGAAGGCAACGAGAGACTCTAATCCTTTTTAATCATAGCTTTTACAGACAGCAGCAGTCATCATTGTATACTCGGAGAAAACGGAACTGCCTGGAATATTCTTATTCCAGGCAGTTCCTTATTCCCACACACTTCTACAGCATCTCAATAAAAGCTGCGATTCTTGTATTCAATTGTCCGATATCTGCCTGTGAATAATCTGTCTCTACATTGATATAAGGAATTCCCTTCTTCTCATTCACAAATCTGCGGATTGCCAGACTCTCCACATTGTAAGTGTGGCATGCCTGCAGTGTCATCTCCACCACACCGTCAACCTTATATTCATCAATCAGTCTGCCCAACAGCTCCAGACGGTTCGGATTCGGCGCCATAACAGAACAGCCGATGTTAAGATAACGTCTTGCCAGCGCATCGTATACATCCGGATTTTCCTCATCAACCAGCTTATCAATGGATTTAGCGCCTGTACAATTCTCATAGGTAACTACAATACCGCCATTTTCTTCCACAGCCTTGATGACCTTCTCCGTTGCTC
>CANSLW010000199.1 GCA_947647815.1 uncultured Dorea sp. | reverse complement strand
GCACCCATTCAAGGATTGTATCAATCTGGACACGCAATATGGTGGTATATAGCTCCGACTATTATCAATACATTTCTGGAAGCATATGATTTCTCTGGGAAGAAGATTATCCTGTTTGCAACTTCCGGTGGAAGTGGATTCGGTAATACGGTAAAGGAGTTGAAGCCTTCAGTGGCAGCAGATGCCGTGATTATAGAAGGAAAGCTGTTGAACGGAAGCAATTCTGCAGCAGAGCTTAAGGCGTGGGCGGAAAGTATGGTAGAGCCATAGTGTGTGGTTCTAAGAGTCAGGCATATGCGGGTAATATGATGTGACAGCATGATTTGGAATATGTGCAGGCAGTATAGAAGAAAAGGAGAGAATCATTATGAGTGAAAGAATTGTACAGACGGCAGGAAGGGCGCAGCTTGGAGATTTTGCACCGGATTTTGCCCATTATAATGATGATGTTTTGTTTGGAGAGAACTGGAATAATCAGGATATTGACCTGAAGACACGCTGTATTGTGACGATGGTTGCATTGATGTCTTCTGGTATTACGGATACTTCGCTGGTGCATCATCTGGAAAATGCAAAAGCACATGGTGTGACCAGAGAAGAAGCGGCGGCAATCATTACCCATGCTGCTTTTTATGCAGGATGGCCGAAGGGATGGGCGGCATTCCGTCTGGCTAAGGATGTATGGAAGGATGAGACGGCGGGAGAAGATGCCAAAGCAGCTCATGCAGCCAAGATGGTATTTCCGATTGGCGCGCCGAATGACGGATTTGCGCAGTACTTTACCGGACAGAGTTATCTTGCGCCGGTTTCTGGCTCGCAGGTTAGTATTTTCAATGTGACCTTTGAGCCGGGATGCCGTAATAACTGGCATATCCATCATGCAGATAAGGGTGGCGGTCAGATTCTGGTCTGCGTGGCAGGACGCGGATATTATCAGGAAGAAGGAAAAGAAGCGCAGGAGCTTTTTCCAGGGGATGTGGTCAACATTCCGGTGGGTGTGAAACACTGGCACGGTGCGGCAAAAGACAGCTGGTTCTCACATCTGGCAGTGGAGGTTCCGGGGGAGAACGGCTCTAATGAGTGGCTGGAGCCTGTTACGGATGAGGTGTATTCTTTGCTGAAATAAGTAATCCTGACAGTTTTTTGCTTTAAAGGGATTTGAAACGAATGGCAGAAGGTTCGTCGGATGTTATATATTATGTTTGGAATTAACCACGCCACGCTTATATGTTATCTCACATGCAAAAAGCAAGGAAGTGCATCTGATATTGACAGATACGCTTCCTTGCTTTTTTACACCTTCCGGCAATGTTGCCCACAATAACATGCCGCCAAACGATTTGAGATTGGAAATAAGCTGGCAGGAGGCGTAAAATGAACAAAAGTGTATTGGCGGTGTAATACGATTGTTATAATAATCGGGATAAAAGTGATAGATGTGTGGCTTAAATTAGACTATTCTAATGATAGTGGAGTCAGACAGCAAAGGAGAAGAAAATATATGAATCGGAGTTTTTTGTTTTTTTCAGATAAGCAATAGTTTGAAAATCAAATACATTCATGTTAGTATATGATTAAATATAGAAGTGGAGGATAAACAGATATGACAGAGCATTTTACATTTCCTGAGATGGAGTACATAAGGCCTGATTTTCAGGAGATTATGGAATCAGCAAAGAAGATTGAAGAGAGAATCCGTGCAGCGAAAAGCTATAATGAGGTAAAAGCATGCTTGAAGGATATGGAGGATATGGAGGGGCATATGTCAACTATGTGTACTATTGCTAATATCCGTCATACACTGGATACCAGGGATAAGTTCTATGAGCAGGAGGAAGAATATATTAACAAGATGATGCCGGAGATTACACCGGCGCTTCTTGCGGTGAGTGAATCACTCATGACATCGCCGTTCCGGGCGGATCTTGAAGAAGAATACGGCAGGCAGATGTTCGTGTCCATGGAGCTTCAGAAGAAGATCTTTTGTGAGAAGAATATACCGCTTATGCAGCGTGAAGCAGAACTTACAAACGAGTACCAGAAGATTATGGCGACGGCAGAGATTCCATTCCTTGGCGAGACGAGGAATCTTTATGGGCTTCAGAAATTCTTTGAACATGAAGACAGAGAGGTTCGTGCCGGGGCTTATAAAGCGTATTCAGAATTCTATCACGGGCATGAGGAAAGGATGGAGAAGATATGGGATGAGCTGATTTCCATTCGTAACGAGATGGGCAGGAATCTTGGATATGAAGACTTCATTCCGGTGGGCTATATGCAGCAGGGGCGCACAGATTACGGGATGGAAGAAGTAGCGGCTTTCCGTCGTCAGGTGAGAGAGGAAGTCGTGCCGTTGTGTGAGAAGCTGTATGAGATGCAGCAGGAGAGACTTGGTGTGGATACACTTATGGCATATGATGAGAAGAGGGTCTATCCTGACGGCAACGCAGTTCCGGCAGGAGATGAGGAATTCATGGTCTCACAGGCGCAGAAGATGTATCATGATATCAGCGCCGAGACAGGAGAATTTATTGATTTTATGATTGAGCATGAGTTGATGGACCTGGTAAATAAGCCAGGAAAGGCGTCTACCGGTTATATGACGTCTCTGTTGGATTATAAGGCTCCATTTGTATTCTCATGTTTTAATCATACAATATTTGATATGCAGGTGATGAGCCATGAGCTTGGACATGCTTTTGCAGGGTATATGGCGATGCGAAGCCAGCCGATTTCATCCTATTATGATGTATCCACAGATATTGCTGAGATACATTCTATGGCTATGGAGCAGTTTGCGTACAAATACGCAGAGCAGTTCTTTGGGGATCAGGCGGATAAGTATCGGTTTGCACACTTGCAGGAGGCGCTTACATTCGTTCCGTTCGGAACGGCGGTGGACGAGTTCCAGCATATCTGTTATGCGAATCCAAAGCTTACGCCAAAGGAACGAACTCTGGAATGGAAGAAGTTAGAGGAGATCTATATGCCGTGGAGAAAATACGATGAAGATGATTTCTTCGACAGAGGTGGTTACTGGTATCATAAGCTTCACATCTTCCTGTATCCGTTCTATTACATTAATTATGTTCTCACAACGATGGGAGCGTTGGAATTCGCAGTTAAGAATATAGAGAATCACGATAAGGCATGGGAGGATTATCTGAAACTGTGTAAATGCGGTGGAAGCATGAGTTATCTGGAGACATTGAAGCATGCAGGCCTTTCTGTTCCTTTTGAAGAAGGAAGTGTGAAGAAAGCAGCATTATATGCAAAAAAGGTGTTATTCTGCGGAAACAGTTGCAATTAAAGAAGGATATCAGCTAAGCAGAGGAGTATGATATATCATGAGAAAAGTAAAAGTAGGAATAGCAGGCCTTGGAAGATTAGGAAAGGTGCATGCGCAGAATATCGCATACAAGATTCCTAATGCGGAATTGACGGCGGCATGCTCTATTGTTCCCATTGAGTTGGAGTATGCGAAGGAGGAATTAGGAGTAACAGATGTTTATACGGATTACCGCAAGATGCTGGCAGAGGCGGATATCGACGCAGTTGCAATTGTTACTACCAGTGGAGAGCACTGTTGGCAGATTGAGGCGGCTTTGGATGCAGGAAAGCATGTGTTTTCCGATAAACCTCTGGGAGTGACAGTAGAAGAATGTAAGATTGCGGAGGCGGCTGTGGAACGTCACCCGGAATCCATATTTTTCCTTGGATTCATGCGCCGTTTTGATCCATCTTATGCGTATGCGAAGAAGAAGATTGAGGAAGGAGCAATCGGAACGCCCTATATGGTGAAAGCGGCGGGAATCGATCCGGAGTCGCTGGTTACGGGGGCAATCCGGTTCGCAGCTACAAGCGGCGGGATTTTTATCGACATGGCAATCCATGATATTGATTTAATGCGTTGGTTCTTAGGTTCCGATCCGGTGGAAGTGCATGCCATGGGAACGACGTTCAAGCATCCGGAATTCGTAGAAGTTGGAGATGATGAGACGGGAGTTGCCATGTACAGGTGTGAAAATGGCGCTCTTGGCATCGTTCATGTAGGACGTACGGCGGCTCATGGGTATCATATTGAGACAGAGATTATCGGTACGGAAGGTTCCCTTCGGATTAGTCCGGTACCAGAGAAGAATCTGTGTATGATCTATGATAAGAACGGCGTGGTGACAGAATGTGTCAGCGGATTCCCAGAGAGGTTTGCTGAAGCGTACCAGTTGGAGATGCAGGAATTTATCGACTGTATAGAACAGGGAAGGAAACCGGGAGTTACCGTATATGATGGAACTAGATCCACACAGATTGGATTTGCCACGACAGAAGCCTGGAAGACTGGGGAGATTGTTAAGATTCAATATTAATCATCAGGGAATAAAACAACGTACACTCAGGAAGGGAAGATATTTAAGAATGGAGGAAAAACAATGAACATGGTTCAAGATGTTATGGACTATATCAAAAGTTGTGATAAAGAAGTGGGAGAAGCATTGGATCTGGAGCTTAGCAGGCAGAGACGGAATCTGGAACTGATTGCGTCTGAGAATATTGTAAGCCCGGCGGTTATGCTGGCGATGGGAACGGTGCCGACGAATAAATATGCAGAAGGATATCCGGCAAAACGTTATTACGGTGGCTGTGAGCATGTGGATATTCTGGAGAATCTGGCGATTGAGCGTGTAAAGAAGTTGTTTGGCTGCGAACATGCATGTGTACAGCCGCATTCTGGCGCGAATGCAAATAACGCGGTTTATCAGGCATTTTTGCAGCCAGGAGATACCGTAATGGGCTTGAATCTGGCACACGGCGGACATCTGACACATGGTTCACCGGTGAATATGTCAGGACTTCTGTATCATTTTGTGGCATACAATGTAAATGATGAGGGATATCTGGATTACGATGAGATCAGGAAGATTGCCCACGAATGCAAACCTAAGATGATTGTTGCAGGAGCTTCGGCATATCCAAGAGAGATTCGATTCGATATCTTTGCAGATATTGCAAAAGAAGTCGGTGCATATCTGTTTGTAGATATGGCGCATATTGCAGGGCTGGTTGCGGCTGGATTGCATCAGAATCCGGTTCCTTATGCGGATGTGGTAACCAGCACAACCCACAAGACCTTAAGAGGACCAAGAGGTGGGATTATCCTGTGCAGGGAAGAGCATGCCAAGGCAATCAATAAGGCAATCTTCCCGGGAACACAGGGAGGTCCGCTTATGCATATTATCGCGGCTAAGGCTGTCTGCTTTGCAGAGGCGCTGAAGCCAGAATTCAAGGCATATCAGGAACAGGTGATTAAGAATGCCAGGGCGCTTGCAGAGGCAATGATTTCAGAAGGCTTCAACCTTGTAAGCGGCGGTACGGATAATCACCTGATGCTGGTAGATCTCCAGAATATGAATATTACTGGAAAAGAATTG
>CANSLW010000198.1 GCA_947647815.1 uncultured Dorea sp. | reverse complement strand
AGAAAGCCAAAGTACTGTATCTGGGCGCTTTTTTATCAGGAGTGATTTATGGTATGATACTGGATCTGTGGAGAATACTGATTCCGCATTTTAATCCAGATGTGTATGCTCCAGGAACATTGTCTGTCCAATTCAGAGTCATTTATTTTATTATCGGGTTTTTCATCAATGCATTTGGGGCTATGCTCTATTTTAAGAATAAATACTATCCACAGGTTTATGAATTCTTTGTAAAGGGTGTCAGTGAAAAATATCGGGTTGAATTGTCCAAATTCAAGTTAAGGTTCGATCTGGCATTTTTACTATTGACACTAATCCTTTCATTCGTAATGTTTCACGGTCTTGTGGGAATCGGAGTTGGAACTATTATTATGGCTTGCTGTAACGGTCCATTGATTGGAAGATACAGCAGATGGTTCGACAGACATTTTGAAGTGGGCAGTATGAGAAAATAGAGGTGGCGAGAATAATAAAATATTTAATTATAAAATAATGGTGAGGAAGGAGAATCGATTCATAGGAAAAAATGTCGGCATCGGACATCAGAATTTTGAAAAGATACTTGGCACCGAGCATTCATAAAAAGAGAAAACATTTGGTAAGAATACTACTCAAGAAAGGAACTGATTTATCATGCCAACAACATACACACATTATAAATTCGGAAGAGATGTGAAGCGTTCTCTTCCAGCACCGCTTAGGCAGGCCGTTGAGGAAAATCAAGAGTTGTTTGATATCGGACTGCATGGACCGGATATTTTATTTTACTATAAGGCGCTTTCGAAAAATCATGTAAACGGTCTTGGATATGAGATGCATGACCGATTTGCAGATGAATATTTTAAGACGGCGGTTGGAAAAATAAAAGAGTCAAAGGACAAAAAAGCCGCAAGATCCTATCTCTATGGGTTTATCTGTCATTTTACTCTGGACAGCGAATGTCATAAGTATATAGAAAAAATGATTCATGACAGTGGAATCAGCCATTCGGAGATTGAGATGGAATTTGACCGGCTGCTCCTGACAGAAGATGGAATCGATCCGGTGACTTATCTTGGAACGAACCATATCCATCCTACACAAAAGAATGCAGAGATTATTGCGCCTTTCTTTGAGGAAATTACTGAGAAGGAGATGCGAAGGTCGTTGGCTTCTATGATCACCTGCCATAAGATGCTTCTGGCTCCGAAGCAGGGTAAGAGAAAACTGCTCTTTGGCGCAATGAAGCTGATTGGAAAATATGAAAGCCTCCATGGAATGGTGATGAGCGAGAAACCGAACCCATTGTGTGAAGAGTACTGCCAGTTGCTGAAAAAGTTATATACACAGGCAGTTCCGCTGGCGGCAGAGTTGATTGTACAATATCAGAAAGTATTGTTCCACAAAGCAGAGATTCCGGAGAGGTTCCATGAAACGTTCGGAGCCGGGGATCAGTGGAAAGAACTGCAGGTGTAATGAGAATGAATCAAAGAAAAGGAAATATATGGCTGGTACAATGATGTACTAGGAGTTTATGAGGATTGGCCTCAGGGAGGAATATATGAAATTCAAGATGACGTCACTGGAGAAGAAATGGGTGCTGTACGATGTAGGGAATTCCGCATTCACAATGTTGGTTGCAACCATCTTTCCAATCTATTTTAACTATCTGGCAGAAAATGCAGGGATTTCAGATGTGGATTATCTGGCATACTGGGGGTATGCATCCTCGATCTGTACCTTACTGGTGGCTTTGATGGGACCGACGCTTGGAGCTGTGGCAGATACGAAAAATTTTAAGAAACGAATTTTTAGAGTAGTATTGTCAATCGGCGTGGCAGGATGTGTTTTGATGGGATTTTTATCCCACTGGCTCTGGTTTCTGGTTGTGTTTATTCTGGCAAAGACTGGATATTCCGCAAGCCTTGTATTTTATGATGCGATGCTGACTGACGTAACAGAGCCAGAACGGATGGACACGGTGTCCTCCCAGGGATTTGCATGGGGATATATCGGAAGCTGCATTCCATTTATTGCAAGCCTCGCAGTGGTGTTGGGCGGAGGGAAGCTGGGAATGAGTATGCAGGCTTCCATGATGACTGCGTTTTTCATAACCGCAGTATGGTGGCTTTTATCTGCAGTGCCCCTTTTAATTTCCTATAAGCAGAAATATTATGTGGAAACGACAGAGCATGTCGTCCGCAACAGCTTTATCCGGCTGGGAAAGACATTTAAGGACATCTGGGAACAGAAGCATATATTTGTTTTTCTTCTTGCATTTTTCTTCTTTATTGACGGCGTATATACGATTATCGATATGGCAACGGCATATGGACAGGCATTAGGGTTAGACAGTACAGGTCTTCTTCTGGCGCTCTTGCTGACACAGATTGTGGCGTTTCCGTCGGTTCTGATCTTAAACAGAGCGGCAAAGAAGATCAATCCGACAACGGTGCTTACCATCTGCATTGCGGCATATCTGTTCATATCCATCTATGCATACGGGCTGGATACACAGACAGAATTCTGGGTGCTTGCGGTATTGGTTGGAATGTTTCAAGGAACGATACAGGCTCTGTCAAGGTCTTATTTCGGAAAAATTATTCCGGCGGAAAAGTCAGGAGAATATTTTGGATTGTATGATATCTGCGGGAAAGGCGCGGCAATTCTGGGAACAACACTGGTGTCTGTCATGACACAGCTGACCGGAAGAATGAATGTGGGCGTAAGCGCAATATCCGTATTATTTGTGATCGGGCTGGTGCTTTTTAGAAAAGCAGTTAAGCTGAATGAAGGACGAAAAGCCACACGTTGATGGTAAGTATCATGGGGCAAAATACCTTTTGCCCTCAACATCATATCATTTATAGATAAGGTGGAATTTCTATCTTCCTTATTTTGAATAGAGATGTTATAATAAAAAGTTGTTAGTGACAGACTTTTCAGTATGAATAAGAAACTAAAGAATAAAAGAGAGAGGTACAACAGTGGCGGAATTAACACCAATGATGCAGCAATATATGGCGACAAAGAAGGAGTATCCGGACTGCATCCTGTTTTATAGATTGGGAGATTTTTATGAGATGTTCTTTGATGATGCACTGACTGCATCGAAGGAACTGGAGATTACATTGACCGGCAAAAATTGCGGACTCGAGGAGCGTGCACCTATGTGCGGAGTTCCTTATCATGCGGTAGACAGTTATCTGAACCGGCTGGTGTCTAAGGGATATAAAGTGGCGATCTGTGAGCAGATGGAAGATCCGGCAACTGCCAAGGGCCTGGTTAAGCGGGATGTGGTCCGCATTGTTACACCAGGGACGAATCTGGATGTACAAGCATTGGATGAGACGAAGAATAATTATATCATGTGTATCGTCTATGTCGCAGATCATTATGGATTGTCTGCAGCGGATGTGACTACAGGAGAGTATATGGTCACCGAACTAAATGACACAGAAAAACTGTTTGACGAGATCTACAAGTTCATGCCGTCAGAATTGATCTGTAATGAAGCCTTTTATATGAGCGGCATGGATCTTGAGCTGTTAAAGGAGAAGATGGGGATTACCCTGTATTCGCTGGATGCGTGGTATTTTGATGATGCCATCTGCCAGCGGACGCTTGCGGATCATTTTCATGTGAATGCATTGGACGGACTGGGGTTAAAGGATTATGACTGTGGAGTGATTGCGGCAGGAGCGCTGCTTAAGTATCTGATTGAGACGCAGAAAAGGGATTTATCGCATATTACCAGGCTTTCTGTTTATGCCACAGGGAAATATATGCTGCTTGACAGCTCCACCAGACGCAACCTGGAACTGAGCGAGACGCTTCGGGAAAAACAGAAGAGAGGTTCTCTTCTCTGGGTGTTGGATAAAACGAAGACGGCTATGGGGGCTCGGGCGCTGCGTAAGCATATCGAGCAGCCGTTAATTGACAAAAAAGAGATTGAACGCCGTCTGGATGCGGTGGAGGAATTGAAGAATAACGCCATATCCCGTGAAGAGATGCGGGAATATCTTTCATCCATCTACGATCTGGAACGTTTGGTATGTAAGATAACCTATCAGTCGGCGAATCCAAGGGATCTGATTGCATTTGAACATTCTCTTGCCATGCTGCCGCATATCAAATATATTTTACAGGAGATGAAAGCGCCGCTTCTTAAAGAATTGTATGAGAGTCTGGACACGCTGGAAGATCTCTGTGAGCTGGTGAAAAGTGCTATTAAAGAAGAGCCGCCTATTGCCATGAAAGAGGGCGGCATCATCCGGGAGGGATATAACGAAGAAGTAGACAGGCTCCGGTCTGCCAAATCAGACGGGAAAGAATGGCTTGCCAAATTAGAAGCGGATGAACGGGAGAAAACAGGAATTAAGAATCTCCGCATCCGTTTTAACAAGGTGTTCGGCTATTATCTGGAAGTGACCAACTCTTTCAAGAATCTGGTTCCGGAATACTATACCCGTAAACAGACCCTTGCCAATGCAGAGCGTTATATCATTCCCGAGCTGAAGGAATTAGAAGATACTATCCTGGGTGCGGAGGATAAGCTGTTTGCATTAGAATACCAGTTATACTGCGAGGTGCGGGATAAGATCGGAGAGGAAATCTTAAGGATCCAGTCAAGCGCAAGGGCTGTGGCACAGTTGGATACATTTGCGTCCATGGCGCTGGTGGCAGAGCGCAATCAGTATGTCCGTCCCCGCATCAATGAGAAGGGGATCATTGATATCAAAGACGGCCGCCATCCGGTGGTGGAGAAGATGATTCCCAACGATATGTTTATTGCAAATGATACATACTTAAATGATAAAAAGAACCGCATCTCAGTGATCACAGGACCTAATATGGCGGGGAAAGGGATTGACATGCACGAGCCGGGGACTTTGAACCCGAGCTATTTTGACGGTATTATCGTGTTAAGCCAACGTACCGAGGATTTGTCTTTTATGGAAGAAGTGATGGAGAAAAAGATCCCCATGGTGGTTATCTGCCGGGAAGTATTTATCAACGTGCCCAACGTGACTACCAACGAGGCGGCAGCCATGGAAAAAGCCATGGATTACCTGATTGACAACGGGCACCGGAATATCTGCGTCATCGAGGGCGCCCCCAATTTGGATTCCACCAGGCTGCGGCGCCAGGGCTGGCGGGCCTCAGCCCAAAAACATGGCTTAAACCCGGACGCGGTTCCGTCGGTGCCGGGGACATACCGGTATGCCAGCGGCTACCAAGGGGCTAAATTTTTATTGGAATACAGGCCCACGGCTATCCTGTGCTTCAATGACGAGATGGCGTTTGGCGCCAAGCAAGCCATTTCGGAAGCGGGGCTGGAAGTGCCGGGGGACGTATCCCTGATAGGGTTTGACAACTGGGACATGTCCGGGTACGGGAACATGCGCCTGACCACCGTGGAGAGGAGCATGAGCGAAATCGCCAAGGAAGGCACCCGGGTTATGCTGCGGCGGCTGGAAGACGGGGTCGTGGACAACAGCCGGATCTATCTGGAGAACCGGCTGATTATCCGCGACACGGTGAGGGATATTAGGGGGGCGGTCAGCGCCGT
>CANSLW010000197.1 GCA_947647815.1 uncultured Dorea sp. | reverse complement strand
AGTTCTTATCACGGAATTCTATTTTCCATAGACACAAGATTTTTTAC
The DNA here is from genome assembly GCA_947647815.1 of uncultured Dorea sp. Classification (GTDB taxonomy): domain Bacteria; phylum Bacillota; class Clostridia; order Lachnospirales; family Lachnospiraceae; genus Sporofaciens. Next base: position 5,538 of record CANSLW010000197.1, on the reverse strand, counting down.
AGCCTCCTGTTGATGCAAGCATCCTTTATTCCCGCGAGGTATTTGACTTTCCATATCGTTATATGTGTGAAGGCTGCCACTGGCAGCCTTCCGGCAAAAATTGGATTAGCATCCGCAGTCGAAACCGCCGCCGCATCCCAATCCGCCACAGCAGAAGAGCAGAAGGATGATCCACAGGCAGCTGTCGTTGCCGCATCCACCGCCAAAGCTGTTGCCGCATCCGCCGCAGCAGAAGAGCAGAAGGATGATCCACAGGCAACTGTTATTACCCATACCACATCCACATTCTCCGCCAGATCTTCCTGATTCGCAACCACATCCACAGTTTGTAGCACTTAAATCACTCATATTGAAATCCTCCATTTATAATGTTTACAGTACATAATATGCGAGGCTTTCTGATGTGTGAAGATAAAGATCAGAATTTTACCAGCCGTTTTAAAGAATGCTGATATTGATATGAATTCTTCTGGAGTTTCAACTTATCAAGCGCCGGGATATTCCCCTTGGCGTATTCGTCATAGAGTGTCAGCAAGTATGATATGGTATAATTCCGATGTTGAAACCAGGTGAATAAAAGCCAGTTCATGATATCCGGATACCAGTATCTCTCTGGGATGGAAGCACTTTGGAGCAAGGCTACATGCTCGGCGGCACGGACGGATAGACTGGTCAGTTCTTCAGCACAGTTCTTATCCTTGAATAGTGGTTCGCTCTCCTGAACAATATCATATAAATCGTTAGCGGCTTTCCAATACGAAACGAAAGCAGGAGTCTGCTCATTATCATTTTCTTCCATATGATGAAGATCAAAAGTCTGCATCACCGGACGCTTTCTTCGAATCTCCCAGTCATATTCGTTACGTTTGTCCGGGTCGGACAGGACGCGGTATGCTTCGAGGATTTCCTGCATCTGTTCCGTTGTATCTATTCCGTTTTTGATATTGACGTCAGGATGGTACTTTTTCGCCAGTTCATTTTTTGCGGCGGTAATATCTTCGGGAGAGGCTTTCTCTGAAACACCTAATATATCATAGTAATTCTTGTTTTCCATTATTTCCTCCTATTACCAATGTATGGTCATAAGCATATCTATCTTACGACAATTCGGGGAAGAAATCAATTAGAAATTTTTAAGCGAAAGGCAGTTTATCACATTTTCATAGAAAAATAAGGGATGCGTGATAAGATAGAGATAAAGATTCACTGATACTCTGGGCAGATAACAGAGAAGAATGGAAGAAAACAAAAGAGGAATTGATTGAAACGCTGACAAGGCTGGATTTACTTACGCAGGCTGCAAAAGCCGGGTAAAGAATGACCTCAGGCAGGTTGAAAAAACCGGGAGAGGAACATCTGACTTGGAACACGGATGTTGGCACATGTTCTGTGTGAACGGAATATTCTGGTAGAAAAAGGTTTTTTTCGATGAATAGAGTGAAACAGCAGATTCACTATTATTGTGATGACATCATGCGGGGGAATATCAGAGGTCAGAATGTAACCGTCTGTATCTTAGACACGGGATTGGCGATGCATCCAGACCTTAAAGGGCGGATTCGTGCATTTTACGATTGTGTGAACCGGCGTCATGGAATGTATGACGACAGCGGTCATGGAACTCATGTGGCAGGAATCCTTGCCGGGGACGGCCGCCTGTCGCGGGGAGAATATGCAGGTATTGCGCCACAGGCGGATCTTGTTATTCTGAAGGTCTTAGACGCCAGGGGAGAAGGAAGCGTCGAACAGATACTGGAAGGAATCATGTGGATTAAGAAGAATTATCAGCGTTATGGAATCCGGATTGCGAATGTGTCAGTAGGAGCAAGAAAAGGACTGGAGTATGCAAAGACGCATAATCTGATTGAGGCAGTAGAGGCGTTGTGGGATCTGGGGATTACTGTTGTGGTGTCAGCAGGGAACCAGGGACCGGGGGAGGGAAGCATCTCAGTTCCGGGAAATAGCAGAAAGGTGATTACTGTAGGTGCATTGGAAGAACCAGGAATGAAGAATGGCTGTTCAGGAGTGGGACCTACCAGTCAGTGTGTCGTGAAACCGGAACTGGTGGCTCCAGGTTATCATGTAACGTCTTGTAACAGCCGGTATTACAGAAGTAAGATTCCCTATGTGAGAAAGAGCGGTACTTCTATGGCAACGCCAGTAGTATCTGGGGCGGCAGCGCTCTTCCTGTCGAAATATCCGGAGATAAAGAATGCGGAAGTGAAGCTTAACTTCCGGAGAGCTTGTGAATATAAAGAAGACAGCCAGGAGCAGGGGTGGGGATGTCCTCGAATCGACAGGCTTCTGGAAAGTCCCATACTGATTGTGTGAACTATAACCGAAGATATGAAAAATCCTGGGGTGTCAAGAAAAAATACTTGACACCCTGGAAATTATGTTGTATGATAGCACAGGTGGTAAACGTGAATAAGATTTTGGAACAAACACTATTGTTTGATTTTTATGGCGAACTATTGACGAAGCACCAGAAAGAGATCTATGAACGCTTTGTTATCGAGGATCTGTCACTTGGAGAGATTGCAGAAGAAGCAGGAATCAGCCGTCAGGGAGTGCATGATCTGATCAAGCGGTGCAACCAGACGCTGAAGGGATATGAAGAGAAGCTTCATCTGATTGAGAAATTTCTGGCGGTCAAAGAAAAGGTCGAGAAGATAGAAGAGATTCTGGATACATATGATGAAAAGAAACCAGAAGAATTGATTAGTAATATCCGAAAGATATCCGGTGAGATCATAGAGGAGTTGTAGTATGGCATTTGACAGTCTGACAGAAAAACTTCAAAACATATTTAAGAATTTGAAAAGCAAGGGACGTCTTACTGAGGAAGATGTAAAAGAGGCGTTAAAAGAGATTAAGCGGGCGCTGCTTGCCGCGGACGTGAATTTTAAGGTGGTAAAGGATTTTATCAAAAGCGTTCAGGAACGGGCAATTGGACAAGATGTTATGAATGGTCTGAATCCCGGGCAGATGGTTATTAAGATTGTAAATGAAGAACTTGTAAATCTGATGGGGTCAGAAACCACAGAGATTAAGTTACAGCCGGGAAGCGCGATTACCGTAATCATGATGGCTGGTCTTCAGGGCGCCGGTAAGACGACAACAACTGCGAAATTAGCGGGGAAATATAAGTTAAAAGGAAAGAAACCTCTTTTGGCGGCATGTGATGTCTATCGTCCGGCAGCGATTAAGCAGCTGCAGGTAAACGGCGAGAAACAGGGTGTGGAAGTATTTGCCATGGGTGAGAACCATAAGCCGGCGAATATTGCGAAAGCCGCGATTGAGCATGCACAGAAGAATGGCAATAATCTTGTGATTCTGGATACGGCCGGACGTCTTCATATTGATGAGGGCATGATGGATGAGTTGAAGGAGATTAAAGAAGCAGTAACCGTACACCAGACGATTCTTGTTATCGATGCCATGACCGGTCAGGATGCCGTGAATGTGGCGAAAGAGTTTAATGAGAAAGCCGGTATTGACGGAGTCATTGTAACAAAGCTTGACGGTGATACACGTGGCGGTGCGGCGTTGTCAGTAAAAGCCGTTACCGGTAAGCCGATTTTATATGTGGGTATGGGGGAGAAGTTATCTGACCTGGAGCAGTTTTATCCGGACAGAATGGCATCCCGTATCTTAGGAATGGGCGATGTGCTGACTTTGATTGAGAAGGCAGAAGCCGAGATTGATGAAGAGAAAGCCAGGCAGATGGCCCAGAAGATGAAAAAGAATCAGTTTGATTTCGAAGATTATCTGGAAAGTATCAGCCAGATGAAGAATATGGGCGGACTTGGCAGTATCCTGAATATGATGCCTGGACTTGGCGGTATGGGCGGCATGGGTAAGATGAAGGGACTGGATGATGAACAGACTGCCCAGGCTGAGAAGGGTATGGCAAGAATGGAAGCTATGATTCATTCCATGACATTAGAAGAAAGAAGGAATCCCGATATTCTGAACCCGTCAAGGAAGCATAGGATTGCCAGAGGAGCCGGTGTAGATATCAGTGAAGTCAACCGGATGGTGAAGCAGTTTGGCGAGACAAAGAAATTAATGAAAATGGTGGGAAAAGGCGGCAGAAAAGGTAAGTTCCGTCTGCCGTTCTAAAGAATTGTGGTAACTTTTTACACAGTTCATGAAGTTGATATACCGCGGTTAACGCGTTATATAGATATTATTTATAGATATTAATTTATTAAATTACGGAGGTGAAATGCAATGGCAGTAAAGATCAGATTAAGAAGAATGGGACAGAAAAAGGCTCCTTTCTATAGAATCATTGTAGCTGATTCAAGATCCCCAAGAGATGGAAAGTTCATCGATGAGATTGGAACATATGATCCGAATTGTGATCCAAGCGCAATCAAGGTTGATGAGGAAGCAGCTAAGAAATGGTTGAATAATGGTGCGCAGCCAACAGAAGTTGTAAGCAAGATCTTTAAGATAGCAGGCATTGAGAAATAATACTTGATTTTGAGGTGCACGATTATGAAAGAGTTAGTGGAAGTTATTACAAAGGCGTTAGTCGATGATCCACAGAGTGTCGTTGTGACAGAGCGTGAGGAGAAGAAGACAACAGTTCTTGAAGTACGTGTGGCTGATTCCGATATGGGAAAGGTCATTGGAAAGCAGGGACGTATTGCCAAAGCTATCCGTTCCGTCGTAAAAGCAGCGGCAGCAAAAGAGGATAAAAAGGTTATCGTTGATATTATGGATTAATATCATAATATCAAACAATATACAAGGACAGGTACAAAATAAATGCATCTGTCCTTGTTTATATTGTCATAGCATACGGAAGAAGCTGCCGACAGCAGGTTCTGTAGTAGAGGAGATATGTATGGAAGAATTATTACAGGTAGGGGTGATTACCCAGACTCACGGGATACGTGGAGAGGTCAAGGTATTTCCGACAACGGATGATGCCGAACGGTTTAAGAAATTAAAACATGTGCTGCTTGATACAGGGAAAGATACATTGCCTTTGGAGATTGAAAATGTGAAATTCTTTAAGCAATTTGTGATACTCAAGTTCAAGGGTTATGATAATATAAATGATGTGGAAAGATATAAACGATGCCCGCTTCTTGTGGAACGTAAGGAAGCAGTGCCATTAGAAGAAAATGAATACTTTATTGCGGATATGATTGGGATAAAGGTGATTACAGACCAGGGTGAGGACTTTGGAACGTTGAAAGATGTTATGGAGACCGGAGCAAATGATGTATATGTGATTGATCGGCCTCAGGCAGGAGAGGTGCTGGTTCCGGCGATTAAGGAATGTATTCTGGATGTAGATATACCTGGACGGCGGATGAAGATTCATGTCATGGATGGCCTGATATGATAGGAGAGTATAGATATGCACTTTTATATTATGACGTTATTTCCAGAAATGGTAATGCAGGGACTTGATACCAGTATTATCGGCAGAGCTATGAATAAGGGGCTGCTTTTTATTGAGGCAGTGAATATCAGAGATTATGCATTTAATAAACATAACAGTGTGGATGATTATCC
>CANSLW010000196.1 GCA_947647815.1 uncultured Dorea sp. | reverse complement strand
GCAGGAGTTTGTGAATAAGGAGATGGACAATGTAGTATTAAGCCTGGACGGAAGAAAAGAAGTCAATGATAAGATGCGTCCGTTCCGGAATGGAAAGGGAAGTTATGATCTGATTGTTCCGAAGTTTCAGAAGCTTGCCGAAAGCCGGAATCAGGAGAAGTACTACATACGCGGGACATTTACCAGAGATAATCTGGATTTCTCCGAAGATATCCTGCATTTTGCCGAATTAGGATTTAAGCAGATGTCTATCGAACCAGTTGTAGGGGATGAGAGCGATCCATATGCAATCCGCGAAGAAGACCTTCCGGTTATCATGGAAGAATATGATAAACTGGCAAAAATCATGATTGAACGTGAAAAAGAAGGAAAAGGTTTTAATTTCTTTCATTTTATGATAGACTTAGACGGTGGGCCCTGCGTGGCTAAGAGACTGTCGGGATGTGGTTCTGGAACCGAGTATCTGGCGGTCACGCCATGGGGAGATCTGTATCCGTGTCATCAGTTTGTAGGACAAGAAGAATTCCTGATGGGAAATGTGGATGAGGGCATTAAGAAGCCTGAAATCGCAGATGATTTCCGAAGCTGTAATGTGTATTCAAAAGAGAAGTGCAGAGATTGTTTTGCAAAGTTCTACTGCAGCGGAGGATGTATGGCGAATGCCTATAATTTTCATGGAACGATCCATGATACCTATGATATAGGATGCGAGATGCAGCGAAAGCGTGTAGAGTGCGCAATTATGATAAAAGCGGCTTTGGCAGAAGCCAAAGTGTAGAAAGGAATGTTAATCATGAAGAAGAACAGAGGCATATTAAGCCTGGTGCTGACGGCAGTGCTGATTGCACTGATGGGCTTTACCGTACTGGTGGGATTTGGTAAAACGGGAACCGGTGCGATGAAGAACATTAAGCTTGGTCTTGATCTCGAAGGCGGTGTCAGCATCACATATCAGGTAAAGGACAAGAATCCCACAGAGGAAGAGATGAGCGACACAATCTATAAGCTTCAGAAGCGTGTGGAGCAGTACAGCACGGAAGCAAGTGTCTATCAGGAGGGGAGCGATCGGATCAACATAGAGATTCCGGGAGTGACGGATGCGAATGCAATCTTAGATGAATTAGGAAAACCGGGAGCCCTGGAATTCAGGACACAGGACGGGGAGACTGTCATTACTGGTTCTGATGTGGAGACCGCATCTGCAAGAGCAGGTGAGGACAGCATGGGAAACCGTGAGTATTCCGTAGAACTGAACCTGAATGAGGAAGGAAAAGAGAAGTTCGCAAAAGCGACAGAGGAGAATGTAGGGAAGACCATTTCCATCATCTATGATGACGCGGAAATCAGCAGTCCGAGAGTAAATGAGGCTATTACGGGTGGACAGGCTTACATTACAGGAAATTTCACATATGAAGAAGCAGATACGCTGGCATCTACAATCCGAATCGGTGGATTGAAGCTTGAGTTGGAAGAGCTGCGTTCTAATGTAGTAGGAGCACAGCTTGGAGAACAGGCAATCAGCACTAGTTTGAAGGCAGGCGCGATTGGTCTGGTTCTGGTTATTATCTTTATGATTTTTGTATATTATCTTCCGGGACTTGCGGCGGGACTTGCCCTGTTGGTATATACAGAGCTGGTACTGCTGATCCTGAATGGATTTAATATCACGCTGACATTGCCGGGTATCGCAGGTATTATCCTTGGTATTGGTATGGCGGTTGATGCGAATGTTATTATATTTGCACGTGTGCGTGAGGAGATGACACGCGGAAAGAGTGTGAAGAACGCTTTGAAGACTGGATTCCAGAAAGCTATGTCTGCGATCGTGGATGGCAATGTGACGACTCTGATCGCGGCGGCAGTTTTGTGGTTCAGAGGCTCCGGTACGGTTAAGGGCTTCGCGCAGACTCTGGCAATCGGTATTATCGTATCCATGTTCACAGCTTTGGTTGTAACGAGGGTAATCGTATTTGCATTCTATGCAGTAGGTCTTCGCAAGGAAAGTCTGTATTATCGTCCAAGAAAAGAAAGAGAGCCGATTCATTTTGTTGAAAAGCGCAGAGTGTTCTTTATTATCTCTATCGTGCTGATTGCCGCAGGGCTTGCAGTGATGGGAGTGAATTCTTCCAGAGGTAAGGGAGCATTTGCTTACAGCCTTGAATTTGAAGGCGGTACTTCAACGAATGTGACATTTAATGAGGATTATTCCATTGAGGAGATCGATGAGAAGATCGTGCCTGTAGTAGAAGAGGTTACAGGAGATAATAACGTACAGACACAGAAAGTGGCCGGGACGAACCAGGTAATCATCAAGACCGTGACATTAGAGCTTGACCAGCGTGAAGCGCTGAACCAGGCTATGGTTGATGAGTTTAGTGTAGACGAGTCTCTGATTACGGCTGAGAATATCAGCTCTACGGTAAGTAATGAGATGCGGCAGGATGCAGTAGTTGCGGTTATCATCGCTACAATCTGTATGCTTCTGTATATCTGGTTCCGGTTCAAGGATATCAGATTCGCGGCAAGCGCAATCCTGGCGCTCCTGCATGACGTACTGGTGGTAATCGGATTCTATGCGATTGCGAGAATTTCAGTAGGTAATACGTTTATCGCATGTATGCTGACAATTGTAGGTTACTCTATCAATGCGACCATCGTTATCTTTGACCGTATCCGTGAGGAACTGCATTACCAGTCAAAGAAGACAGAGCTCATGGCAGTGGTGGATAAGAGTGTTACACAGACGCTTACAAGAAGTATCTATACGTCTCTGACTACATTTGTAATGGTAGCGATTCTCTTCATCATGGGCGTCAGCTCCATCCGTGAGTTCGCGGCTCCATTGATGATGGGTGTTATCTGCGGAGCATATTCTTCTGTATGTATTACAGGAGCAATGTGGTATGTAATGCGGATGAAGATAGGAAAAACAGCAGCAGAAAATAAATAATAAGAATAAGCAGCCATCTCATATCCTGGGGTGGCTGTTTTGGATATCAACGTATGCAAAATGGTTGCCGGTGGCAAGCATTTTGTATTTTGGAGGAGTAAAATGGAGAGATGGGTGCTTATAAGGAAGGGCGCGGATTTTGAGGGGATTGGGAGGCGGTTTCATATCAGTCCCAGGATGGCGAGCCTCATAAGAAACAGGGAAGTGATCGGTGATGAGGCGGTTGACAGGTATCTGAATGGGACGATAGCGGATCTGTATGATGGGATGCTGATGAAGGGGATGGATAAAGCACTGGATATCCTGCGAGAAAAGATAGCAGACGGGTGTAAGATTCGGGTGATAGGGGATTATGATATTGACGGGATTAATGCGGCTTACATATTGTTAGAGGGGATAGAGGCGCTTGGCGGCAATGTGGACAGTGATATACCTGATCGCATTAAAGACGGATACGGGCTGAATATAGAATTGATCGAGAGAGCGCATAAAGATGGGATTGATACTATTATTACCTGTGATAACGGGATTGCGGCGGCTGATGAGATTGCGCATGGAAAGAGTCTTGGAATGACGATTATCGTGACAGATCATCATGAAGTGCCTTATGATGAGGAGGATGGTGAGCGTTTTTATCTGCTTCCTCCGGCGGATGCTGTAATCGATCCTAAGCAGCCGGGATGTGAATATCCTTTCAAAGGATTGTGCGGAGCGGCAATTGCTTATAAACTGGTGGAGGCTCTGTGCGAGATGATGGGGAAAGATACGGACGAATTAGATTATCTGATTGAGAATGCCGCTATTGCCACGGTAGGGGACGTCATGGATCTGGAGAATGAGAACCGCATTATTGTAAAAGAAGGCCTGGAGATGTTAGGACGCACACATAATCAGGGACTGCGCTCTCTGATGGAGTGTACCAAGGTTGAGAAAGAGAAGATACGCGCCTATCACATCGGTTTTATCTTAGGCCCCTGCATGAATGCCAGCGGAAGGCTTGATACGGCAAAGAGAGCCCTTAAGCTTTTGCGGGCAAAGAATAAGAAGGAAGCGGACATTCTGGCGGGAGACTTAAAAGCGCTGAATGACAGCAGGAAAGATATGACGGAAGACGCCGTAGAGCAGGCAAAAGAGCAGGTAGAATCTTCTGTGATCGGAGAAGACCGCGTCCTGGTTATCTATCTCCCAGAGTGTCATGAGAGCCTTGCTGGAATTGTGGCGGGAAGAATCCGCGAAAGCTATTATAAGCCGGTCTTTGTGCTGACAGACGCAGAAGAAGGAATCAAAGGTTCCGGACGTTCCATTGACGCATATCATATGTATGACGAACTCAGCAAATGTAAAGAACTCCTGACCAGATACGGCGGCCACAAACTGGCGGCAGGATTATCCCTGAAAAAAGAAAATGTGGAAAAACTCCGCAGAATGCTGAATGAAAATTGCAGCCTGACAGAAGAAGACCTGTCAGAAAAAGTGGTCATCGATATGGAACTGCCCTTTTCCTGTGTAACAGAAGAGTTTGTGCAGGAATTATCCCTCTTAGAACCCTTCGGTAAAGGCAATGCCAAACCAATATTCGCAGCTCGTAATGTAGAGATTTTAAGCGGAAGAATCCTTGGAAAGAATCGGAATGTCCTGAAACTTAAGGTGAGAGATTCCTCCCATACCGTAATCGAAGCCATGTGTTTCCATCAGGCGGACGGGTTTCTTCAAATGCTGCAGGAACGTTATGGAAAGCAGGCGGTAGACGACATGCTTTCAGGCAGGCCAAGCCAGATGAAGATATCTGTTACATTTTATCCGGATATTAATGAATATATGGGGAAAGTGACACCGCAGATTATAATCACACATTACAAATAAGTTCCTGAAGTCAGCCCTGAGAGTTATGGGATCATAGATTGATTTGTGAGGTTGTTTATGGTATAATAAGCCGATTGTAATGACCTTTTGATTCAGCTAAAAATATCATGATTCTACGGAGTGTTCCGCATTTTGTGGTATCATATTCATGGAAGGAGGATTGTGAAGATGACAAATGATCAGGAGACGTTCTCTATGGCTATGTTTGAGACGGATGATTTTACATACCGGAAGATCCTTCGGGTGGATCTGGAAAGGGATCGGTGTACTGTGATCAAGTCTGATCCGGAAGGGTGGCAGCCGGGAGAAGGACCCATAACCAGACAGTTGGCTCAGTTTGCCCTGGACGGCGCTATCCATCAAGATGATGCGGAGAGGTTTGTTTCTTTTACCCGGTTGGATCAGCTGCGCAGGACTTTTGACGGTGGACAGGAAGCTTGTTCTATGATTTATCGCCGAAAAGTAGATGGTGGTTTTCGTTGGAATCTGATGGAAGTTATTCCGGACCGCCACAAAGAGACAAGTTTTGTTACTCTGTGTGTAAAGGATGTGGATGATCTGCTCCGAGAGGGAGTAGAACGTGAAGGACTCATTGCCCAGAGCAGGGAGATCATCCGCAATCTGGAAGACCGGGCGTATATTATCAGCAGCTTAAGCAGTCTGTTTTTTTCAACTTATTATGTGGATCTGGAGCAGGATACCTTTCGCACGGTTACTCAGCTCGGCCCTCCTCCGGGTTCGTCTGACAGCTTACGGTACTCGAACGCCACGCTA